>NZ_JBYUPV010000030.1:0-1498 GCF_058133325.1 Paenibacillus sp. MAHUQ-45
CCTGAATTCCCCGTCGTAACTCGAGAATCCCGCCGTAACTCGAGAAAAACCACGTGGCTCCCCCGTCATCGCAAGATGAAGCCCTTTCCCGCTACAGCGCCTCAGGAGAAGTCCCACGTTAGGAATTGGAGGTCGAAAGGGCACTTGGCACCCTTGATGCGACCCACAAAGTTCCCCGAAATCCCGGTCTCCCTCGAGAGGAACACTGAGGTTTTCCGGCACCCCCTCCTCTGAGCCCTTTCTCCCCTCCTGATCTGGACAGGAGGGTCGACTCCCCTGCTTTGTCTGGAAGGGGTTCCCGACCTTCCGGTCGCACCTCAGGATGAGGCCGGTCTCACGAAGACATTCCAGACGTGGCCTCGTGGGTGGTTCCACATTCCGTAGGACCCCGATTTCCCGGTCCCCTCTTGATAAGAACCCGATGCCCGGACACCTCTCCGAACTCCACCCTGTGAATGAAGTCAACACGAAGGGGCAGTTTTTCCGTGCATCGTTCGGAAAAAAACCCCAGGTTCCAAAGACAGCTCGACAAGCGGCCTCTCTCCCCGGGGACATCTCGAGAGGCAAGCGGAGTTCCATGCCTCAACCCAAGACGAGGCCTGACTCTCCTGTCCCCAGTCTGCAGGGACCCTGCGATCGGAGTCTGAAATCAGAGGTACCCTGCGGTTCCTGCCTCAACTGGAGATGAGGCCCTCTTCCAATGCACCAAACCCAGTGGAGTCCCGAGAGGCCCCTCCCACCTCCAGTTTCCCTGGCTTCTCAGAGCCACCATGAGAAGCCCCCTGAGGTCACCTGCACAAGTCGAGGGAACCCAGGGTTTCCTGCCTCAACCCGGGAAAGACCTCGAGAGACCTTCTTCAACACGTCTCGAGGCCAGATTCCCCTACCATGGCTCGGGAGCAATGACGCGCTCCCCCTCGCCACTCGCATGGAGACCCGACTTCCCTGGCGCCCCACGAGAGGCTCACTGACCTCGCCGTCGTACCTCGTGAGAAACCGCACACTGGGGCCGCCGCTCGAGAACAACCCCGAGATTCCCCCGTCATCGAGAGATGAGGGCCTTCGTCTCCTGCATGGCCTAGCGACCAATCTCGCGACCTCTCTCCAAACGCCTCAGGAGGCTTGACTCCCTTGAGTCCACCCAGTGAGCTCCAAGAGATACCCGTCGCGATTCGAGAGCAGAGCGGGGTTCTTTGCTTCCACTCGAGATGAATGCCTGTCTCCCCGGGTGCGTCTGGAATGCAACCCCGAGATCCCTGTCGCCCCTGGAGAGGAACATTGGCTTCTGGACACAAGCCTAGATGAGGTCTATTGGCCCTGCAGTCACTCGAGAGCAATCCCCAGCTTTCCTTCGCAACTCGAATGGAAGATTGGACTTGCCTGGGCCAACACAAGAGGCAGCCTGAATTCCCCGTCGTAACTCGAGAATCCCGCCGTAACTCGAGAAAAACCACGTGGCTCCCCCGTCATCGCAAGATGAAGCCCTTTCCCGCTACAG
>NZ_JBYUPV010000031.1:0-1491 GCF_058133325.1 Paenibacillus sp. MAHUQ-45
CTAATCCTGTATCACTGCAATAGAAAAAAATTACAGTAAAAAGGAATACGACTCAAACACTGTTCGAAAAGCCTGAAGACCTTTCCAGATAACCTTGGCTCCTGGATCACCATCACTTTTGCGGCCTAAAAACCCACCCAGTTTGGCTAAGGCCAGAACGACTTCCCGCACGTTTGCAGGGGACTTGGGCAACATCGTGGTTTTATACGCAATCCGGTAGAGCACCTGCCATTCCTCCTCGCTCATTACCTTTGTGTAAGGAGCGTCTGGCTGCTGTCTGGCCAAGTACGTCAAGTGCTGGATTTGCACCGCAATAATAGAGTAAATCAGGATCAGCTTTTTCAGCTTGTTTGCATGCTGCTCTTGCAGCTTTTCAACTTCGCAACCGCTTTTCAAAATATAGTGGAACCGTTCTATTTTCCAGCGTTGCACGTACCACCCTACCTTTTCCGCAGCTGCTTCCGCATTTGGGGTGGGGACATTGGTTAGCAGAAACCATTCAATCGGCGCCTGGTCTGCCAGTGGTGTAACTTCGACAACGTGAATGAGGGTACAGGAAAGAGGCGGATACCCCGCGCCTTTTTGTTGCAAATGAGCAGGCACCTGTACCGTATCACTTGTAAAGCGAACGGCAAGCGTCGTTTCCCGTGCCGGGGTCCCCCGGCGGGTATCCCGAGGAAGCGATACGCAGATCTCACCGGCTGCCGGCTGTGCGCGCACCTTGTCCCACAGGCGTGCCCCTTCCCCTTCAGTGATACGGTTTTGTACAGAGCGAACCACATACGACTGACCCTCTTTTTGCAGCAGGTGCAAAAACTCAAAATAATCGGCTTCCCGGTCCCCGATATGAATGAGCTTCATGTGCGCCGGTACCGCAGCTGCGCTCACTTGAGCTGCCTCCGTCCAGCGGTAGTTCTCTTTTTCCTCGTACGGCCGGCTGACCTTACGCTGTCCTTTGGGTTTAGGCTCGCGGGCCCATGTTTTTTGATACAGCAAACCAAGGGGCAGCCCCGAGGGAGTCAAAAGCAAGGCGGTGTGTGTTAATAATCCCTTGGCTTTTGAGTCGTTATATTCACCAAGTCCAACCGTCTTTTCCCGGTTCCCGTAGCTGACCCCCGTCGTGTCTTGCACGCACAAAAAGACGTTTTGGCCACTTTCGTTCATCTGCCTAAGCGTTTCCTTGCGGTAGCAATCCATGACATTTTCTTCGCTAAGCGCGGGATTATTCAGCAAACGACCGATTCCTTGCCGTTCGGCATTGTCAGCGCTGGCCGCTGAGATGGAAGCACCCAAATGAGTAGACAACGTCGTCAGTGTACGGATAAACCGTCTCAGGAGGACGGTGCTGTGAATGTACATTTGATTAAAAAAGGAAAAATCCGGTGCCGCCAAAGAGGATGTGTTTTTTTGCGTAGACATGAGATTCACCTAGCCTTTATACGTTGGTGTTCTCATCATAAAACATCTGTTGGCTCTCGGGTACTCTGAAAT
>NZ_JBYUPV010000032.1:0-1227 GCF_058133325.1 Paenibacillus sp. MAHUQ-45
TAGGCCTGTTGATTAGCCAAAAAAAGGTAGAAAAAAAGCCGCCCGTTCGTTACAGTGTTTGTACCCCTACAAACAGTGGAAACGAGGCGACTTCATGAAAAATTCTACTTCATTATCGAATATCCTGCAATCGTTTATTCCGGAAGAAAAGGTGTTATCGATTCTAAATGAGTTCAATTACATCGATGTCGCTCGAAAGTTCACCGTCTATTCCCTGTTTCTTTTCTTGGCAGAGGCTGCATTCCAGGGGTGGGACGGCTATCGAGACGGGGAGCAGCGTATGCCTGGCGTTGGACTCCAGAAAGTCGATCATTCGACCCTCTCCAAAAAAGCCAAAGATGTTCCTTTTGAATGTTTCAAACAATTGTTACATCTCTTGATCCAGCAATGCAACCGGGAAACGAAACGCTGCCTTGGTATCCCGACGGAATTACTGATCGTCGATTCCACGCAGATCACCGTGGGCCTGGGACGACTCCCTTGGGCGCCCTTAAAAGGCGAAAAAGCAGGCGTTAAGCTCCATGTTGCCCTCACCGGAGACGAAGGTGCGTTGCACCAAGTGACCGAAACGACGGGGACAGAACATGATCTCCATAGCGCTATCGACTTGGTAGACCCCAGGTTTATTTTGGTCGCTGATCGTGCCTATAGCAAGCACGAAGTATTCGACAGTTACCAGGAGGCAAAGAATAGTCAATCTTTTGTGATCCGAATCCGTGAGAATACTCACTTTCATGACCCGGTTCCAAGGGAACGGAAGACTTCTTTTGGAGGAACGATTACACAGGATTTAACCTGCCAGTTAGGAAGGATGAAGTCTCTGACCCGGAATCGGTTTCGAGTGGTGGTTCTGACCGATCCGAAAGGGAAACCTGTCCTTTTAGCGACAAACCTGCATTGGCATTCGGCTGAAAGCATCGCTGAAATCTATAAAAAACGCTGGCAAATCGAAGTGTTTTTTCGCTGGATAAAACAGCATCTTAACATTCCGAAGTTGTTCGGAACCACGCCGAACGCTGTATATGGCCAGTTGTACGTGGCCTTACTTGTTTATGTTTTGCTTAAACTCCTGTTTGACGAAGGTCAAAAGGTCGTGCATTGGAGCGCAAAATTAACATTTGCCGATTTCGCACGATTATTAAGTTTACAAACAGTGTCGTCGGAGTGGAGAATTTATTTAGCTAAATTATGTATTTAAACTCATAATTTAGCTAATCAACAGGTCTA
>NZ_JBYUPV010000033.1:0-1205 GCF_058133325.1 Paenibacillus sp. MAHUQ-45
GTCTCCTCCAATGTGAACTTCTCAGAGGATGAGATTCTTAGCAAAATGTTCATCAATGAAATCGGTCGGTCAGGTAATGCCGGAACAATCTATCCTGCACTGATCAAAGAAATCGACGGCCAACAGATCGGGATCGTTGGTCTGACGACTGAAGATACGGCCAACATTGCTTCGCCAGGTAAAGTGACTTTCGAGAATGCTGTCGCTAAGGCACAAGCTACGGTCGCTATGCTTGAAAAAGAGAACATTAACAAGATCATTGTGCTCTCACACCTTGGCTATGAAGAAGATCTGAAGCTAGCCAAAGCCGTTAACGGCATTGATATTATCGTTGGTGGTCACAGCCACACGCAACTGGATCAAGCCGTTGTAGATAACAGTGATCCAAAAGCACCGAAGCTAATTGTACAGACCGGCGAAAAGGGACTTTTCCTGGGTCAACTTGAAGTTAAATTTAACAAAGATGGCGTATTGACGGATTGGAAAGACCAGTTAATCTCCATCGATGCTAAAAACGCTGACGGCAAATACAAGATCGCAGAGGATCCTGAAGCGAAGAAGATCCTAGATACCGAGTATAAGCCAGGCATTCAAGAGCTAACCAATGAAGTAGTAGGTAAGACAGAGGTCGTTCTAAACGGCGTTCGTGATAATGTTCGCACAAAGGAAACCAACCTTGGTAACCTGATTGCCGATGGTATGCTTTATGCAGCTCAAAAAGCGGGCACTAATGCCGTAATCGCTCTGCAAAACGGCGGCGGTATTCGTGAATCTATCAAAGAAGGTCCGATTACACAAGGTGGAGTTCTCGGAGTACTTCCATTCAACAACGATCTGGTCACGATCACTCTGACCGGACAAGAGATTAAGGATGCCATGGAGAATGGGGTTTCTAAAGCTCCAGCAGCAGATGGACGTTTCCCACACGTTGCAGGGCTGAAATTCTATTACGACTCTACAAAACCTGTGAACGAACGTGTATTGCGTATTGAAGTGAAGAACGGAGATAAATACGTTCCTCTAGACCTAAAAGCATCTTATGAAGTAGCTACGAATGCTTTCACAGCTAAAGGTGGGGATTTCTACTCTTCCCTTGAAAAGGCCTATAAAGAAGGTCGCGTGAACCTGCTGTACCTACCGGACTTTGAAGTATTTACAAAGTATATTCAGAAGGTTGGAACTATCACTGCGAACACTTCCGCAGT
>NZ_JBYUPV010000034.1:0-1188 GCF_058133325.1 Paenibacillus sp. MAHUQ-45
CTTCAGCGATGTTCAAAGCCTGTGTATTTCGGCTAGACTCTGGCTTCAGGTCGGTTCCCCCAAAAGGCTCCGAAGCGACCTGAACCAAACAGTAAGTTTTCCTCCTACCTTGTTCTCCTCATCTACGTTAAGAGTATACTTTAAGAGTATCCTGGCACATACATGTACTGCCTCACCCCTAACCTCAGTCATGTGTTCCAAGAACTTCTGTCCGTTTATTTATTTGTTTTGGGTAACATTGAATTCGTTTTGACTATGCTGGGTCTTTGCTGCTCGCTGGAAGTTGCTAGGACCTCTGGACTGCAGTCTCCCATCTCTTGCTGACCTCTTGTTGACCTCTGCAGAATCCTGGTTGCTGGGAGCTTGTTAGTTCCTTGTTCCTTACCCGGACCTCCTGTGGTTAAGTGTTTTCTCTCCTCTGTGGCCTGGTAAGGCTGGGTGGTCATTGGCATCCCAAAGGTGGCTAGAAGTCAATGATTTAGGCAGGCTTGTGAATAGATATGGGAGAAGGCAATGGCACCCCACTCCAGTACTCTTGCCTGGAAAATCCCATGGACGGAGGAGCCTGGTAGGCTGCAGTCCATGGGGTCGCTAAGAGTCGGACACGACTGAGCGACTTCACTTTCACTTTTCACTTTCATGCATTGGAGAAGGAAATGGCAACCCACTCCAGTGTTCTTGCCTGGAGAATCCCAGGGACTGCGGGGCCTGGTGGGCTGCCGTCCATGGGGTCACACAGACTCGGACACGACTGAAACGACTTCGCAGCAGCAGCAGCAGCAGCAGCAGCAGCAGCAGTGCATAGATATCAAAAGGGTTTAGAACAGTCAGGTAGGATCACACAAGTCACCGTGAAGCAATACTTCTCCACTTAGCCAAAGCTAACAAAAGATTTCTCTTCTAGGTCAACCTAGAAGAGATCACGGAAGAGGTAAAGAAACTTAAAATCCATTAGCAAAGGCAGTTCAACCTCTCAAGAAACCTTGTGCTAGGCACAACACTCTTTTCTGGGGGTCCACTTTCCCTACAACCTCCTGATCCCATTCGGTACCCATTCCTTTGCTTCTCCCATCCTCAAACTGCCACCTGGAAGAAAGAACGACGTCGTTTTCCTTCAGAAAATGCGATTTCATGCCACATACCTTCTTTTAATACCAAGTCATACAGTTCCCTTCAGCAACCAAGAAC
>NZ_JBYUPV010000035.1:0-1054 GCF_058133325.1 Paenibacillus sp. MAHUQ-45
ACGGGAGCAACAGGGGCAACAGGAGACACTGGTGCAACGGGAGCGACAGGAGCAACGGGAGACACTGGTGCAACGGGTGCCACCGGAGCGACAGGAGCAACTGGAGCAACAGGAGACACTGGAGCAACAGGAGCAACAGGAGCAACGGGAGACACTGGAGCAACAGGAGCAACGGGTGCAACAGGAGCGACAGGAGCAACGGGTGCAACAGGAGCGACAGGAGACACAGGAGCCACCGGAGCGACAGGAGACACTGGAGCAACAGGAGCAACTGGAGCAACTGGAGCAACTGGAGCAACTGGGGCAACGGGTGCAACAGGAGACACTGGAACAACGGGTGAAACTGGAGCCACCGGAGCGACAGGAGACACTGGAGCAACAGGAGACACTGGAGCAACAGGAGCAACAGGAGCAACGGGAGCAACAGGGGCAACAGGAGACACTGGTGCAACGGGAGCGACAGGAGCAACGGGAGACACTGGTGCAACGGGTGCCACCGGAGCGACAGGAGACACTGGAGCAACAGGAGCAACAGGAGCAACCGGAGCGACAGGTGACACTGGGGCAACGGGAGCCACGGGAGCCACAGGAGTGACCGGAGTGACAGGTGCAACGGGAGCGACTGGAGTTACAGGTGACACGGGATCCACAGGAGCAACCGGAGCGACAGGTGACACTGGGGCAACGGGAGCCACGGGAGCCACAGGAGTGACCGGAGTGACAGGTGCAACGGGAGCGACAGGAGCGACCGGAGTGACAGGTGACACAGGAGCCACCGGAGCGACAGGAGACACTGGAGCAACAGGAGCGACAGGAGACACTGGAGCCACTGGAGCAACAGGAGCGACAGGAGCAACTGGAGCAACTGGGGAAACGGGAGCAGCAGGAGCGACCGGAGTGACAGGAGCCACTGGAGCGACAGGAGACACTGGAGCAACTGGGGCAACGGGTGCAACAGGAGACACTGGAGCAACAGGAGCAACGGGAGACACTGGTGCAACAGGAGACACTGGAGCGACCGGAGTGACAGGTGCCACTGGAGCAACGGGTGAAA
>NZ_JBYUPV010000036.1:0-814 GCF_058133325.1 Paenibacillus sp. MAHUQ-45
GAACAAACCGAGGCACTATGAACATCTTGTGCTTCATGTTGATGACTCTTAGACATGTCTACAGTAGAGGAGCAAAACCAAAACTACTAGATATTTCATATTATCTAGTTCCCAGTTCACGGGACACTGACATTCCCTGAGGTCAAAGTTTTCTTGTATTGGAAGCAGTTGGGTTTGCAAGGGCTGCCTTGTCTTGAGACCATTGAAATAAGAACTCAGAACTTGAGCACTATTATCAAAAATCACAAGGCTCACACTGACACAGACATCAATCCAGACAGACAAGACAAGACATCTTCCAGTTTTCCGCCTGAGATGGAAAAGATTTCTTTGAGCCGTTTTTTCTGGGGAGTTGGGGGTGGGCCTGGCGGCCAGGCAGGCTTTGGGAAGGAGCTCATGGTTTGGAATTGCATATGAAAAGAACCAGCTTTCCGGGTTCCAAGGAATCAAGTTTCCTTGGAAACCAACTTTGTCCGGTTCTATAGAATATCATGGCCCTCCTAGGTCAGGTCGTCTTTCCTTTCCGTAGTCCTCGTTGGATCCCTGAATTCTAGACAGCTTGGATTGCCTCTGTGGGCTGGATGGATTGTCCTCCCGTTTCACCGGGCGGCGGGAGCGAGGTCCCAGAGGCTCTCCTGGAACCGGGCGTGGGGGCGGGGCTCACCGGGAGCCCGTGGTGAAGGTGGGCAGCGCACCGGGAGCGCGCCCGGGGCGGGGCGAAGCCGGGCGGCGCGGGTCGGGAACCGGGTCGTGGCGGGGATGGGGGGCGGTCCCAGTTGTGCTCTGGGGATCCCCACTGCGGCTGGGAAGGCAC
>NZ_JBYUPV010000037.1:0-724 GCF_058133325.1 Paenibacillus sp. MAHUQ-45
AACAAAGGTCTGTCTAGTCAAGGCTATGGTTTTTCCTGTGGTCATGTATGGATGTGAGAGTTGGACTGTGAAGAAGGCTGAGCGCTGAAGAATTGATGCTTTTGAACTGTGGTGTTGGAGAAGACTCTTGAGAGTCCCTTGGACTGCAAGGAGATCCAACCAGTCCATTCTGAAGGAGATCAGCCCTGGGTGTTCTTTGGAAGGAATGATGCTAAAGCTGAAACTCCAGTACTTTGGCCACCTCATGCGAAGAGTTGACTCATTGGAAAAGACTCTGATGCTGGGAGGGATTGGGGGCAGGAGGAGAAGGGGACGACAGAGGATGAGATGGCTGGATGGCATCACTGACTTGATGGACATGAGTTTGAGTGAACTCCGGGAGTTGGTGATGGACACGGAAGCCCAGCGTCCTGCAGGCCACGGGGTCCCAAAGAGTCAGACACGACTGAGCCACTGAACTGAACTGAACATACAATCGTTTCTCCAGGTGTTTTGGTTACCCGAGTTTCTATCCTGTGCTAAACTAAGTGACGACAGTGTACTGAAGAGCTGGGTCATTTCCAAATAAATTCAAGTTCTGAAACATTCACGCCTTGAAAGGACCTCCCTTTTACACAGAAACAAAAGAGATTTTTGACTATCCAATAAGAGTGTCTGGCACCATCCTGACATGTGAAACGTAAGAAAGCAATTTTTTTTTGTTTTGTTTGGTTCTGATCTTGGG
>NZ_JBYUPV010000004.1:0-449008 GCF_058133325.1 Paenibacillus sp. MAHUQ-45
CGTTTCCGGTAGTTATCCCAGTCTGTGGGGCAGGTTGCCTACGTGTTACTCACCCGTCCGCCGCTAAGTTGATTTGAAAGCAAGCTTTCAAATCAACTCCGCTCGACTTGCATGTATTAGGCACGCCGCCAGCGTTCGTCCTGAGCCAGGATCAAACTCTCCAAATAGGTATTTAGAAAGAGCGATTGCTCATTTTGAAACATCTGACGAGAATTAAATTCTCATTTATGAATCCACTTGCGTGAATTCGATACTCACTCGTTGTTCAGTTTTCAAAGATCAAGCTGTTCTCGTCGTCTGCTTAATGTCTCAGCAGCAACTCTTATACTATATCATGTCCGACGTTTTAATGTCAAGCTCTTTTTTGAATTTCTTTTTTCGAACTTCATTTTCGAGCTCGGCATCGTTATTTCTTGGCCGGAATTAGAATATACCATGTATAGCAACTCATTGCAAGTCTTTTTTTAGAAAAACTATAATGCTGCGATATATCCCTATTTCTCTCTCCTTGAAAGCTATCAAAAGCCCAGGATATATAGCAGCCGTACAGCTTCACTATCAGTTAAGCAATGATTTCATCAATATATAGCTCACGTTCGGTGGCGAGGTTAACAATGTTGCCCTCCACCTGTACCATAGGCCGGGTAGGGTGTGTGCGATCCGTAAAGATAATCTCTCCATGGCGACCATCACTGAGGCGGATCCGGGTCCCGTTATATAGCTCTGTCGACTTCTGAATAAAGGTTTGAACGATGGCCGGGTCTAGCTTCCCGAAACTCTCGGTTAAGATCTGCTCCAGCACAAGATAAGGCGACTGTGCCTTCTTGTAGGCTCGTTCCAGTGTCATAGCATGGAAGATATCCGCTACAGCTACAATCTTGGCGTACACATGAATCTGACTGCCTTCCATCCGAAGTGGGTAGCCTGACCCATCCACCTTCTCATGGTGCTGCAATGCGGCAAGTCTCACACCTTCATTTATCGCCGTAACGTTACGCAGTAACTGATAACCATAGGTGGTATGTCTACGCACTTCTTCCTTCTCTTCATCCGTTAAGGATTCAGGCTTCAGTAGCAGTGAAGGATCTACCTTTACGTTTCCTATATCATGCAGCAATCCTGCGAAGGCAGCCTGCAGCCAATCTTTTTGCGGATGACCGCACCACTGAGCGATCTTGTATGAAGTCAACGCCGACAACACGGCATTATGGTAATTGTAGTCCTGTTCATTCAATGTCCGCGGCGCAAACTTCAGAACATGATATTCCTTCAAATGGCCGATCAGTATTTCGAGTTGGTTTCTCAATTCAAGGATAGGGAGGGGTGCTGCCGCAGCAGAACGATAGCAGCTCTTAATGAGAGCTACCATTTTGTCATATTCATCATGTAAAACCGAGTTTTTGGACAGTGTTGACTCATTGATGAGCGAACCTGTTTTCGCCGTAACTGCTTTATTGCCAGACTTGACCGGCTCACTGACCTTGGTCTCACTCTCGCTGCCTTCAATCTCCACTTGTTGAATCAAAAAAGCCTGCAAAATCTCCATATCACGTGGCAGCAATACTTTACCCTTAGGAAACAATGTTCCTCCTAACGGTGTGACCACATCTTGTGTAATTTTCGAACCTGGTTTAACTTCTCCAACCGCTATGTATGGCATAAGCTCAGCCCCTTTATTCGCTAACCCATTAATAGTGACACTCTTGTAGTTTGAAACACATGACGTCCGGCTGATTCCAGTCCGAAGTTCCTTATTTCACCATATCCCTAATTATAGTATGTAAGGGAGCAAGCGACCAGTATAAGGCAGGGTAATCTTGAATTTTATATAAAAAAGAGTGGAAGTCTCTATAAAAGAAACTTCCACTCTTCATACATACTTTATTCCAGATGATCATCTTCGTTCTTGATCTCTGTAACGGACTCATCGCTTACGTCTGCTTCTGTAGTCTGTCCTTCTACGCCTTCCTCTGATTCAGACAAATCGTCCTCCTCATTCTTGTCGGCCCGACAAAGGGTAGCCACTGCATCGTCTTCGCGAATATTGATCAATTTAACACCTTGTGCATAACGACCCATGGTAGAAATACCATCCATGCTGGTACGGATCAAGGTACCGCTGGTCGTAATGATCATCAGGTCCTCATCCTTCTTAACGACCTTCAGGCCAACCACCAGACCGTTCTTATCTGTAAGGTTGATCGTCTTGATCCCCTTACCACCACGCGTCTGGGAACGATAATCCCCGGCTGGTGTACGTTTACCGTATCCCTTAGCCGTTACGATCAGCACCTCAAGCTCCGGATCGACACTGTCCATACCGATAACATGATCGTTGCTGTCTAGGGTAATCCCTTTGACACCCGTTGCGCTCCGTCCCATCGACCGTACATCGTTCTCGGAGAACGTGATCGACATGCCGCGCGCTGTACCGATAATAAGATTCTGCTGCCCATCGGTCAGCTTCACTTCAATCAGAGAATCCTCTTCACGAAGATTGATAGCAATCAAACCGCCTTTGCGGATGTTGTTATAGTCTTCGAGAGGCGTCTTCTTAACGATACCTTCACGAGTGGCAAAGAAGAGGTACTTATCGCTATCTGCATCCTCTACCTGGATAACCGCACTGATCTTCTCTCCCTGCTCGATCTGGATCAGGTTGATGATCGGCGTCCCCCGTGCCGTGCGGCCGAGCTCCGGAATCTCGTAAGCCTTGATTCGGTATACTTTACCCTTATCGGTGAAGAACATCAGATAGTTATGGGAGTTACTCACAAAGAGATGCTCCACGAAATCCTGATCCTTCGTATCCATACCGATTACGCCGCGGCCCCCGCGCTTTTGACTGCGGTAAGTTGTCACTGGTAGACGTTTGATATAGCCGGTATGCGTAATAGTAATGACAACCTCTTCACGTGGAATCAGATCCTCGTCCAGGATGCTCTCTTCCCCAACGGTGATTTCTGTACGACGGTTGTCGGCATATTTATCACGTAGCTCCTGCAGCTCGTTGCTGATAATCTCCAGCACAAGGTGCTCGTTAGCCAAAATCTCACGGTATTCCGCAATTTTAGCCAAAAGCTCATTATATTCGTTCTCGATCTTCTCACGTTCCAGACCGGTCAGACGCTGCATCCGCATATCGAGAATAGCCTGAGCCTGCTCAATACTGAGGCTAAAGGTACTCATCAATCCTTCACGTGCGATGTCTGTCGTACGGGAAGCTCTAATGAGGGCAATGACCTCATCAAGATGATCAAGTGCAATGCGAAGACCCTCCAAAATGTGGGCACGGGCTTCCGCTTTTTTCAGATCAAACTCTGTACGGCGACGAATAACCTCAATCTGATGCTGCAGATAGTGGTACAACACATCGCGCAGATTAAGAATCTTCGGTTCGTTGTTCACAATCGCCAGCATATTGATTCCGAATGTAGACTGCATCGAAGTATGCTTGTAAAGATTATTCAGTACCACGTTTGGATTAACGTCACGTCTCATCTCTACAACGACACGCATACCCGTTCTATCCGATTCGTCACGAAGGTCAGTAATACCGTCAATCCGCTTCTCACGCACCAGTTCGGCGATCTTCTCAACGAGTCGCGCCTTATTGACCTGATACGGCAGCTCATGCACGATAATACGCGCCTTGCCGTTGTTCTCTTCGATCGTAGCCTTGGCACGCATCGTAACCGAGCCCCGGCCTGTACGATAAGCCTGGCGAATCCCTTCGCGGCCCAAAATGTATCCCGATGTAGGGAAATCCGGTCCTTGAATATATTCCATCAATTCCATTGGCGTAATCTCGGGATTACGGATCATTGCCTGTACCCCATCAATAACCTCTCCCAGGTTATGCGGCGGAATATTGGTAGCCATACCTACAGCAATACCAGATACACCGTTGACAAGCAGGTTCGGGTAACGGGAAGGCAGAACCACAGGCTCGTGCTCTTCACCATCATAGTTGGGAGCGAAATCTACAGTTTCTTTATTCAGATCCCGGAGCATTTCCATTGCGATTTTGGACAGACGCGCTTCCGTATACCGCATGGCAGCAGCCATATCACCATCGATTGAACCGAAGTTACCGTGACCGTCAACCAGCATATAACGCATCGAGAAATCCTGAGCCATACGTACCATTGTTTCATATACGGCAGAGTCACCGTGAGGGTGGTACTTACCAATAACCTCACCGACGATTCTCGCTGATTTCTTATGGGGTTTATCCGGAGACATTCCGAGTTCCGACATCGCAAACAGAATGCGCCTGTGAACCGGCTTCAATCCGTCCCGCACATCGGGTAAAGCTCGACTGACAATGATGCTCATTGCGTAATCCATAAATGAATCGCGCATTTCCACCCCAATGTCCCGGTCTTTGATTTGCGGGTTATTTTGTTCAGCCATGAGTGCTGGACCTCCTTCAGTTAAAAAACCGCTACCCTTTATTATATTACTTTCACAAAAGTAGCACAATTAAACATAATAGCCTTTTATCTTTTAAACCTGATTTCTTTTGTTCCTGTAAGGGTATATGCCCTTTCCGCGAACGCCCCCCACACATAGACTGTATAGAGAGAAAGATAGCTTATATCGTTCTGTATTCGTCCAATAAAGCATAATCCCATATCCTTGTATTATACCATTGTTTAAAGAGCTTGTCCTGAAATTTCAACCACAGGAGATTAGGCTCCCTAAGGAGGAGAATGATGAAAATTCAACGGGTCTCCAGCAAATGGGCTAAAACAACTGCAATCCTTCTCAATCCCGCATTATCAAACTATATTCCTGATACTCGCAAATACAGCTTCCCTACACTTGTAGAAATGCTGGCCATCCACGCAACAGTGTATGTTAAGCCTGACCGAGGGACATATGGCACCGGTGTGATGAGAGCCGAACAGCGAATGGTCTCCCTAGCGCCCAGCATTCACGGTGACGACAGCGATCATCGCAAGGCAGTTCGGAAGGAAGAGAAAACCATGTACATTCTGCGTTTCAACAAAACAGCGCAAATCTTCGCTTCTTCCCAGGAACTGCATGAAGCTATATTAAGACGGACGCAGGGCAAATTCTATCTGATTCAAAAGGGAATCGAGCTGCTGCAGCATCATGACCGCCCATTCGACCTGCGGGTTCTTACCCAGAAAACGCCAATCGGCACCTGGGAAACCTCCGGTATGCTTGGCCGGGTCGCAGCACCGCATAAAATCGTGACCAATTATCACAGCGGAGGGCGCATTCTCCAGGTGAATACTTTATTCAAAGAGCATATGGACCCTACCGAGTCCAGCTCCGCCATCAAGCAATTGAAGCAGCTCGGTGTTCAAATCGCGAGGCAACTGGAGCTATCCTATCCGGGAATCAAAGAAATCGGCCTGGATGTCGCTCTGGACCAACACCATGACATGTGGCTCCTAGAGGTGAACACCCTCCCCTCCATCGTTGTATTCAAGCAGTTCCCCGACAAATCCATCTATCGCAGAATCCACCGTAATGCAGTCGCCTACGGAAGACTCAAGAAATCAGCGGGCACTGTTTCTTCCCGTAGTAAGGCACTATGACATCTTCTATGATCATTATCTAAAAAAGAAAACCTCCGGGCTGCTTATCCCGAGCGGAATAGCAACCGGAGGTTTCTGTATTGTTGATACTTGTTATTCTTGTTCAGCCTACACGTCAAGGTTCTTGACGGATTTGGCATGCTCTTGAATAAAGTCACGCCGCGGCTCAACATTATCGCCCATCAGTGTGTCGAAGATGCTATCAGCCAGGATCGCATCTTCAATCGTGACTTGCAGCATGGTCCGGCTTTCAGGATCCATGGTTGTATCCCAAAGCTGCTCTGCATTCATCTCGCCCAGACCTTTATAGCGCTGGACATTGACCTTCACGTTCTCACCGAAAGCGGCAATGATTTCATCGCGCTCCCTTTCGGAACTGGCATACCGTACAACCTTGTTCCGTTCAAGCTTGAACAACGGCGGCTGGGCAATGTAGATGTACCCCGCCTCTACCAATTTCCGCATGTACCGGTAGAAGAACGTCAGCAGCAATGTTCTGATGTGAGCTCCGTCAACGTCTGCGTCTGTCATAATAACAACTTTGTGGTAACGCGCTTTAGACAGATCGAAGTCATCACCGATACCTGTACCCAAAGCGGTAATGATCGCCCGAATCTCAGCGTTGGACAAAATACGATCCAAACGAGCTTTCTCTACGTTCAGGATTTTACCGCGCAGCGGCAGAATCGCTTGGAAATGACGGTCCCGGCCTTGTTTGGCCGATCCTCCAGCAGAGTCACCTTCGACGATGTACAGCTCACTGATAGAAGCGTCCTTGGACGAACAGTCCGCTAGCTTACCTGGCAGGGCGCTGACTTCAAGCGCACTCTTACGGCGAGTCAGCTCACGAGCCTTACGCGCAGCTTCACGGGCACGTGAAGCCTGCAAGGATTTCTCCAGCACACGGCGGGATACTGCCGGATTCTCTTCCAGGAATTCCTGAAGCTTCTCTCCGAACAGGGATTCCACAATACCGCGGACTTCACTGTTGCCGAGCTTGGTCTTCGTCTGACCCTCGAACTGAGGCTCAGGGATTTTGACGGAAATAATCGCTGTCAGGCCTTCCCGTACATCATCCCCGGTCAGATTGGAATTGCCGTCCTTGATCACGCCGGATTTGCGGGCATAATCGTTAATAATACGTGTCAAAGCGCTTTTGAAGCCCGACTCGTGGGTTCCGCCCTCATGCGTATTAATGTTATTGGCAAAAGAATAAATATTCTCCGTGTAGGAATCGTTATATTGCAGCGCTACCTCAACTTGGATCATGTCCCGTGAGCCTTCCACGTAGATAGGCTCCTCATGCAACGCTTCTTTTTTCTCATTCAGATATTTCACATATTCCACGATACCACCATCGTATCTGAACGCATTAGAGACACCAGTGCGCTCATCCGTGAGCGAAAGCTCAATTCCCTTGTTCAGGAAAGCTAGTTCGCGAATACGAGTGAGTAGCGTTGTATAATCATAAACCGTCGTCTCAGTAAAGATCTCCGGGTCCGGGTGAAACGTAGTTTTCGTACCCGTCTCTTCCGTATCACCGGTAATCTTGATATCGTACTGCGGCACACCGCGTCTGTATTCCTGCTGGTGGATATGCCCTTCACGCTTGACGGATACAACAACTCTCTCCGACAAAGCGTTTACTACGGAAATACCTACACCGTGCAGACCGCCGGATACCTTATATCCGCCACCGCCGAATTTACCACCAGCATGCAGAACAGTCATAACCACTTCAAGCGTCGACTTCTTGAGCTTCGTGTTCTCCCCTACAGGGATTCCCCGCCCGTTGTCGATAACGGTGATGCTGTTATCCTCGTGTATGATCACTTGAATCCGGTCGCAATAACCTGCCAGCGCCTCGTCGATACTGTTATCTACGACCTCCCACACCAAATGATGCAGACCTTTGGCGCTTGTAGAGCCGATGTACATGCCCGGGCGTTTCCGAACCGCTTCCAGCCCCTCCAGTACCTGAATCTGGCTCTCATCATATGTCGGTTGATTCATTGACATGCCTTCACCTACTTCTTTCAGATTATCTCTTTGTTACTGTGGTAGAGCTATATTTCCAACAGCATTTTGGCTCTTTTCTTGAGAGTGGAGGAGGAAATGGGGGAGTAATACACGCTATTCTTGGTTACGACAATAGATTTTGCTTCCTCTTCACCAATCCGGACCAGCTTCTTATCCTGCTGGGACTGGATGACGAACTGTTTGGATATCTTGGAAGATTTCTCAATCGAAATATCAAATATAGCAATCAGCTCTGATGACCGGATGATCTTTTCCCCGCCCAAATGAATATACATCTGCTTCCTCCGCTCTTTATAACTCCACTTGTCCGTCACGGACATGATATAGGCTTGCGCCCTTTAATTTATCGGCATGCAGACCTTCAATTCCCGTAGCGGTAATGAAGGTCTGCACCTTGCTTTGAAAGGTTTCAATAAGCTGAGTCTGGCGATAAGGATCAAGCTCGGACAGCACATCATCAAGAAGCAGCACAGGGTACTCCCCGATCTCCTCATGGATCAGCTCGATTTCCGCCAGCTTGAGCGACAGGGCTGTCGTGCGCTGCTGTCCTTGGGAACCGTAGACCTGGGCTTCTCTTCCGTTGATAAAAAAGGACAGGTCATCCCGATGGGGACCCGTCAGCGTCATGCCGCGCCTGATTTCCTGCTCTCTCGTTTGTGATAACTTTAACATAAAATTGTCTAATAAGACAGCTTCATCTTCTTCCTCTCTCTCGCCAAAAGAGGGTACGTAGCGCAATTTGAGCTCTTCTCCACCATTTGTAATTCCCTTGTGGATACTTTCCGCCCAGATCTGCAGCTTCTTTATGAATTCTTTCCTTTTTTTGACGATTTTAACACCATGCTCTACAAGTTGGGCATCCCAAATCTCCAGCATCTCCGTTCCGCCAGCTGGCTTACCCCATAATTGCTTCAGCAGATTGCCTCTTTGCACCAAAATTTTCTGGTACTGTTGCAGGTGGAACAGATATCCTGGCTGCACCTGTCCGATCTCCATATCGAGGAAACGGCGGCGAACACCCGGTGTACCTTTGACAATCTCCAGGTCCTCTGGAGCAAACATCACCACATTGAGCGAGCCTACGAACTCACTCAGCCGGCGCTGCTCCAGACCGTTGACCTTCGCCTTCTTCCCTTGGGCAGAGAGACTGAGCTCCAGCTTCAAATCCCCGTATTTACGCCCAATCTCGGCATAGATCTGTGCACTGCCGGCAGGAGCATCAAACGAGATTAGCTCACGATCCTTGGAGGTGCGGTGGCTTTTGGTCATCGCCAGGACGAACAAGGCCTCCATGAGGTTTGTTTTGCCTTGGGCGTTCTGACCGAGGATCAGATTCACATCCCCCAGGCTTTCCAGACGCAGCAGCCCGTAATTGCGATAATGCTGCAGGCCGATATTTTTAACAAACACGAAATGGTTCCTCCCAAGACCCCACAAGCGTGGAGTTTATGCTGCAAAGCTTATTTCGTAAAACGAGAATTATATGGTCCATGAAGCGTCCATGAGCATAAATGCCCTAAAGCTTTATTTTATACCAAAAACACGGATTGTTGTAGTCTCGCAAATGCCGGCCGTTCTTGGAACTAAAAAAAAGCGACTCCGAAGAGCCGCTCTGATCTTTAGGGGGCTTCCCCCTCTTATTTCTGCACTTCGCCGCCAATAACCTCGAACGTGCCTTCATCCTGCACTTCAATGCGGTCACCTGGATAGAGCTTTCTGCCCCGGCGTTCTTCTTTCTCCCCATTGACCATGACAAGCCCTTCCTGCAACAGAGCCTTGGCCATTCCCCCTGTGGATACACAATCCGACAGTTTTAGAAATTGGTCCAGCTTAATATATCCACTGTGGATAAGTATTTTTTTTATCATTTTTTATCCTTTCCACCACTTATCCACAGACTCGTGAACAGTGACTTTAGTTAGTCGTACGATATGGCAAAATCACATACATGCTGCGGCTGTCATCCAGCGGACGCAAAATAATCGGACTCATCATTCCAGTGAAGGCAATGACAAGCTGCTCGCTTTCGATAACTTTGAGCACATCCAGCATATATTTGGAGTTGAAGGAGATTTTCAAAGGTTCCCCTTTAAAATCAATGGTCTCCAGCTCTTCACGCACTTTACCCAGCTCTGAGGAGCTGGAGGAAATCTCGATGCCGCCCTGATCCAGGGTCTGCATGCGGACAATGTTCGTTTTTTCCTCACGGGACAACAAATAAGCACGGTCAATGGACTCGCTTAATTTTTTTGTGTCCAAAGTTAGTTCTGTTTTGTATGCCGTTGGAATAATTCTAGAAGTATCCGGATAAATACCGTCCAGGATGCGGGAATAGAACAGCACTTTGTCGATTTTGAAGAGCACCTGGTTATCGGCTACGACAATATCCACCAGCATATTCTGGTCCGGAATGATTTTGCTCAGTTCGTTCAAGGTTTTACCGGCAATTACAACATTGGAAAAATGAACATTCTCTGTTCCCTCCAAATGGGCTGCCCGTGTAGCGAGCCGGTGACGGTCTGTAGCGGTAAATTTGAACTCGTTATCGCTCAGATTCCAGAGAATCCCCGTAAGAATCGGTGTTGTTTCCTGAGTTGAGATGGAGAATGCCGTCTGCTTGATCATATTTTTGAGCAAATCGCCTGGGATAGAGATCATATCATTTTCTTCGATGTTTGGCAGTACCGGGAATTCTTCTGGGTCGAGTCCTACGATCTGAATCTCGGTGGAACCGGAAGAGATATAGGTTTGGAAGCCTTCTTTGACTTCCATGTGGATTTCTTTGGACGGCAATTTTTTGATGATTTCGACGAAAAATTTAGCTGGAAGCACAACGCTGCCTGGCTGCTCAACTTTTACGATGGTGTGGCTGTCATTCTCAGCAGGAATAAACGACTGGATCGAAATATCAGTGTCGCTTGCTGTCAAAGTTACGCCTTGATGGGTAACCTCTAGCTTAATCCCGGTCAAAATGGGAATAGTCGTTCTGCTGGAGATCGCTTTGGATACATGTCCAATGGATTCGTTGAGTTCGTTTTTGAGAATGCTGATCTTCATAATTTCACTCCTAGCTGAAAATGGGAAAGTTGCGTTATGCCGTGTGGCATTCACGCTTGTTATAGATGATGAATTATTAAAGTTATTTAATAGTATTAGTAGTAGGGGCGTCTAATATGTGGATAACCTTCGCAAGCCGCATAAAATTAAGCCTACCCACATGTGTATAGATTGTGTATAGGCTCTGTATTCCTCTTAGGAAGGATTTTTAATTTTCTCCGCAAGATTATTTACCACTTTGTATAGCTCCTGATCGACCTTTAGTGATTGCGTTATTTTCTCATGTGCGTGAATGACGGTCGTATGGTCGCGTCCCCCGAAGGCTTCACCGATCTTAGGCAACGAATAATCCGTTAATTCACGGGAGAGATACATGGCAATTTGGCGTGGGAAAGCTACGGCTTTCGTGCGTTTGCGTGCCTTGAAATCCTCCAGGCGCAAATTGTAGTATTCACCGACTTTTTGCTGAATATCACCGATGGTAATCATCTTCGGACGGCTGGATGGAATGATATCCTTCAGCGCTTCGGCTGCCAGATGAGTCGTCACATCCTGATTGGTCAAGGAAGAATAGGCAACGACCCGAATTAGTGCACCTTCAAGCTCCCGAATGTTCGTATCAATCTGGTTAGCAATGTACATCATCGCTTCATTAGGGATATCTAGGTTCTCGGCTTTCGCCTTTTTACGCAAAATTGCGATCCGTGTCTCCAGATCCGGCGGCTGAATATCCGTAATAAGACCCCATTCGAACCTGGAACGCAGCCGTTCCTCGAGGGTTGGGATTTCCTTTGGCGGTCGGTCACTGGAAATAATGATTTGCTTGCGCTCTTCGTGCAGGGCGTTGAATGTATGGAAGAATTCCTCCTGCGTGGATTCTTTGCCGGCCAGGAATTGAATATCGTCAATAAGCAGAATGTCTACGTTGCGGTATTTGTTGCGGAAGCTTTCCCCACGGTTGTCACGGATGGAGTTGATGAACTCATTCGTGAATTTCTCGGAGGAAATATAAATAACCTTGTTGTTGGGGTTATGCTCCAGCACATAATGGCCGATCGCATGCATCAGGTGGGTTTTTCCGAGACCCACTCCGCCGTAAAGGAACAAGGGGTTGTAGGCTTTGGCCGGCGCCTCGGCGACGGCCAGCGAAGCCGCGTGGGCAAAACGGTTGCCCGAACCGATGACGAACGTGTCAAAGGTATATTTGGGATTGAGCAAATGGGTCTGCGCCTCTTCGCGCGATACGGCAGGGGAAGGGGCGGACTGCTGAATGATCAGCTCAGCCGGCTTGTTCTCCTCAATGACGAATTTGACATCCACTTGTTGTCCGGTAACTTCCAAAACTGTAGCTCCCACCAGCTTGGTGTAGCGACTTTCCAGCCATTCTACTGCGAATGTTGTCGGAGCCGAGATAATGAGTGCCTGCTGGTTGAAGGTTAACGCTTTGGTGGCCTTAAACCAGGTATCGAAACTCGGCTTGCTCAGTTTGGATTGGATGATTGATAATATTTGCTGCCATAATTCGGAAGTATGGCTGTCCACAGACTGTCACTCCTTTAAATCTTCCAAATGTGGCATCAGCCATGAAGTGGAAATGTCGAAGAAAATATATAGATGCTGATATTTATCCCCAATGCACAGCATGAAGGGACAAAAAAATATGGATAAATTTGAATTGTTCACAACTTTATCCACAGCTTGTTGATAATATATAGAGCAATCAAATCTATTCACATTCAAAAGTAATACCATCATAGCAAAAGCACCCCTGTTTTTCAATGATTCGGGCTATTTTATCCACAAATTCAATCACTTGTGTACAAAATTTAAGAACAACACTACATATTGTTGATAAAGTGTTCACCGTTCGACAGGAACTGTCAGACGTTCGATATTTTTATACACAGGTTGTTCTAGTCTGCGGACAATCGACTTCTTTTTTTAATCACAGGTGGATAAGTGTAGAACGCTGTGGATTATTTTTTTGACGGATGGGGATTGTGGATAATAACGTTCTATATAGAGGGAGAGGAAGACTGCAAAGACAGGTTGACTTTTGACCGTGTGTTGTGTTTAAATATATAAAGGTGTTTTCTGTGAGGATATGTCTTCAACCATTTAAATGATGATACTGTAGATACTGTCCCTACTTTAAGGACGGCCAAGCCGTTTCTGCTTAGATATGACAGTAATTAAGATCCTGTAAGGGAGGTGCAATACATGAGACCGACGTTCAAACCGAATGTGAGCAAACGCAAGAAGGTACATGGTTTCCGCAAAAGAATGAGCACGAAAAACGGCCGTAAAGTGCTGGCAGCTCGCCGCCTGAAAGGCAGAAAAGTTCTGAGTGCGTAAGTTAGGCCATTAAGGACCACTGCGGTGGTCTTTTTTTCAACATATAAGACAGTATTTGATCTATATTCGTACTCCGCTTTCTTATAGTTCAGAGGTGAAACGGGTATCGTCTTTCGGAAAGGGCGGTACCCGTTTTTCGCTTGTTACATTCATACTTTTCCGGTGAAACCCTGCGAAGGTCTAGATTACGCTAGTATGCGTCGGCTACACTTTGTGGGGCTATTCGTATATGTACCTATATAGGAAGTAATCCGAATTGTCGGACCGTTAAGCCAGGCTGCCCAATCTATGTACAAGCTGCCGTTTACGGCTATCGCCGGGTGAGTATACTACTAAATAGAAGGAAAAATTCCGGAACGCCTAAAACAGACCGGTCTTTTCAAGTAAGGAGATTCTCGTGCACAAAAGTTTGCGATTACGAAACCGCGCCGACTTCAGTCGCGTATATCGACATGGAAAGTCATTTGCCAACCACCAATTCGTGGTGTATTGGTTCAATAGAAAAGAGGTGGAGCGTTTCCGGCTTGGGGTGTCAGTCAGCAAAAAGGTAGGGAACGCTGTTGTCCGCAACCGGATGCGAAGAGTCGTGAAGGAGATCGTTAGGCATCATGAGCCAGAGATCGCAAGCGGCCTGGATCTGGTGTTTATTGTGCGAAAAGGGGCTCTGTCCATGGAATACGCAGAACTTGAGAAAAGTGTGCTCCATGTGCTTCGCAAAGCCAAGCTACTCAAGGCTTCTCGCAAATAAGAAGGGCCGAAGAGGCTTGTTTATTTGTATTCATAATTATGGTATGATTTACGGTGCAATGGAATGTTCAAGAGAGGGGTTTTGAAGTGTCTCTAATGAAGACTAGACGAGGAAAATGGTTCTTCCTCATCGCTGTAATGGTGTTGATGATCGCTGTCTTGTCCGGTTGCGCTCCGTCAGCCACTGTTACACACACTACGGAGGATTTAAAGAATGGCGGTTTCTGGCAAAGTAACGTTGTTTATTATTTTGCTATATCGCTGGACACATTCGCAAAGTGGTTTAACGGACAATATGGACTAGCCGTACTTGTTATGGTTCTTATTGTGCGCACGCTGATCTTGCCGCTTACGATGAAACAGGTAAAGAGTTCGCGTGCGATGCAGGCCATACAACCGGAACTCCAGAAAATCCAGAAAAAATATAAAGACACACCTGAAAAAGTGCAACAAGAAACAATGCGTCTCTTCCAGGAAAACAAGGTTAACCCAATGGCGGGATGTCTGCCGCTAATCGTACAAATGCCGATTTTCATCGCGCTGTACAACTCGATTTATTACAACCCGCATCTGCGTGAGCATTCATTCTTGTGGTTAGAGCTTGGTAAGCCGGATCATCTGTTTATTCTCCCGGCATTGGCTGCGATAACAACATTCTTGCAGACTCGCATGATGACGAAGATGAACCCGATGCAGCAGCAGGGACCTATGCAGTTCATGATGATGGTATATCCTGTCCTGATTTTCATCATGTCCTATAATTTCCCGTCCGCTCTTCCGTTGTACTGGTTCTATAGTAACCTCTACACCATTGTTCAGAACTACTTCTTATACCGCAACAACGATAAAAATAAAATCGCTGTCGTAAACTCCGCTAATGACAAGGAAGTAAGCTCTGCGAAGAGTAAGAATGCATCTTCCTCGAAAGGGAATGGCAGCAAGGCATCGAAGGGGGCTAAAAAGTCGAAATGAGCAAAGTCGTCGCGACAGGAAAAACCATTGATGAAGCTGTAGAACGGGGAATGACCCAGCTTGGAGTTAACAGGGACCGCGTTACGGTCAATGTGCTTGAACAGCCCTCAAGAGGATTCCTGGGATTGATCGGTGCGAAAGAGGCCAAGGTTGAAGTGACCTTGATCCCTGCACCGGCGCCCGCGGCGAGTGCTCCGTCAGTGCCTCAGCAGTCAGCCAGAGAAAGTACACAGGAGGCTATCGGCGGTGTACCACGCCAAGATTCCGGACAACCGGGGGAAGAAGCTTACCAGCAAGCTGTACGTTTCATTGTGGACGTCGCCAAGAGCATGGGGCTCACGGTGGAAGTAGAAATCGTCCATACTAAGGAATCGACTACTCTGCAAATATCCGGTCCTGATCTTGGACTGGTCATTGGCAGAAGAGGACAAACGCTTGACGCCTTGCAGTATCTGGCGAATATCGTAGCCAATCGCTATTCCGACAGCTTCATTCGTCTGGTCCTGGATGCTGAGAATTTCCGGGAACGGCGCAAGAAAACGCTGGAGGAGCTGGCCGATCGGCTTGCAGGACGTGTCGTCCGCACCCGCAAAGAGGTGGTGCTGGAGCCGATGTCGCCTCAAGAACGGAAGATTATTCATTCCAGACTGCAGGATCACAAGCAAGTGAACACACTCAGTAAAGGCGAGGAACCTAATCGCCGCGTCGTAATTACTTTGAAGTAGAGACTATATGCCGCAATGACTCCTAGTCCAAACTAAGGGGTCATTGCTTTTTTACAAATAAAACAGATTATATTAGATGAATAAAAGAGTGAAACAAAAAGCGAGAAGGAACGAAGGGGAAGTTTGGAACTGTAGAAGCGATAGCGATCGCCTGAAAGCTTTTCGTAGAAAAGCTGGCATCGAAAGCACAAGCTGTCCCCGGATTTCAACCGCTAGAAGCGGTTTATATAGAAGAAATCTGGGGACAACAGCGACCGAAAGTCCAAACATTCTCCGTAGTGACGACTGAGCCTTATATTCGTATCTTAAGTTCATCTTATATAGTTTGTCATATAACGAGGTGAAAGACAGCATGTTCAGCGATACTATAGCCGCCGTCTCGACAGCACTCGGAGAAGGCGGTATTGCCATTATTCGGGTAAGCGGCCCGGAGGCTATCCCTCAGGTAGCACCCTTATTCCGCAGCAGGGTTCCATTGACAGAAGCGGAGTCCCATACGGTTCATTACGGGCATATCGTCAGCCCTGAGAACGGAGAAGCCATGGAAGAAGTGCTGGTGACCGTGATGAAGGGTCCTCGTTCCTTTACAACCGAGGATGTTGTGGAGATCAGTGCCCATGGCGGGATTATTTCAGTACGCCGCGTGATGGACCTTCTGCTACAGCAGGAGATCAGACTCGCCGAGCCAGGGGAGTTCACTAAACGGGCTTTCCTGGGAGGAAGAATCGACCTGACACAGGCTGAGGCGGTTATTGACCTTATCCGTTCCAAATCAGATCGTGCCTTCTCAGTAGCACTGAAGCAAGTTAGCGGCTCCCTGTCGGAGCGAATTCACGCCCTTCGTCATACTTTAATTGAGACGTTAGCACATATAGAGGTTAATATCGATTATCCCGAACACGACGTGGAGTCATTGACGGCTGAGTTTATTAAGGACAAGAGTAGTGAAGTGATGGAAGGTATCACTAGATTACTGAAGACTGCAAGTGAAGGCAAAATTCTTCGCGAGGGTATTACGACAGCGATTGTTGGGCGCCCTAACGTCGGTAAATCCTCACTCCTTAACGCATTGGCTCGGGATAACAAAGCGATTGTTACGGATATTCCCGGGACTACGCGTGATGTCATTGAAGAATATGTAACCATCAATAACATTCCTTTGAAGCTGCTCGATACCGCGGGTATCCGTGAGACAATGGATATTGTAGAGCAGATCGGGGTGGAGCGTTCTAAGGCTGCGGTCACCGGAGCCGATCTGATTCTGCTTGTGCTGAACGCCAACGAAGAGCTGCATGAAGACGAATTGGCACTGATGGAACAAATCCACGGTAGACAATGCCTGGTGATCATGAATAAAATGGACTTACCGTCCAAATTAGATAAGGCCAAACTGCTGACCTATTTTGAAGAAAGCAGTATTGTTCCGATGTCCGTTCTGGAAGAGGAAGGTCTGGATAAACTGGAAGATGCTATTTCAACACTGTTCTTCGGCGGCAAGCTGGAGTCCGGTGATTTGACATATGTGAGCAACGTCAGACATATCGCCCTGCTGAAAAAAGCGTACAAATCGCTGCAGGATGCTTATGATGCGGCGGAGCAGTTCATTCCGATCGACATGATTCAAATTGATGTGCGACTGGCTTGGGAACAGCTTGGCGAGATTGTCGGCGATACTGCCGCTGATTCGCTGCTCGACCAAATTTTCTCGCAATTCTGTTTGGGTAAATAAGCTTACAACCAAAATTGAGGTTATCTCTTACGAACAGAGCCGTTACAGGTTCGAAAGGTTCTTACGACCACTGTTAAATGCCGATTTCATGATGTGTTTGGTTAATGGTTGAAATCGGTCTTTAAAGGCGGCCACTTCGTTTCTACAGAATCTTTTCGACCCTCCGCTATGTTCTGGGAGGACACATTTAGGTTGAGCCATTAATTATAATATAGGAGGAAACAGGACATGAGTTATGATGGAGGCAGCTATGACGTAATCGTCATCGGCGCCGGTCATGCCGGATGCGAAGCAGCTCTGGCTGCCGCCCGAATGGGCTGCAGTACATTAATGATCACGATCAACCTGGATATGGTGGCATTCATGCCCTGTAATCCGTCTATTGGCGGACCCGCTAAAGGACATGTGGTGCGTGAGATTGACGCGCTTGGCGGCGAGATGGGCCGTAATATAGATAAGACTTATATACAACTGCGGATGTTGAATACAGGGAAGGGGCCGGCTGTACATGCTCTGCGTGCACAGGCAGACAAGTTCCTCTATCAACATGCGATGAAAGAAACGATGGAGAAGACACCCAACCTGACGCTGCGTCAGGGGATGGTAGAGCAACTAATTATTGAAGACGGCCAGTGCACGGGTGTTATTACGAAGACTGGCACGGAATATCACAGCAAGTCCGTTATTCTGACTACGGGTACTTATTTGCGGGGTAAGGTGATTATGGGTGAACTCATGTATGAGAGCGGACCTAACAATCAACAACCATCCATTAAGCTATCCGAGCATTTGCGTGAGCTGGGCTTTGAACTGGCTCGCTTCAAGACGGGCACACCACCGCGCGTGCACAAAGATAGTATCGATTTCTCCAAGACGGAGATTCAACCGGGAGACAGCAAGCCTAAGTTCTTCTCCTTTGAAACGAAATCGTCCGATAACGAACAGCTTCCTTGCTGGTTGACTTATACTTCGGAAGAGACACATCAGATCATCAACGACAACCTGCACCGGGCGCCTATGTTCACGGGAGTTATTGAAGGAACCGGTCCGCGTTACTGTCCATCCATTGAGGATAAGGTAGTCCGGTTCAGTGACAAGTCAAAGCATCAAATTTTCCTGGAGCCAGAAGGCAAAAACACATCGGAATACTATGTACAGGGTCTGTCCACCAGTCTTCCCGAAGATGTGCAATTGGCTATACTTCGTTCTATTCCGGGTATGGAAAAAGTAGAGATGATGCGTAATGGTTACGCCATCGAATATGATGCCATGGTGCCTACCCAGCTCTGGCCATCTCTAGAAACGAAACGTCTGCCTGGCTTATTCACAGCCGGACAAATTAACGGAACTTCCGGTTATGAAGAAGCGGCAGGACAAGGGGTTATCGCTGGTATTAACGCTGCGCGCAAGGTTCAAGGCAAAGAGCCTGTTATCCTGGACCGTTCGCAAGGCTATATCGGTGTGCTGATTGATGACCTTGTAACCAAGGGAACGAACGAGCCGTATCGACTGCTCACATCGCGGGCTGAATATCGTCTGCTGCTCCGCCATGATAATGCAGATTTGCGTCTGACGCCGATCGGTTATGACATCGGATTGATTACGCAGGAACGTTATGATGCTTTTCTTGATAAGAAGGAGCGGGTGGAGCGTGAAATTATCCGCCTGCAAGAAACCAAGGTGAAGCCAACAGAAATTAATTCCATCCTGGAACAGTATGAATCCGCGCCTATTGTGGATGGTAGCAATCTGCTTGTCCTCATGCGTCGTCCGGAAGTGGATTATAGTTTGGTCGACCAATTCTCCCCATCTCCTGTTGAGCTGGACGAGGACATGAAGGAGCAAGTAGGAATCCAGATTAAATACTCGGGTTATATTGAGAAGCAACTGCAGCATGTGGAGCGTCTGCAAAAGATGGAGAAGAAGAAGCTTCCTGAAGATATTAATTACAATGAGATTCACGGCATTGCCATGGAAGCTCGTCAGAAGCTCTCCAACATCCGTCCAATCTCTATTGGTCAGGCTTCCCGGATCTCCGGAGTAACTCCAGCAGATATTTCAATTCTCCTTGTGTATCTGGAGCATTATAACCGGGTGACGGCGGCGAAAGGATAAGTTATGGATCAGACTGTAGCACAATTTACAGAGCTTCTGGAGCAGCATGGGATAAGACTGAATTCCACTCAGCTGCATCAATTCGAGCTTTATTATCAAGAATTGGTATCCTGGAATGAGAAGATGAATCTGACCGGGATTACCGAACGAGATCAGGTCTATACCAAGCACTTTTACGATTCTATTTCGCTGGCCTTTTACCTCAATCTGGAGGAGAGAGGAAGCTTGGCGGATATCGGCTCGGGTGCGGGCTTTCCAGGTATTCCTCTGAAAATATGCTTCCCCCATCTAAAGCTGACGATTGTGGATTCTCTCAGCAAGCGGATCAAATTCCTCCAGCATATCTGCGATACGTTGCAGCTGGAGGGTG
Source organism: Paenibacillus sp. MAHUQ-45 (assembly GCF_058133325.1). Taxonomy (NCBI): domain Bacteria; kingdom Bacillati; phylum Bacillota; class Bacilli; order Caryophanales; family Paenibacillaceae; genus Paenibacillus; species Paenibacillus sp. MAHUQ-45. The sequence continues at coordinate 19,684 of NZ_JBYUPV010000004.1, forward strand.
TACAGCTAATTCATGGACGTGCTGAAGATATCGCTAGACAGGGTGCTCACCGCGATGCTTATGACGTAGTGACAGCCCGGGCAGTGGCACGGATGGCACTGCTGAACGAGTTCTGTCTTCCTTTTGTCAAGAAGGATGGCGTCTTCGCAGCCATGAAGGGCAGCGATCCTGCTGAGGAATTAACGGAAGCCAAGTACAGCTTGAAGGAATTGCGAGGCCAACTTATTAAGGTAGAGCCTTTCAAACTTCCTGTAGAGGAATCGGCGCGGCACATTATTCTGGTTAGTAAGACAGCTACTACACCAGCGAAGTATCCGCGTAAGGCGGGAATTCCCGCCAAGACACCTTTGGTATAAATGTTTCACGTGAAACATCAGCAGCTATAGATTTATCGTGATATCCCAAGAGTCGCTCTCATCGTTGAAGATGAGGGCGGCTTTTTTTATGAAGACAAAAATGTGTTGTAGATCCTGAGCCTTCCCTTGTGAGCAGTTCATAAACTGTGATTTCGGTATACGGCATTAAAGTGTTGGCCGTCATATGTGAAATGAACAAAGCACCTGCTTTGATTATTCGGGAGTGGTAGCTGAACGGAGAGAGCGATAGGGATCATTTTGCTTCTTAATGGAGAGGGGTGCCTATTATAAGCTGAACTCAAGAAAGAAAACGAAAAGTGAGAAAGAGTGAAGGGGAGATTGTAACTGTAGGAGGGATAGCGATCCCCTGAAATTGTTTCGTAGGAAGGCTAGCTTCGGAAGCATAGCTTATCTTCGTATTTCAATCGCTAGCAGGGGTTAAATAGAAGTCTGGGAACTACAGCGATCGGAAGTCCAAGCTTCACCGGAACGACGCCGATCCCAAAGTTAGTCCCTTAAGTTCAATAAATAGATGTCCTTTTCTTTAAAAAATAGTGGGGCTTATGCAAAAGGTGAGAAGGGCTTATGTCTAAGGGCAATATTTAAAGTAGCAATGCAAGAGACGACACCTCCTTGTGAAATGTAAAGAGACGCATATTTGATAAATGCAGGAAAAATAGGTCTTTACGGAGAATAGGATTATAGAAGAAAAAGTGATAGAATAATATAGTAAGAATTTTATAGCGGAATAAGGCTCTCTTCGGCATTTATAGCGGGGGAGAGGGAAGAACTTGCTGGCCTAGGCGAGCAGTTTCCATTGCTGTACGATATGCTTTTACCGGGAAAAAGGTCAAGAAGATCGTACTATAACGAAATTAGGTGGTTATGAACGGAATGAAAGAACAATTCACCAAGCTTTTTGGATTTACCGAGCGGAGCAGCGGAGATGAGGTCAAACAAATCCCGGTTCATGAGGTCATCAGCAGTCCTTATCAGCCACGGACGATATTTGATGACGAGAAGATAGACGAGCTGTGCCAGACGATAAAGACACATGGCGTGATTCAACCTATAGTGGTTCGTATGCGCGATTCACAGTATGAGATCATTGCCGGTGAACGTCGCTGGCGGGCTGTGAAGAAGCTCGGTATGGAGACCATTCCAGCTATTGTTCGCGAGTTCAATAATTCCCAGGCGGCCTCTATTGCATTGATTGAGAACCTGCAGCGCGAAGATCTGACCGCTATCGAGGAAGCCTACGCGTATCAGAAATTGATTGATTTACATCAATTGACCCAGGAAAGCCTGGCGCAACGGATCGGTAAGAGCCAATCTACTATCGCTAATAAAATCAGACTGCTTCAGCTTCCTGAAGAAGTGAAGACAGCGCTTATGGAACGCCAGATAACAGAAAGACATGCACGTTCATTGTTGTCTCTGGATAGTCTGGAAATGCAGCTGAAGGTTCTGGAGGAGATTATCTCCAAGGGATTGAATGTTAAACAAACAGAAGCGCGTATCGCATTTTATAAAGAAGTATCACAAATTAAAAAAACAAAACGGGTTTCCTATACAAAGGATGTTCGTCTAGCTCTTAATACAATTCGTCAATCTATTGATATGGTGTCAGGCTCGGGGATGGAAATCAAAACGTCGGAGAACGACCGTGGTGACCATTACGAGATTGTAATCCAAATTCCTAAAAGATAAATTGTTTCAATAGCTGAAGGCGACCCGGTGGTGTTTGGTCGCCTTTTCTGTGGCTTAGCCAAGGATGTACAGCGAATATTCATAATGTTATACCGCCTGCTTCTTCGGAAAGGCATCCATAGATGCTTTGCTTATAATTCTCGCAGAAAGTGATGCTGTCCATCAGGTCAGCAACGCCGTTTCTACTTGCGACCTACAAGAAGACTCTTCCTAACTATTCGAGGTGAAATAAGTGTCCAAGATTATTGCCATAGCAAATCAAAAGGGTGGTGTCGGTAAAACAACGACCTCTGTGAATCTGGGTGCCGGCATGGCTACTCTGGGAAAGAGAGTGCTTCTTGTCGATATCGACCCTCAAGGCAACACTACCAGCGGCGTTGGCATCAACAAAGCAGATGTAGCAAATTGCATTTATGATATTCTAATCAATGAAGCCGAACCCGGGGAAACGATTCTGGAGACCACAATTGAGGGTCTACATATCATTCCTGCCACCATTCAGCTCGCAGGTGCGGAGATTGAATTGGTATCCACCATCTCACGGGAGCTCAAGCTGAAGAAAGCCCTGAATGCAGTTAAGGCGAATTATGATTACATCATTATTGACTGTCCGCCTTCGTTGGGGATATTAACCATTAACTCTTTGACTGCTGCGGACTCTGTGATTATACCGATCCAGTGTGAGTATTATGCGCTTGAAGGATTGAGTCAACTATTGAACACGGTACGACTTGTTCAGAAGAACTTGAATCCTCAACTGAAGATTGAAGGCGTACTACTGACTATGCTGGATGCTCGGACCAATCTGGGAATTCAAGTCATTGAAGAGGTTAAGAAGTATTTCCAGGAAAAGGTATATAAAACGATTATTCCACGAAATGTACGGCTTAGTGAGGCTCCGTCTCATGGACAGTCTATCATTACGTATGATTCCCGCTCTAAGGGAGCGGAAGTGTATTTAGAGTTGGCAAAGGAAGTGATTTCTTATGAGTAAGCGTTTGGGTAAAGGGCTGGATGCATTGATCCCGTCCCTGTCTATTAATGAAGATGATAAGGTGGTAGAAATCTCGTTAGGACAGCTTCGCGCTAACCCTTATCAGCCTCGTAAAGATTTCAACGAAGAGGCCATTCAGGAATTGGCAGAATCCATTCGGCAACATGGTGTCATCCAACCGATCATTGTACGCAGTGTGCTAAAGGGGTATGAGATTATTGCCGGGGAACGCAGATTCCGTGCTTCCCAATACTGTGGCAAAGCAACCATCCCGGCGGTTGTTCGCAACCTGAGTGATCAGCAGGTTATGGAGATTGCGTTGATCGAGAACTTGCAGCGCGAGAATCTGAATGCTATGGAAATCGCTGTTGCCTACCAAGGTCTGATGGATCAGTTCTCGTTAACTCAAGAGGAACTTTCTCTCAAAGTTGGAAAATCTAGATCGCATATCGCAAATTTCTTGCGGCTGCTATCTTTGCCAGAGGAAGTAAAGGAATATGTTTCACGTGGAACAATTTCTATGGGACATGCTCGTGCTATCGTCGCATTGAAGGATGCTGAACTGGTCAAACAGTTGGCTAAGCAGTGTGTGGAGCAAGAGTGGAGCGTGCGGGAACTTGAGGAAACGGTGAAAAATCTGGATCGCAAACCGGCAGGCGCGAACAAGACGAAAACCGTGAAACGTGATCCTTATATCGATAATGTTGAAGAGTTGTTGCGAGAACGATTCAAGACAACCGTTAAGATCAAGCAGGGCAAAGAAAGAGGAAAGATCGAGCTGAATTACTACAGCGCCCAAGACTTGGAAAGACTTTTGGAGTTGTTGGGTAACCTATGAGCACTAGGTATTGAAAAACATATCCTGAGATATCCTGGAACGGATAAGGAGGGGTATGTTTTTTAAAGTCAAATCAATTTCATAATGCGGATTTCAATCCGAATAGGTCGATGATCAAAGTCTCACTTATGGATTTATGGAATTGATTCAGTCAAAATAGAATGGAAGGTGGCGGAGCGTGGAAAAGTTGGTGTACCTGGATCATGCAGCCACTTCTTGGCCTAAACCACCAGAGGTAGCTTCAGCTATGATGGATGCCCTGCAGCATTCCGGAGCGAATGCAGGTAGAGGTAATCATTCCCTGGCTATGGGCGCTGGACGTGTGTTGATGCGGACTCGCAGTTTATTGGCGGATTTATTCGGAGTGTCCAATGCGCAGGATATTGCTTTTACTCACAACACGACTATGGGTCTTAATATGGCAATCAGAGGGGCATTGCGTGCTGGGGACCATGTCATCGCGACAATGACTGAACATAATTCTGTTCGCCGTCCGTTGGAGTATTTGCGGAAGACTCAGGAGCTTGAAGTGGATTACATTCGGGTGAATGAGGAAGGGCAGCTTAATCTGCAGGAATTGCAGACGGCATTTAAGCATAATACTAAGATGGTTATCTGTAATCACAGCTCCAACCTGTTAGGCAGTATTCTTCCGATAGGTGATATTGGTGATCTGGCAAAAGCTCATGGCGCAATATTTCTGGTGGATGGTGCACAGAGCGCAGGGGCGCTAGATATTGATGTGTCTTCGATGAACATTGATCTGCTAGCATTTCCTGGACATAAGGGATTGCTGGGTCCGCAAGGAACGGGTGGGTTGTATATTGCACCACATCTGGATCTGGAGCCGCTAATGCTTGGAGGGACGGGAAGTCAGTCTGAGAATATCGAACAGCCTTTGGTCCGCCCAGACAGGTATGAAGCAGGGACACAGAACGCAGTGGGGATAGCCGGGCTCATGGCAGGTGTGAAAAAAGTCAGATCTATTGGAGTAAACGTAATTCACGAACGGGAATGGAGTCTGACTCAAACGCTGATGGAGGGTCTGTCCATCATTCCAGGTATTCGACTGTTAGGTCCTGCGCTTGGGGCCCCGCGAAGTGGTATTGTGTCCTTCGTGATTGAAGGGCATGACTCTGCTGAAATTGCTCATCGACTGGATCGTGAATACAATATAGCTGTACGCGCAGGGATGCATTGTACGCCTTTGGCCCACACGGCAGTGAATACGCTGACCAGTGGGGCCGTCAGGGCAAGTGTAGGTGTTGATTCAACCGAACAAGATATAAGTAGAATGCTGGCAGCTATGAAAGAACTCTACGGTAGTGCCCGCAGCACCAAATAAAAAGGATGGTCCGTTCATGTCAGAAATGAATCAATTGATTAATGAGCAGTTACAGTGGTTTGTATTGGGGTTCACGGTGTTAATTCTGGTGCTGTTGATTGTGGCCATGGTGCAGGGTAGCAGACTGCGTAAAATGAAACGCAGATACGAGGCGATGATGACCGCCACAGGGGTAGAAGATCTGGAAAGCTTGCTGATTGATTTGAAAAATCAAAGCGATATGCTGGAAGATGGAATGCGTGATCAAGCTGCCCAATTGGAGGCTGCCCAGTTGAAAATTCGCAGTATGAAATCCAATGTAGCGCTAAAGCGTTACAATGCTTTTGGTGAACGGGGCAGCGACCTGAGCTTCTCCCTGGCTGTTCTGGACGATGAGCGCAGTGGGGTCGTGCTGACCAGCCTCCACAACCGTGAGAACTCCTACATTTATTCCAAGCCACTACAGAACGGTGAATCGCAATACCCGCTGTCCCCGGAGGAAAAAGAGGTTATTGCTCTCGCGCAGCAGCGGTCTTAGAATGAAGATTCCATTGCTTCAGGGCAGAATAGAGGCTGGAAGCGATAATGTCTGACAATCGCATCACCAGACTTAATCGGGTGTTCTGAAGTACAAAGTATTCCATAAAGCCGCCGACGTTAACGATTCCTGTCAAATGGATATCGCCTACCGGCGGCAATTGTTTATTTACGCCAGCACCAGGCTTGAGTGGACCGTCCACGACTTGTATGCACCCAACACTGGTGGAATGGCCCAAGCAGGCGTCAATTCCAATAATGAACGGATTGCTGTATCTATCATTTATTAGTGCCAGGGTCTCTTCAAGATTCACGGCATGGACAGGTTCCTCCAGAGTTCCGTAGAGCTCGAATAACGGGCTGTGAAAGCGGGTGAGTGCTGTGCCTACAAGCGGTCCGAGAGAATCGCCTGTACTGCGGTCTGTGCCGATGCAGACGACCACAATCTGAGTGTCAGCAGTGGTGCGGGCAAAATGGAAGAGCAGTCTGTGCGTGATGGCGGAATAGATATCAGGATCAGTATGTGATATTTTTAAACAGGACAATTCTTGCATGGATGATGCTTTGGGCGAGTTCATCTCATCTTCCTTTCTGATGCTGATTCTATTTGATGATATCTAGTATATGGATGGAAGAACGATTTTATACTATGGCAGCAAGAGATAGGACAAGATACCCAAAAAGGAGGCGTGAGAGCGATGGAGGATGAGATGTTGATTGCTTTTGACTCTACCCAGCAGGCGCTGCGCGCCGAAATGCTGCTTGAGTATGCAGAGCTTGAGATTGATATCTTTCCAACCCCGAAGGAGATTACAGCGGGCTGTGCGATCTCCATTCAGTTCGAAGGGGATAAGCTGGATGAGGTAAGGCATATTATTGTGGATCAACGGATTGAGATTCGTGGGATTTATGGGAAGAATACTGAAGGGTATGTTCTGATTGAAAGTGGGGGAGAACACCATGAATAGATGGGTGCTTGAAGCTACGACTGAGGGTCAGGTACAGGCTGCACTTCGTTTTAAAGATAAGATCTGGAATCTGATTACGGATGTTGAGATGTGGACCAATATATTATTCTCTGGTTTGAGACTTCTCCTTATTTTTATCCTGACAAGGGTCATTATTAAGGTAGTCTATAAGGTGATAGATCGTTCTCTTGATCGAAAAACAGGGGGAAGGCTTCTTGCGAACACCCGAAGGTTCACTACCGTAGGTGAATTGCTCAAAAATGTGGTGACGGTCATCTGCAATTTTGTGATGATCCTGCTGCTTCTTTCAGAGTTCAACTTTAATCTGGCACCGCTATTGGCCAGCGCAGGGGTTCTTGGGCTTGCGATCGGATTCGGGGCACAGAGTCTGGTGAAGGATGTCATTACCGGCTTCTTTATTATCCTGGAGGACCAGTTTGCAGTTGGCGATGTTATTCAGACGGGCACATATAAAGGGACTGTGGAGCTGATTGGACTCCGAACCACCAAGCTGCTTAGTTCTACTGGGGAGATGCATATTATCCCGAATGGCTCCATTACGAATGTTACCAACTATTCCTTGGCTAATGCACTAGCGGTAGTTGATGTACCGGTTAAAATGGAACGAAGCCTGGAGTCCACACTTGGCCTTATCGCTGAGGCGCTGAAGGGGATTGAAGAACGTAACGCCAATGTCTTGTCTTACCCTAATATACTGGGCATCCAGTCGATGAGTACCTCTGAGTATGTGATCCGTGTGGCAGCGAATTGTCTACCCAATGCCCGCGATGAGGCACAGCGACAAATCCAAAGCGATATCAAGCACGCACTGGAGAAACAATACGAACTGGAACTCGCTGAGGCCGAAGCTGAGGCGCGCGAGAAGGCCGAGTCTGAGGAATGTGCGGAAGGGGACAAGACGGCCACAGAAGCGACTGAAGAAGGTCAGAAGCCGGGTGGCGTTCAAGGGCGCCAACAGGCGGCTGCAACACTGGAAAAAGGGGAGGAAGAGAAGTAATGGAACGTAAGGTATTTCAGCTTGGTGATGTGGTACAGATGAAGAAACCTCATCCCTGTGGTACCAATGAAATGGAGATTATCCGCATGGGGATGGACATTCGTGTGAAATGCACGGGCTGCCAGCACAGCGTGCTAATTCCTCGCGCCAAGTTCGAGAAGAATCTGAAGAAGGTCCTGCGGTCAGCCGAGGGCGGGACTAGCAATAATTAGGCTTGCAATAAGACAAGCTGCATGTTAAAATAAACCTTGCTGCGGAGAGGTACCCAAGAGGCCTAAGGGGGCTGACTCGAAATCAGTTAGGCGTGTCAAAGCGTGCGTGGGTTCGAATCCCACTCTCTCCGCCATTTAGATCTTAATATCAACTATCGAAGCCTTCGTTCCCCGAACGAAGGCTTTTTTGTTTCAATTTTTTTGAAAAACGTTTTGTTGTCCCGAACAAACAAAAAGAAGGACCCGGGGGTCCTTCTTTAGGAGGCAGCACATTTTTGATGTTCGGAATTTCTCTGTCTAAGCCCTAAAGTGACGATAGGCTTCGTGCTCGCTGCCGCTTTTTTAAGGCGGCAGCTGTTACTGTTCCCAACTTACAATAGATGCTGATTCAGAATTCCAGTGATTTGGTTCGACTACGAAGTCCAACGGAACCACACCTCTCTTTTGTACTGCCTGAGAATAGTATGTGCCAGCTGAGTTTTTTTATACATCCCTTTTTAAAAAAATTAATGGACCCGTGCTTTCTCAACCTTTTTCCACTTGCGGTTCTTATTGGTGGTTTCGGGAAAGGTATCACCCTTGTCCATGTGAATTCGCTTCGGATTCTGGATCTCAGTGTGGAAGCTGCGCGCTTCTCCGACCTCTGTGTACATACCGGGGTTAGGGGCTTTATCGCCCTTTTCGTATTCTGTCTTCTCACCCATGGTTATCATCCTCCTCTTGAGTAATTAAGTCCGTCTTTATTGTGTGCGGAGAGGGAGGGGTTCATGTACAGTAGCAAAGGATTGACTGCATCCAGAATATAGCTTGCACTCGACTGTTCATTTTGGTATATTAATATGGTTCGAGTTAATGTTTGTGCTCGATCCTTGCTCCTGACTCGATCAGGGGCCGCAGACCATAAGGAGGTGAAATTTATGCGCAAATACGAAGTGATGTACATTATTCGTCCTGACATTGAACAAGAAGCCGTTCAAGCAGCAGTCGAAAAATTCCAAGGCATCATCTCCAATGGCGGGGAAATTACAAAGCACGACGTGCAAGGTAAACGCCGTCTTGCGTATGAGATCAAGAAATTCCGTGATGGCGTTTATGTTTTGGTTAACTTCACTGCAGAACCTGCAGTTGTTACCGAATTGGAACGTATCATGAAGATTTCCGACGAAGTTATTCGTTATCTCATCACGAACGACGTTGCCTAAGATTTTGACAAGCTTTGTAATCAATCGCTCTAAAGGAGGGGAACAGAATTGTTGAACCGTATCATTCTGATCGGACGGTTGACCCGTGACCCAGAACTTCGTTATACTCCCGCTGGTGTTGCCGTAACACAGTTTACGCTTGCCGTAGACCGTAACTTTACGGGCCAGAACGGTGAACGTGAGGCAGACTTCATTCCAGTTGTAACTTGGAGACAGCTTGCAGAGACCTGTGCCAATTATTTGCGCAAAGGACGTCTGGCAGCCGTAGAAGGACGCATCCAAGTACGGAATTACGAGAATAACGAAGGCAAACGTGTATACGTTACTGAAGTTATTGCCGATAATGTCCGTTTCCTGGAATCATCGCAGAACCGTGAAGGTGGAAATACTTCAAGTGGTGCAGGTATGCCTGAAGAACCATTCTATGGTGGTGGCTCTGGTAATGGCGGTAACAGTGGACGCGGAAATAACAACAATTTCTCGCGTAACAACAATACTCAAGATCCTTTTTCGGGCGATGGTAAACCGATTGATATATCGGATGATGATTTGCCATTTTAATAAGGAAGGACTGAACTGACATGGCTTTCAAACAAAGAGAAGGCGGAGACAACGACAAGAGACCAGCACGTCGTGGTGGACGCAACAAGCGTAAAAAAGTATGTTACTTCACTGTGAACAAGATTACTCACATTGATTATAAAGATACTGAGCTTCTCAAGAAATTCATCAGCGAACGCGGAAAGATTTTGCCGCGTCGTGTAACAGGCACAAGTGCAAAATACCAACGTGCTCTTACCATTGCTGTAAAACGCTCGCGTCAAATCGCGTTGCTGCCTTACACAACGGAATAGTACGCTTTACAGAGGCAGCCGGGCAACCGGCTGTCTTTTTTGTTGTGCTCAGATTGTTGTGCTCAGACTGTTGTGTTCAGGAAAGGCGCCATAACTGACGTGTTCATTGCATCGACCCGAGAAGTTTGACGTTAACTGGATAATGTAGTAAATTACAATTATCCGATAACTAAAGGGGAAATTTTGATGTTGGTGAGCGTTCTTAACTAAGCAATTTCATATCACCTGAGGAAAAGGCAGCAAGGCCCGTCTTAACAATAAGGCGTGCTCTGTTTGAGTTCGCATGTTAGCGGTCTCTGATATCCGAAGGGTGAATGAGTTAGTTAAGAACACACGAAGCGTCGAATAGCCTGTTTACGGCTGTTGTTCTCTTTGTATTTAACCGTGCTCTTGCAGCACGGTTTTTTTGGTTCCATGGCCTCTGCAGCAGTTATGCAGTGTCCACAGGAGCTTAACAAAGGACAAAAGCTGGAAATGAGGGCAAGGACTGCCGTAGTGGCATTCTTTGCCCTTTTTTGCGTTGTGGGACAGTTAGGGACGAAGTGAAAGCAAGCCAAAGGAGGCAGGTAGCTTGGATAGACAAAGTATGGACACATTGGAATACAGATCTATTAAAGAGGAGCTTGGACATCACGCGGTTTCTTATGTTGGGAAGTGTTATGTTCAGGAATTGGCACCGATGAAGAACCTTGTGGGGATAAGGAGAGCGCTTGAAGAAACTGAAGAGGCCAGAGCTCTTCTGGATAGAGGGGCAAGTGTCCCCATTCCTTCGCTGGAAGGCATGGAATGGCTTATGTCCCTGATAGGAACAGGATATCTTTACAGTGAGAAGGATTTCACGGCGGTGGCCACTTTTCTGAACAGTTGCAGTCAGCTGCGCAAATATATGGCCTCCAAGGAGCAAATCGCTCCACGGATTGGCGCTTATGCGTCCTCGCTGATGGAGCTAAGGCAGGTACAGGATGAAATTAACCGCTGCATTCGTTTTGGTGCCATTGATGATGGAGCCAGTAAGGGGCTGGAACGGGCGCGAAAACGTCTGAAGGCGACCCGGCTGCGTCTGCAAAGAAAAATTGAGGGGATTATGTCCCGTCACCAGTCTATTTTGCAGGAACAGCTTTTCAGTATGCGTAACGGTCGATATGTCATACCAGTGAAACGGGAGTATCACAAGCAAGTCAAAGGGAGTGTGCTGGATCAGTCCACAAGTGGGCAGACAGTCTACGTGGAGCCTGATGAGGTGGCAGCGCTCCAGAACGAGCTGGATCTGCTGTCGGCAGAAGAAGCACGCGAGGAGGCCATAATTTTGAGCATGCTGACTGGTCTTGTAGAGGGGGAACAGGAAGCGCTACGGCTGAATATTGAGGTCACCGGGACGTATGATTTCATCTTCGCCAAAGCCAAATATGCCCGGAGTATCGGGGGAATCGCCGTTAAGCTGAATGAGCAAGGGGTTCTGGTCATGAACGGTGGACGGCATCCGCTGCTTAAAGAGATGATTCCCATCAACCTGAGCGTTGGCAGTGGCTATCAATCCCTGATTGTGACTGGACCTAATACGGGCGGGAAAACGGTGGTGCTTAAGACATTAGGCCTGCTGACGCTTATGGTACAATCTGGCCTGCTGATTCCGGTGGCGGAAGACAGCGAGTTTCCTATTTTCACCGAGATCATGAGCGTAATTGGAGATGGACAGAGTCTGGCGCAATCGCTCAGCACATTCTCGGCACAGATGAAGAGTATTGAAGGTATGCTGCGACATGCCGGGAAGGGCGTTCTGTTGTTGATTGACGAACTGTCGGCAGGTACTGACCCCGGGGAAGGGATCGCCCTCTCCATCGCGATTCTGGAAGAGCTGAGCCGCCAAGGGGCGAATATCATCGTCACTACTCATTATAATGAGTTGAAAAGCTTTGCCGCAGCCACTCCCGGATTTCAGAATGCACGAATGGAGTTTGACAAAGACACATTGCAGCCATTATATCGGCTAACCATCGGTGAAGCGGGTGAAAGCTATGCCTTGCAAATTGCAGAGAAGCTTGGTATTCGGGCCGAGGTGATCCGTCGTTCTCGGCAAATTGTAGAAGCACAGCAGGGGCAAGATCAGGAGACTACCATTCCATGGAATACCAAGCTTGTAAACCAAGCCAATGAGAAGGCACAGATAACGGGGAATGAGAATAAGAAAGGGTCGGAGGGCCAACAGCTTCAAGCTCCAAAACGGGATTTTGAAATAGGAGATGCCGTATTTGTTAGCTCGCTGGGGAGAACAGGTATTGTCTGCGCACCACGAGATTCGCTAGGGATGGTCGGCATAATGATTCAGAAACAGCGCCTAAGCGTCAATCATAAACGTCTTAAGCCGTACATTTCGAAGGAGGAGCTGTATCCGGAGGATTACGATATGGATATTATTTTTGAGAGCAAGGAGAACCGCAAGAAACGCAAGCTGATGAGCCGCAAGCACGTGGAAGGACTGACTGTCGAGCTGAAAGAGGATCGATAAAAAAACAACAAAGTTACAAGGGTCTGCCTGACGGGGCAGGCTCTTTTTCTCGCTATTTTGCCAAGGCGCGAGGTGTATTGGCTAAATTATAGGCTTCACTTTGCCGGGATTATTGTATATATTCTACTATAGTATGAGTATAGTGGTGACTACTAAACATTTTTAACAGACATATATTGAATTGACCAATGGTTTATTCTTCTTTAGAGGAGCGCCCCGTTATAATCCAAGGGGGTACTTTGTCTTTCATCCATCCTGTCACAGACATCTAAGGCATCACAGAATAAGAGAAGGGAAGGAACATATGATTAACAAGAGAAGAAGCGGGGTCACGCTGTGGCTGCTTATGATAGCAGTAGCAGTCCTGGTGTCCGCGTGCAGCGGAGGGGACTCCAGTAGTACTCTATCTGTTGCAAGCCACTCGGAAGCGGCAGAAAAGCCACAGGCGGGCGGTATTGTTACGTACGGATATGCTTCGCCGTTCCAGGGTCTATTTGAGCCTGCATTCTATGAAGGTGAAGATGATTATAATGTATTGCAATTCAGCACAGAAGCGATGTTCACCATAGAGGATGACTTATCAACGAAGCCGAATATCGCCACTTGGATGGAATCGGAGGATCACAAAGTATTCACTTTCAAGATCAAGCCGGGTATCCGTTGGCACAACGGGGATGAGTTGACGGTGGAGGACTGGAAGTTTGCACTGGAAACGATTGCAAGTCCCGACTACACAGGTTCACGTTATTATAGTGTGGAAATGATCCAGGGAGTGGAGGCTTATCATACCAGCAAGGCTAAGGAAATCTCCGGCATTAAGGTAGTTGATCCCTATACCATTCGAATTACGATGGCGACTGCACGGGTGAACTCGATCGACAATTTGTGGCCATACCCGATGAATAAGAAATACTTCACAGACGTTGAGGTCAAGAACATGCCGGACAGTGACCAGGTGCGGAAGCATCCCATCGGCATTGGTCCGTTTGAGATTACTGAGATCCAGCCTGGCCAGCTCGTGGAGCTGAAGCGTTTTGACAATTACTATCAGGGAAAAGCGCATTTGGATGGTGTACTGTACAAAGTGTCCGATGAGAAAATGATCACCAGTTTGTTCGAACAAGGTGAAGTTGATATCGAGACGGTGCCCCGCGATGCTTTTGAGAGCCTGAGCAAGCTGGATACTGTGGTTCTATTGCAGACACCGGAGCTATCGTATGAATATATCGGGTTCAAATTTGGACACTGGGATAACGATGCGCAGAAGATTGTCATGGATAATCCGAAATTCAAGGATAAAAGGTTACGGCAGGCTATGTACTACGCTCTGGACCGTCAAGGTATTATCAATGCCTATTCCTATGGGCTGGGCCGACTTATTGAAACACCGATTCCAAGAAGCAGTTGGGCCAAAATCCCGGATTCTGAGATCAATACGTATCCGTACTCGCCTGAGAAGGCCAAGGAGCTGCTGGATCAAGCAGGTTATTTGGATAGCGACGGGGACGGATGGCGTGAAGATCCGCAGGGCAATAAATTCAAAATCCACTATGATGCAATGATCGGTAGCTCAATGGCTGGGCCACGCACAGCGGCTATTATCCAAAACTGGCGGGATGTTGGACTGGATGTTCGATTGAGCGATGGAGGTCTCAAGGAGTATAATGCCTTCTACGATGCGGTAGAAAATGATGACCCCTCTATTGAAATGTTCAACGGAGTGTGGGGTCTAGCCAGTGATCCTGATCCATCTGGTCTGTGGCGGGAGAATGACCTGTGGAACTACCCAAGATGGTCATCACAGCGGAATGAAGAGCTAATTCGTGACGGAATTAGTATGAAATCTTATGATAAAGAATACCGTAAACAAGTGTACTATAAGTGGCAAAAAATGATTAATGAAGAAGTGCCGATGATCTTCTTCGCCGAACGGGAGACCATAACCGCAGTTAACAAGCGCCTGCAGGGCGTACGGGTCAACTCAATGGGCAATATTATTGAACCACAGAAATGGTGGATCAAGGAAGAATAGGGGCTGTGTCCCTGTCACTTAACCGCAAGCCGGGCTTTTGATATTAACCGGTTTGCGGTTTTTGTATTTTTATGGCGGTTATACGTTTCTTACCCGCATCATTTTGGTGAAAAGTAGGTATCCGAGGGGAATTTACCAAAAAAATATTTATTTTTTTCAAAAAATATGAAATCAAAATGGTGTTTCATTCGTCATATATATTATGGAGGATGACGACGATGAAGAGACGGAGCATAATATGGGCCTTAGTAGCCCTGCTAATCGTTGCCATACTTGTAGTGAGCCGACCGGAAGGTCTGGGGTTCAGGCCGCGCATTGACGCCAGCGCGGCTGTACTGCTGGATATGGAGAGCGACAGCATATGGATGGAATCGAACGGTGACAAGGCGATGCCCACAGCGAGTGTGACGAAGCTAATGACAGAGATGATTGTGCTGGATCGCATCTCCTCAGGAGCCATCCACTGGGACGACAAGATAACGGTTAGCCCCTATGCGGGATCTCTAGGGGGCGCAACACTATCCCTCAAACGGGGGGAAACTTATACGGTAAGAGAGCTGTTCGAAGGGATCACAGTGTATTCTGCGAATGATGCTGCTGTAGCTTTGGCTGAATATACGGCTGGTTCGGAGAACGCGTTCGTGGGGCTGATGAATGAGAAGGCCCGTAGCCTGGGGTTGTCGCCAGGTACGATTTTCACCAATGCCTCCGGGCTGGCATCGAGTGAACTAGGACCGAGCCGTCCGCCGGGATATGTTAGCGGCGAGACCTTGATGACAGCCAAGGACACGGCAAGGCTAGCGGCAGCTCTGATCCGCAGCCATCCCGAGGTGCTGAATGCCAGCAGCCGGACACAGATGCAGCTGAAGGCCAAGGGGCTGTATGCCAGCAATACCAACCTGATGCTGCCTGCCATGGGCGGAGCGTTTGCCTATGCCGGAACGGATGGTTTGAAGACCGGATATGATATCCGATCCGGCTACTGCATCGCAGGAACGGCTCAGCGTGACGGGCACCGGCTGATTGCCGTTGTGCTGGGGGCGGAGACCAGTCAGAGTCGTTTTGAAGCCGCAACGAGGCTGTTTAACCATGGATTTTACAAAAGTTTGCCGACCGGGGAGAGAGTGAAGCATATCCTGCATGCGACCTTTTCCTTACTGAGCTGGAGATAAAGCATCATGCCGATTTACATCATCGGTATGGTGCTTTACCACTAATACTGCCGTTTTTTGTTGTTTCTTTTTGGGCGCATAGTGATTACAATAGAAATATTGTTCTACAGGCAGACTCGAAGGAGAGCAATTTACATTTCCGGCCAAGCTTGAAGTCCAATGAAATTCCTAACGTTTATTTAATAATTGGTATGACCCTATTTCCGGAAAGGGGGAACAATAAGGCAACCGAATAGGGACAACTATCATTACAGCCGGAGAAGTCCTATCATGGGCGCCTGTGTTAGATGCAAAGGCGGCCATTGCCCATATATTGTTATTCGTTATTCTTTTATTCCACAATAAAGAAGGTCAAATCATGAAAAAGTTGAAAAAACGATATATCGCGTTAATTGTACTTGTGGTTCTCGTGACCGGGGGCTTCCTGTTCCGTAAACCTTTAATGGTGCTTGCGTTCGATTTGTTCCTCTCCGATCAAGTGGAGAGCAAGCTGGTAGAGAAATCCTATCAGCCTTTGGTGAATGACGACAAGCCCAAGCCGGAGCCTATCGTGTATAAAAATGATCCGTTCTCCCTTATGCTGCTGGGAACAGACCAGCGCGGTAATGAGACCGCACGGTCGGACAGCATGATCTACGCGGTGGTTCGCCCGGAGGATTACAAGATCCTGCTGGTCTCGATTCCGCGTGACACATATACGGAGATCATCGGGCATAACCGCAATAAGAAAGACAAGATCAACCATGCCTTTGCTTTTGGTGGCCAACAAATGGCCAAGGATACGCTGGAGGCCTTGCTGGGACATGATATCCAATATTATGCCACGATTAATTTCCAGGGGCTGAAGGACGCTGTTGATGCTATCGGCGGGGTGCCGCTGCCCATCAAGAAAGATATAGTTAACAAAGGCAAGGACCATGAGAAATTCACGATCAAGGGTGGCAAGTCGAATTACAACGGTGAAGAGGCACTGAACTATACCCGCTACCGTGAAGATAGCGACTTTAACCGGACTAAACGCCAGCAAGTGTTCATCGATGTGGTCGCGAATAAGATGCTGTCGATCAGCCAGATCGGCAACATTCCGGAGTTGCTCGATATTATGGGTGACAACTTCAAGACGGATATCGAGCCTTCCATGATTCTTGGTTTGGCCAAGAAGTTCATGGGTGGCAAGGAAATGGATATCTCCAGCTTCACGGTCATGGGTGAAAGTAAGCGTATAGACGGTATTTCTTATGACATTGTAGACCAAAAGGATTTGGATCAAGCTAAGCTGATGATCGATAACTGGATCAATGCGGGTACGCCAGCAGATCAGCTGATTCAGCCGGGTAAGGCTGGAAACGCGCTGGAGCCGAAGTCTACACCAACAGCAGAATAATTCTAATAAATTCATACCATAAGTTGAAAAAAGCAGCAGCCATTCATAATGTTAGTGGCTGCTGCTTGCTGTCTTCATGGTATAATGAGCTGGAACTATTCATGAGTTTCTGCGTATAATTACGGTGGCCCTATGACAAGGGGAAGGTTAGGCACGTTATTCCTTCGGAAATCTTTGAGGAGGATCAAGACATGAACATTGCATTTTTTCTGCTCCCGAAGCAGGAGGTGGCTTGTGTTACGCTGGACTCTACACTGCGGCAAACGCTGGAGAGGATGGAGCATCACCGTTATACAGCCATCCCCATACTGAACAGGAACGGAGAATACGCTGGAACGGTCACAGAAGGTGATCTGCTCTGGTATCTTAAGGATTCGGAAGGCAAGGTAACATTCGAGAACGCCTCCAAATATCAGCTTAAGGATGTACCACTCAGAATGAACAATAAGCCTGTATCCATTGAAGCGGATATGGAGGACCTGATCAACTTGGCCAAGATCCAGAATTTTGTGCCAGTCGTCGATGATATGAACCGGTTCATTGGCATTGTCCGCCGCAGCCAGATCATAGAATACTGTGAGAAGTTTGTCTCGCGGCAGTCACAGGAATCGTTATAACTAGCTTATCTTAGTCAGCCGAGAGAGCGAAACCAAGGCCTGTATTTCCGGCACCAGCGGAATGCGGGCCTTTTTTGGAAGTGCCGCTGCCGCCGGAGGGTTTGTGTGACCGCGATTTTTTTATGCTATAATGGAGAATAAAGCTTTTAGCCGGAGGTAGAGAGACGTGCCCAATGTGCCGAAGGATCTGGATGTAGCCAAACGCGCCAAGGTGATTGAATGGCTGAAAACCGAAGTAATTGATCAAGTCTCGCGGTTATTTAAAGCCTTATGGGAGGGTAGTACGACCCGTGTAGGTGACAGTCTGGCAAGCTTGCTTATGAGTTCTTACATTCTTGGGCGCAGACTCGGCATTTCTTATCGTGAAATGGATGATCTGCTGCTGGAGAAGCTAAGGAAACACCGCCAGGAAGGTCATCAACTGGAAGACTGGTACCAGGATATATCCGCATTAGAAGACCATATGCGTAAGAGGTGAATACTTTTGAAATTTCGTTGGACATCGGTGGCGTGGAGTATTGCTTATTTGCTCCTGCTGCTATCTCTATCGACCCCGCTGCTCATTATCACCACATTATTTATGATTGTTCCGGCTGTAGTGCTGTTCACCAGCCTCAGTACCAAGCAGTTTATTCTGCATGTAGTGCCGGTTCTGCTGATTATTGCTTTAATTACCCCGGTATATTTATTGATTGCGCTCTATTTCTTGATTCCCGCTCTGGTGATGGGCAGATGGTACAAAAGGCGTGCTTCGGCAATGTCCACCCTGCTGGCAGGGACAGTCACCATTCTTGGTGAGTTCTTGCTTATGCTCCTTCTGGGAACAACGCTGTTCCATTTTGACCTGACTGGCTATGTGAATGATGTGCTGGAAATGGTGACTTCACCAATGTCGCAGCTCGGCACGACCAATCCACTTCTGAACGATCTGAGCTTTTCGTCTGAAGATGTGCGGATGATCAGTCATATGACGATCCAGATGATTCCGATGACACTTATTGTCAGCTCCTTCATGATTGCTGTTATTACCCACTCCATTGTCCGTCCTATCCTGAACAGCATGGATTATGCGGTTCCGAAGCTCAAGCCTGCACGGGAATGGAGACTGCCGAGATCTTTTATCTGGTACTATCTGATTGGAATTGTGATTCAACTGATGTTCTCGGGTTCAAAAAACAACTATATGCTCATGATCGCCGCCAATCTGCTGCCACTTTTGCGAATCGGCTTTATGATTCAGGCCATCGGATTCTTCTTCTTTCTGGCGCATGAACGGAAATGGAATAAAGTGATGCCAATTTTGCTGGCGGTTCCTGTTATCTTGCTTCCGCCGCTACGGATCATCGGTATCATTGATCTGGTGTTCCCGCTGCGCGAGCTTGTGACGAAATCGAAACGATAGGGTGAGAGGTCATGCCTAAATTTCTGCAACGACGCTGGCACGGCTATCATACCGTCTGGGCGTTCATGCTGCTGCTGGTTCTTATCATAATCGTGAGCATCTATAACTGGGCTCTGGGGATCGTCAGCCTGTTTCTGGCAGGCACCTTGTGCTTCACGATGCTGAAGGCGGAGATCTCATTCCGCCGGAATCTGGTGGAGTATATCAACGGTCTGTCGTTTCGCATCAAGCGGATAGAAGGGGAAGCGGTCAGTATGCTGCCGCTCGGGATTATCCTCTATAGCGAGGACCGCACGGTAGAATGGCACAACCGGAATGCGGGCGATATCTTTGCCCGTAAGTCACTGGTTGGGGAGTCGCTTCAGGAACTCCTTCCCGATCTGATGCCTTCCCTCGCAGGAAGCGCACAGGGGAAGCGTGAAGTTGTCAAAGACGGGGCGGTAAAGGACCACCGTGTGGAGATTACCGTGGATGAGCGGTATTACCAGGTGGTGATAATCCCAAGTGAGCGCCTGCTCTATCTATATGAGATTACCGAGCTTGTTGTTCTGCGTGAACGTTATGAGGGCGAGAAGCTTGCCCTAGGTATAGTAATGATGGACAATCTGGACGAGTCGGCGCAGGGGATGGATGACCAGCAGCGGACCTCACTGATTGCCAAGGTAACGAGCGAGATTACTGAGTGGAGCAAGGAGTATGAGGTATACCTGCGGAGGCTTTCATCAGAGCGGTACCTCATGCTGCTGAATCACCGCAGCCTGCAGGCACTGGAGGAGAGCAGGTTCGTCATTCTCGACGAAGTGCGGGAGATGACCGCTGATCTGAAGGTGCCGATGACGCTGAGCATCGGGCTGGCCTTCGGGGCAGACTCTGCGAGCGAGCTTGGGGCGCTGGCCCAGTCCAGCCTGGACATGGCGCTGGGGCGGGGCGGCGATCAGGCGGCCGTCAAGTCCGGCCAGCGGCTGTCCTTCTACGGCGGCAAGAGCAACGCCGCAGAGAAGCGGACTCGGGTGCGTGCGCGGGTTATCGCCCACGCACTGCGTGATTTGATGCAGGAGAGCGACCGGGTGCTGATTATGGGGCACCGGACGCCAGACATCGATGCCGTCGGGGCATCGATTGGCCTGCTCAAGGCCGCGCAGATGTACAACGTGGAGGCCAACATTGTGCTGGAAGGGCCTAACCCGTCCATCACGCGTATGTTGGAACAGATCCGCAAGGATGAGGAGCTGCACAAGTCTTTCATCTCCACGGAGCAAGCTTTGCAGATCATGACGGAGCATACCCTGCTGATTGTGGTGGATACCCACAAGGCATCGATGACGATGGAACCACGGCTTGTGCAACACGCCAGCCGGATTGTGGTTGTCGATCACCACAGGCGGGGCGAGGAATTCATCAACGAAGCTGTGCTCGTGTACCTGGAGCCATATGCTTCCTCCACCTGCGAGCTTGTCACGGAGCTATTGCAATACATCCATGACAAGGTTCAGCTAAGCCCGCTGGAAGCGACGATGCTGCTGGCGGGAATCACGGTGGACACCAAGCATTTTGCGCTCCATACCGGATCGCGCACCTTCGAAGCCGCAGGGTTTCTGCGCCGGATCGGCGCGGATACGATCCTTATCCAGCGAATGCTGAAAGAGGATCTGGAAGAATACATCTCTAAGGCGGAGATTATCAAGCATGCGCGGATGGTCTACGACCATATTGCGCTGGTAGTGACTCAGCCGGGGATGAAGATTCCCCAGCTTCTAATTGCACAGACGGCGGATACGCTGCTGGGCATGACCAATGTGGTAGCGTCCTTCGTCATCAGCGAGCGGCCTGACGGCCTGATCGGTATCAGCGCCCGTTCACTTGGGCGGATGAATGTGCAGGTCGTAATGGAGAAGCTGGGCGGAGGCGGGCATTTATCGAATGCCGCCGTCCAATTGGAAGGGAACTGCAAGGAAGCAGAGGCCAGACTGCTTAAGGTGCTGGCAGAAATTGAAGCGAAAGAGGGTCTGTTCGAATGAAGGTCATTTTCTTAAAAGATGTTAAGGGACAAGGTAAAAAAGGTCAGGTTAAAGAGGTATCTGAAGGCTACGCTACTAACTTCCTATTGCCACGCGGTCTGGTTCGCCCAGCTACGGAGGGCAATGTGAAGGTGCTGGAGAATCAGGCTGCTGCTGAACAGCGCCGCAAGGATAACGAGAAGGAAGAAGCTCAGAACCTTGGCAAGAAGCTGGACGAGCTGACGCTGACTATGAAGGCCAAAGCTGGCGAAGGTGGCCGCTTGTTCGGTGCTATTACCAGCAAACAGATTGCAGAAGCCTTGGCTTCCGCAAACGGCATCACCGTGGATAAACGCAAAATTGAGTTGAACGAACCTATTCGTCATCTGGGCGTAACCCAGGTAAGTGTGAAGCTGCATACGGAAGTAAAAGCTACGCTTAAGGTTCAGGTAACGGAGGAGTAAGATGGGCGGAGATCTCTTTTTCGATCGGATTCCCCCGCAGAATCTGGAGGCAGAGCAGGCTGTCATCGGCGCGATTCTACTCCAGGACGAGGCGTTAATTACCGCAATGGAGCGGGTGAACACCGAAGACTTCTACGATAAACCGCATCAGATGATCTTTGAAGCGATGGTGCAGCTCGGAGAAGAGAGCCAGCCGATTGACCTTGTTACGCTGACCGCCAAGCTGCAGGATAAGGGCGAGCTTGAGGATATCGGAGGTGTCAGCTACTTGGCTAAGCTGGCACATGCGGTGCCGACTGCGGCCAACGTGGATTATTACGCACAGATTATCGAAGAGAAGGCGATGCTGCGACGGTTGATTCGTACAGCGACGCAAATTGTGAGCGAGGGGTATACGGGCGGCGAAAATGTCGGTGATATGCTGAGCGATGCCGAGCGGAGGATTCTGGAAATCTCCAACCGCCGCAGCGGCAGCGGGTTCGTCGCCATCCGCGATGTCCTGATGGAAGTCTTCGAGCGGGTTGAGGTGCTCCATCAGAATAAGGGTAACACCTCAGGAATCCCTTCCGGGTTCGCCGATCTGGACAAGATGACGAACGGCTTCCAGCGGAATGACCTTATCATCGTAGCGGCACGTCCTTCCGTAGGGAAGACGGCCTTTGCGCTCAACATCGCCCAGAACGTCGCGGTTCGTGCCAAAGAGACCGTTGCTATTTTCAGTCTGGAGATGGGTGCAGCCCAACTCGTACAGCGGATGATTTGTGCCGAGGCGAACCTGGATGCCAACCTTATGCGTACTGGTGACTTCAAAAGCGACGATGATTGGTCCAAGCTGACAATGGGAATTCAGTCCTTGTCAGAGGCTGAGATCTATATTGATGACACGGCGGGGATTACAGTCACGGATATTCGTTCCAAATGCCGTCGGTTGAAAAAGGAAAAAGGACTTGGCATGATCCTGATCGATTATCTACAGCTGATTCAAGGGCGCGGCAAGGCCGGCGAGAACCGTCAGCAGGAAGTCTCGGAAATCTCCCGGACCCTGAAGATGATTGCCCGTGAGCTGGATGTGCCGGTTATTGCACTGTCACAGCTCAGTCGTGGTGTGGAACAGCGCCAGGATAAACGACCGATGATGAGTGACTTGCGGGAATCGGGTTCTATCGAGCAGGATGCCGATATCGTTGCCTTCCTGTATCGTGACGATTATTACAACCAGGAGACCGAGAAGAAGAACATTATCGAGATTATCATTGCCAAGCAGCGTAACGGACCAGTGGGTACGGTAGAGCTGGTATTCCTTAAGAATTTCAACAAGTTCGTCAACTATGAGCGAGCTCATGCAGAACCATTTGCAGGTTAAACCTAATTCTGACAATACCCGAACGATTGTACATTTCGATGTATAATCGTTCGTTTTTATTTGACTTTAAAAATGACGACTGGTACACTGATTATTGTGCTTTAACGGGAAAAACCGCTGAAGCACCCGCAAGGGCTGCGTACATAATATCATTGTTAAGGGCCCATATTATGAAAAATAATGGTGCTGTTTGTGAGCACCTACGGAGGAATGAACATGTCAACAGTAGTCGTCGTGGGAACACAATGGGGAGACGAAGGTAAAGGGAAAATCACTGACTTTCTGGCGGAGAGCGCAGATGTGGTCGCCCGGTATCAGGGGGGCAACAATGCCGGTCACACGATTCTGATTGACGGTAAGAAGTTCAAGTTGAGCCTTATTCCATCAGGTGTATTTTATAAAGAGAAGACTTGCGTGATCGGCAACGGGATGGTTATCAACCCGGCAGCGCTGATCGAGGAAATTAATTATATTCATGAGAACGGCTTTGACACAGAGAATCTGGTTATTAGCGATCGTGCTCACGTAATCATGCCATATCATATGTTGCTTGACGCACTGGAAGAGGACCGTAAAGGCCCGAACAAAATCGGAACTACCCGCAAAGGGATCGGCCCTTGCTACATGGATAAAGCTGCCCGTAACGGTATCCGGATTGCAGATCTGATGGATGCTGAAGAGTTCGAATTACGCCTGCGCCATCTGGTGACAGAGAAGAATCAGATCATTACTCAAGTCTATGGGGCGGAAGCACTGGACGTTGAGGAAATTCTGACCCAATACCTCGGCTATGCTGAAGTGCTGCGCAAGTATGTGACAGACACCTCGGTTGTCTTGAATGATGCCATCGATAACGACTCCAAAGTGCTGTTCGAAGGCGCACAAGGGGTTATGTTGGATATCGACCAAGGTACGTATCCGTTCGTAACTTCCTCTAACCCATCCGCAGGTGGCGTGTGCATTGGCTCCGGCGTGGGTCCATCGAAGATTCAACAAGTTATTGGGGTAGCCAAATCTTACACTACCCGTGTTGGAGACGGCCCGTTCCCAACTGAACTGAACGATGCTATCGGTGATACGATCCGCGAGACCGGACATGAGTACGGTACTGTTACAGGTCGTCCTCGCCGTGTAGGTTGGTTCGACAGCGTCGTGGTACGTCATGCTCGTCGGGTTAGCGGAATTACCGGCTTGTCTTTGAACTCCTTGGACGTTCTGAGCGGTCTTGAGACGGTTAAAATCTGCACAGGCTACAAATACCGTGGCGAGATCATCACACACTACCCTGCAAGCCTGAAGATGCTGGCTGAATGCGAAGCAGTGTATGAAGAGCTGCCAGGCTGGAGCGAGGATATTACAGGTGCGAAGACGCTGGCTGATCTTCCTGAGAACACTCGCAAATATGTTGAGCGTGTATCGGAGCTGACAGGTATTCCGATTGCGATCTTCTCCGTAGGACGCAACCGTGAACAGACAAATCAAGTATTGCCAATCTATATCTAATGTCAAAGGGGCCTCTTTAGAGGCTTCTTTTTTTGTTGTCTTTTTCCTGATTTCATAGCTACCTCAAGGTTTCCCGAGGCCTGTTCCCGTCAATACTGGAGAGATGGATGTAGAAGCGGCATGATCCTTAGGGATCAGCGTTGAACAGACACTAAGGGAGTGGTAAATATGAGACTGGTAAAACGTACGCTAGCCGTATGCATGATTGTCGTGCTGGCAAGCACCCTTTCAATCCTGACGACGGGGGTTGTGGTGAATGCCTACATTCAATCGGTGCTGGCGAGCTTTGACATCAAGCTGGAAAAGCCTGCACCTGGCATTGTCGGGATGATGCGGAGCCTGATGGGGACGAAGGAAAAGCCTGCTGTGGCAGAAGCTGTGAACGGGGACAAGGGTAAAGCGACACAGGATAAGGGCAAGAGTGGTAGCAACAAGGATACGCCAAAACCATCAAGTTCCCCGGCCAGTGGCGACAAGCCCACGGAGGAGAAGGTACCAGAGGATGCGCTCCCTGTCATGGGGCAGATTGCTGGCGAGTCCGCAGATGCCCAGAACCAAGGGGGAAGTGCCCTGGACCAGCAATTGGTGATGACCCCGGAGGCTATGCGTGATCTGAAGGACAATTTGCCGTCTGCAGAGAAGGTTAACATTTTCAATATCCTGATGAACAAGCTGCCACAGGAGGAAATGCAGAAGATCTCCGTTATGATGGAGGACGGACTGACGGAGGCGGAGGTCAAGGAAATTCAGGCGGTTATCGCCAAGTATGTGGACCCCAAGGAATATAATGAGTTGATGAAAATGCTTACTCCTACGGTGCCGGAAACTTCGCTGCACTGAAATCTGTCATTATTTGGACACGAAATTACCCTGTAAAGCCTATACTACTGGAAAAAACCCGCGTTTTCAGCGGGTTTTTCCATGTCAGTAAAGTTGAAAATCCTCGGCTGGCTATGTTAAAGTAGACAAGGATTGAATAAGGTTAATATTTTGTAACCTTTTTTCGTAGCTACAGACTAGAGAGAACCATACAAATCGATGCAGCATAGAAGCAGCAATTTATACAGCAGAGGATACACATGGGATCGCAATTTTAAGCTTGGTCGCTGACCTGCGGCATGGAGATGCAAGCTGAAAGGGAGAGTTTCATGAAAGGATTCAAGTTAATACGCCGGGTGGGGAAGCTGCAGAACAGCGCGGAGATGCCTGCGGAGTCCGGTGTGAAGGATGTTCATGAAGAAAGAAAGCCCCGAAGACGGTGGCGTTACTGGGCACTGGCTTTAGCTGGGGTGGCGCTGCTCACCATCTTTGCCATCAATGCAGAGAAGAAGTACGTTGCTGCTAACACGGAGTCCTTTTACCGGGTAATGCTGCGTGACAAGGAGATCGGTACAATCGGTGACACCGGTGAGCTGTCCGCCCTATTCGAGAAGAAGAGACTGGAGTATCAGACTAAGTACCCAGGAGCGCTGATGGTTGTACAGACGGACGGGATTACGACGAAGCCTGATCAGGCTTACAAGCCTAAGGTTGAAAGCGAAGCCACTCTAAAGAAATTGGATGGCATGCTCAAAGCCTACGCGGTAGGTGTACAGCTGATGGTGAACGGTAAAGCCGTCGGCATCGTTAAGGATCAGGAAACGGCTAATGCCGTGTTGCAAGGTGTGAAGCAGCATTATGTACCAGAAACGGGAGCATCACAAGGCGCTCAGCTGAAGCGGACGGCGGCGAGCGGGAAAGCGGTGGCCTCTGGGTCTAAAGCCTCACCGGAGCTGGTGGGATCGGCGAAGATTCGTGAACAAGTGACGATTGAACCAGCCAAAGCAGACCCGAACAAGGTGCTGGGCGTGGAAGAAGCGATCAAGGTGCTGACGGAAGGCAAGGATGCTCCGCTGATTTATGAGGTTCAGGAAGGTGACACCATTTCGGCTATCGCCAAGCGGTTTGGAATCACACAGGCTGATATTTTCCGTAACAATCCTGGGGTCAAGGAATTGACACTACAGATCGGGGATGAGCTGCAGCTCACGGTACCCCAGCCGGAGCTTACCGTTGTAACGGTAGAGAAGGTGTCCGAGCAGATTGTTACGGAACCGGAAGTGATCGTGCGTACAAGCGATCTGTTGGAAGCCGGGAAGAGCAAGGTGGTTCGTCCCGGACAAACCGGACTTAAAGAGATGGAGTACCGGTTGACTAAGGAGAACGGAGTCGTGGTGCAGGAGGAATGGCTGGGCCAGACGGTGCTGAAGGACTCACTCCCGGAGGTTGTATACCGGGGCACCAAAGTGGCCAAGCAAGCATCTGGCACCAAAGCGGCCGTGCAAGCCTCTGGCATCAAAGCGGCCATGCAATCATCGGGTATGTTTGCATGGCCGGTTAGCGGGGCTACGATCTCCAGCAGCTTTGGTGAACGGTGGGGCCGTGCCCATAAGGGTGTAGATCTGGTGTCCGGTAATCGGAAGATCAAGGCCTCGGATGCCGGCACGGTGTCCTTTGCGGGTGTGCAGAGCGGCTATGGCAATGTAGTGATTATTAATCACAACAATGGCTATGAGACTTATTATGGCCACCTCAGCAGTATTGCTGTATCCCGGGGACAGCGTCTGGAGCAGGGCGCGACGATTGGCGTCATGGGCAGCACGGGACGTTCCACAGGTACGCATCTGCATTTCGAGATCCGTAAGAACGGATCGGCATTGAATCCTATGAAGTATTTAAAATAATTCATATCTTCTAACAGGCCGTCCGAGACTTCCTTCGGGCGGCTTCTGTTTTCCCTCGGCAGACTGCTTAATTGGGAGGATGTGAGGCCACGGCAGGTATGTTAGAATAAAGGAATGTAAGCAAGTACAGAGAGAAAGGTGAAGCCGCATATGCAGATGGGAACGATTCTGGTTGTGGACGATGAGCAGCCTATTGCTGATATTTTGAAATTTAACCTTGAAAAAGAAGGCTATGAGGTCATTTGTGCCTTTGATGGCAATAGCGCAGTAGAGTTGGCTTTGTCCAAACGGCCCGATCTTATGCTGCTGGATCTGATGCTTCCCGGCAAGGACGGGATGGATGTATGCCGGGAGGTACGCTCGGCCCATCTGGATATTCCGATCATAATGCTCACAGCCAAGGACGGGGAGATCGACAAGGTACTCGGGCTGGAGCTGGGGGCCGACGATTATGTAACCAAGCCGTTCAGCACGCGTGAGCTGCTGGCCCGGGTTAAGGCGCAGATGCGGCGGCAGCACAAGCCCAGTGCGGCAGAGACGCTCAGTAACGAGCCTCCTGTAGCCAAGCAGGGCATTCACCATTTCGATTTGTTTATAGATACGGATATGTACATGGTTTATAAAGATGGAGAAGCGCTCGATCTGACGCATCGGGAGTACGAGCTGCTCTACTATATGATCCGCCATGCTGGCAAGGTCATGACCCGGGAGCATTTGCTACAGGCCGTTTGGGGCTTTGAATACTTCGGTGATGTGCGGACCGTGGATGTTACGATCCGGCGTCTGCGGGAGAAGATTGAGGAGAACCCCAGCAAACCGGAATATATCTTTACCCGACGCGGTCTTGGTTATTTGATGCATAGCCCCAAAAACGGAGGGTTAGGATGAAGGGACTGTCCTTTTTCCGGACGATTCAAGCCAAGTTCATTATCATTTATGTCCTGCTGATCTTGATTGCGATGCAACTGATCGGCGTCTATTTTGTCAGCTCGATGAAAAATTCACTGACCGACAACTTTACGAAGGATCTCAAGGCGAGAGCCGAGATGCTGTCCATTCTGACTGCAGACAAGTTCGGTAGTGAGGCTGGTACCATCGATGAGGAGACAGCGGTAGAGAGTCTGCGCGGAATGGTGAACAATCTCTACATTAACGGTGCCGAAATACAGGTGCTGGATGCCAACGGTAAGATTATCACGACGTCTGTCCCTTCACAGAATGACTATGTAGGTCAGCGAAATACGCAGACCGTGGTCAGCCGTGCCCTTCAAGGCATTAGCGACAATGAGGAATATATTATCGGCGATGACAATGTACGCAAGAAGGTCGTTGCAAAGCCGGTACTCTCCGGCGGTAAAGTCGTGGGCGCTATTTATATCGCTGCCGATATGAAGGATCTCTATGCCACGATGAGCCGGATTAACAGTGTATTCATCTCCGGCCTATTACTTGCGCTGACCCTTACGGCGGTGCTTGGCGTTATCATTGCCCACACATTCACACAGCCGATCAAGGAGATGACTCGTCATGCTACGGCAGTGGCTGAAGGGCGCTTCAACCGGAAAATGCCCGTCTTTGGCAATGACGAGATCGGTCAGCTGAGTCAGGCCTTCAACTATATGACAGGCCGATTGCATGAGGCGCTGTCACAGAATGAGGAAGAGAAGGAGAAGCTGGCCTCCATTCTGACGAACATGAGCGACGGCGTGGTGGCAACCGACGAGACAGGCGTGGTCATTCTGATGAACCGCCGCGCCGCGCTGATGCTGGGTGCCGAAGGGCCGCTCCCAGAGGGGGCGCCCTTGAATGAACTACTCGGCTTGGACCCTGAGCAGGCCGGAGCCTTGCCGCGTGACAATGCCCATTCGGCCATGCTCCGTTTGTTGCCGATGGACGGTGGTGACCCTAATATTGTGCGGGTCACCTTCACGCCGATCCACCGCCGGGAAGGCGGGATCGCAGGAACGATCGCCGTGCTCCAGGATGTCACGGAGCAGGAGAACCTGGAGGAATCCCGCCGCGAGTTCGTGGCGAATGTATCGCATGAGCTGCGTACGCCGCTCACGACGATCAAGAGCTATGCCGAGGCGCTGGATGACGGCGCACTGGATGATCCGCAGCTGGCTGCCCGCTTTGTCGGAGTCATCCGCAATGAGACAGAGCGGATGATCCGGCTCGTAACGGATCTGCTGCATCTATCGCGGCTGGACTCCAAGGAGGCTCTTCTGCGTATACAGCAGACGGATGTGGCCGAGATGCTGGAGGATGTGGCAGACCGTTTCTCCTTCCAGATCCGGCAGAAGCGGATCAATATCCGTACGAAGGTGCGCAAGGAGGCTGCTTCCGCTTGGCTGGACCGTGATCAGATTGATCAGGTGCTGGGCAATCTGGTGTCCAATGCGCTCAAGTATACGCCCGAGGGCGGCAGTATTGAGCTGGAAGCCCTGCAGAATGAAGAAGGGATGCTATCGATCTCTGTGCGAGATTCCGGAATCGGGATTCCGAAGAAGGATATTGAGCGCATTTTTGAACGCTTTTACCGGGTAGATAAGGCCCGCTCACGCAACATGGGGGGAACCGGTCTTGGACTCTCCATTGCCCGGGAAATTGTGAAGGCGCACGGAGGCTCTATTTCCTTGCAATCTGAAGTCGACCAAGGCTCGAAGGTGACCTTCACGCTGCCTCTGAACGAGCAAAGGGGGAGTGAAGCGTGAAGGAGAGAGTAAAGACATGGATTCTTGCGCTGCTCGTCCTCAGCAGTCTCGTAGAGAGCTATTATCTGATATATCGCTTGCCGGGCAGCGACTCGGCGGTGATGTCGGAGAATTTGTATGTAAAGACAGACAACATGGGACCGGAGGAAAAGGTAGAGAACCTGCTCTATCCCGACAAGATGATTATTCATATGGGCGAGGACAAGCATACGCTGTTTTATCCTAGCTCCACGTTCTACAACTTGATCATCAATCGGTTGAAGGGCCGCACCTTCGAGAGCTTCCAGCGCCGGTCGGTGGACGACTTCGACTGGAATAAGATCCGCAAAGAGAACCCGGGCATTGAGCTTTCCTTCGGTGCAGGGATTCCTGTAACGCTGCTGCAACGGGTGATGCAGCTCTCGCCCGATTCCTTGTTCGCCGGGGAGAGCATCGACCGAATCTGGATCTACAATGTCAAGAATGATTCCAAAGCGCATGCCATCTTCTTCAGTACGAGAGGCGACATCGTCTATGAGGCGGCTAAAGCCGACTTGACCGTGCAGGACGTTCAGCAGCATGTGGATTTCGGCAAGAACTGGACGCTATATACGACGGCGAACGGCGATTATTATGTACCGACAGACAAGCTGTCGCTGGTAGAGGTCGAAATTCCTTCTGGTTTGTATACTATTGAGCAAATGCAGAGCAATCTCTTCTTCGATACCAGCAGCACGCGGTATATTCGCGAGAAGGACGGATCGGAGATCTATACAGACAGTAAGCGCAGTCTCCAGGTGGATCAAGAGCAGAACTGGATGAGTTACAGTGATCCGGCGGCCTTGCCAGCCGGGGAGAGTACGCCTGCGAAGGATGCGCTGGAAGCTGTGGACTTCGTGAACCAGCATGGAGGCTGGAATGGAACCTATCGGCTGGCTGCGGCGGAAGACGAAACGCAGGACCAACTGCCAATAGGGGACGGTAACAAGGAGCGACGGGTATCTTTTCAACAATACTATGGTTCTTACCCTTACGGCTCCTATCCGATCCTGAACCGCCCGGAGCTGAAATTCGGTGTGATTCATTTGGAACTGCAGAAGGGGACTGTCTCTTCTTATGAGCGCTCTCTGTTGTATCTGAACGAGAATCAGGCGGTGAAAAAGGTGGCCGAGCTATCGGGGGGCGAAGTACTGCTTAGCCGATTGGCCCAAGTCAGCAAGACCTCGCCGATTCAGGATTTAACACCGGCCTATATCCCTTCGCTGAAGGGAGAGAAGCTGCAGCTGGTGCCGGTATGGAAGGTTACGCTGCGTGACGGCAGTATGTTTACGCTGGATTAAGCTATTCACTTGAAGGAGGAACGGAGATGGATTGGGGAAGAGCCAAAAATGTGCTGATCTACGCTTTTTTACTGTTGAATATGCTGCTGTGTTATCAACTGTGGATCGACCTACGCGATCAGGTCAGCGCCAATCTGGATTTCACTTCCCTCTCCGAAACTACACAGCAAGTGATGGAGCAGAAGGGAATCCGTATTCTGTGCCCAATCCCGGCGGCAACGCCGCAGCTTCCTGGCATTACATACCGCTACTCCGGGGATGAGCAGAGCGAGCAGCCAGTTCTGCTCAAGCGGCCGATAGACAGTAAGCTGATCTTTACATTCTCTGAGCTTAGTCGTGAGCTGCAAAATGAAATACCTGATATTTCTAATTACCAGTTCGATCCATTGGAGAGCGGAGCGGGCAAATTCGTGCTGCATCCGCTGGTGAAGAAGGAATGGCCGCTGTTTAGGGTCAGGCTGGAGTTAATCTACAACAACCAGAAGATTGTGGCGTACCGAAGTCCCAAAATCGAGATAGGGCTGGGCAGCAATGAGGATGTGCAGAAGGTGCTTCCGGCGTCTAACGCCCTGAGCAGTCTGATTGAGAAATATTTTCCTCCGGACACGGCAGTCAAGGAAATTCAGCTGGGCTATTACGGGGAATTGTTCAATTCCGAAAGCCAGGTGGCTGCCCCGATGTGGCGGTTCATGCTGGAGAATGGCAAGTCCTATTATGTGGACGCCATCAGCGCGGACATCATCAGTCCCAAGACAACAGATTAGAACCTCTCTGCCGCCTTGGCGGCACCATCAGAGGATTGAATTTCATGGGAGACCGATATTCTCTAGTGAAATATAGAAATATCGTGATTTCAGGATAGAAGGAGTAGTAAACATGGGGATATCTTTTTCAGTATTGTCCAGTGGTTCTACAGGTAACGTGACCGTGGTACGCAATGGGGAGACAACGCTGATGATTGATGCGGGTCTTAGTGCGAAGCGGATCGACGAGCTATTGGGCATGCGTGAGCTGACCGGGCAGGATATTGACGGGATTCTGGTGACCCACGAGCATTCCGATCATATCAAGGGGCTCGGGGCTATGGCCCGTAAATATGAGCTGCCCATCTACGCCAACACCAATACCTGGAGAGCCATCGAGAAGGGCATCGGGAAAATACCGGACCATCATCGCGTGATTATGGAGACCGGACAGCAGAGGGATTTCGGCAGTCTGCGTGTGGAGTCGTTCGCAATCTCCCATGATGCCGCAGAGCCGGTGGGCTACAACTTTTATGATGGCAAAGAGAAGCTGTGCGTAGCTACAGACCTGGGGTATGTCAGCGATAAGGTAAGGATGGCGATTGCCGATTCCGATGTGCTGGTGCTAGAGGCTAACCATGATATCGAGATGCTGCGGATGGGACGCTACCCTTGGAACACCAAACGCCGTATTCTCGGCGACATGGGCCATCTCTCCAACGAAGCTGCGGGCGCAGCCCTGAGTGAGATCCTGACGGGGCGGACGAAACGCACCTATCTGGCGCACTTGAGCCTGGATCATAATATGATGGATCTAGCGAAGATGTCTGTGCGCGGCGCCATGGAGGACCGGGGTTGCTTCTACAAAGACAGCGAATTTAAACTATGCGAGACTTATTATGACCGCCCTACGCCATGGGATACGGTGAGCCAGCCATAAGCTGGTCCAGTTCGGATGTCTTGTGTTCCAGTTCCTGACGAGTGATCAGGCCCTTGTCGATCAACAGCTCGATGACGGCACTGAGGGCATGTGTCATATGGTAATGCTCATCCTTCAAATCACCAAGCTTACCGATAAATTGCACCAAATCCATGTTTAGTGAAGAGGATTCCATTTCTTTGCACTTCCTTTGGGGATGAGATAGGGGTTTGGGAAAAATGTGCAGAATAATTACGGCGGAAAAGCCGCGAAAGCGTGCCCGCCTGTGATACAATCAATACAGAGCGTTTAGGCGTAAGTGACAATTGGAGCTTTCTACTATTGTAGTCTTTTAAGTCGTAAAATATTCCCTGATTGAAAGAATATGAGACCCCTACGCTTGGAATCCGCCTATTTGGGTGAATGGATAAAGTGAAACCTTTTGGCACTCTTTGGAGTCTTGAAAGAGTACGAAGCCGTTCGGGTGTTGCTTGGCGTTCAGGTATGAATGCAGTAGCAATAGAGGGGAGAGGATTACAGTTGGGATTGTTTGATGATGATTTTTATTCAACGAAGGTACCACGGCGGAGCAGAGAACAGGACAAATCCAAAGGCTTTTCACGCGGGTGGCGTACTAGCAGATCGCGCCGTAGTCTCTCAACATGGCAGATCTCTGCAGTTAGCTCCGTAATCAGTGCGGTGGTAGCAGTATTGCTGTTCAGCCTGGTGACCGGGCAATGGGCGCCGGAGCGAGCAAAAAGCTCAACCGTCATTGAGAACGTGACGCCGAGCAGTGGCGATCCTTATGATCGTATTATTCAGGCGGCGGCGATGGTCCGTCCTGCCGTAGTAAGTATCGTTAACCACAAGGAAGATAACAAGGAACAGAATATTCTGGATCAGTCCTCACTGGGCTCCGGAGTTATTTATAAGAAAGATACGAATAAGGCCTACATCATTACCAATAACCATGTCGTTCAGGGAGCAGGCAAGCTGGAGATTGTTACGGTGGCTGGGGAGACCCGCAGAGCCGAACTGGTCGGCGCAGATAAGGTAAGCGATATTGCTGTGTTGTCCATTGACGCCAAGGGAATCAACACCGTGGCCCAGATTGGCGATTCCTCCAAGCTGCGTCTTGGAGAGACCGTCATAGCCATTGGCAATCCGCTTGGTCTTGGTGACACGCTGACTTCTGGCATTGTAAGTTACACGGAGCGGAAGATTCCGGTCTCTCTCAACCAGGATGGTGTATACGACTGGGAGCAGGAGGTCATCCAGACCGATGCGGCTATCAATGAAGGCAATAGTGGTGGTGCGCTGGTAGATCTCAACGGCAAGGTAATCGGGATCAATACGATGAAAATTTCGGATACTGGTGTAGAAGGGCTTGGCTTTGCCATCCCGGCCAATCATGTTATGGAGACGGCGGAGGAGCTAACCAGCAAGGGGAAAATCGCACGATCCTATCTCGGTGTCTACACTGTGGATCTGAACAATCCATATGTCCCGCTGGCTGAAGATCAACGCAAGGAACTGAACCTGCCTGCGGCGGTTAAAGATGGTGTAGTTGTACTCGATGCTGTTGGACCGGCAAAGGTTGCGGGCCTCCAGTTCAATGACGTTATCACAAAATTTGACGGAGAGCCGATTACTTCTACCCTTTCACTGCGGAAGTATTTGTATAATCACACCAAGATCGGTGACGAATTGCAGATCACTTTTTACAGAAATGGGGTTCTGAAGCAGGTCTCGGTAAAACTTTTGGAGAAACCTGAGGAATAAAACCTTCAGAAATGGTATATAATGATACAGCAGTCATGACCAGACAGGCTGACAGCCCTTACATTGGGAAGTCAGCCTTTTGTGGGAAAAAACGGAGATATTCGGATGGGTCAGCTTGCCTTTACTCCGCAGGTGTGGTACTATGAAAACAATCATACATTTGATACCTAATTCTCGCGTTGAAAAGGGCTGTCAATTTAAGTAATATACAACCTTTTTCAATGTGTGAATTTTTTCTTTGTTTGAAGATAAAAAGAACATATTAATTTAAATTTGTGGAGGTTACACACATGCAAACAGGTACAGTTAAATGGTTCAACGCTGAAAAAGGATTCGGATTTATCGAAGTTGAAGGCGGTAGCGACGTATTCGTACACTTCAGTGCGATCACTGGCGAAGGCTTCAAAACTTTGGACGAAGGCCAACGCGTTGAATTCAACGTTGTTCAAGGCAACCGTGGTCCACAAGCCGAAAACGTTGTAAAACTGTAATAATAGAAGATACCGTCCCCGCTTGTTGAAAGTTGGGACGGTCTTTTTTTAACAGAATTCAACACCTATGTAAAGGCTCCGTATTGGGGCTTTTCTTATTATTATAGAGGTGTAAGCATAAATCTTAACATTTTGGGGTATCATGTATCGTTAATCCACTTGTGGCATAAAGGAAGGAGGAACGGCAATGAACTACCGGAAGAAACCCGTGGAGGAAATCCCGGAAGAGAATACCGCGATTTGGGCCTGTACGAACGAGGGGTGCAATGGATGGATGAGGGACAATTTTGCTTTTGACACTGTACCTTCTTGTCGTCTCTGCAACGCTCCGATGGTCCGCAGTATGAAGATGCTGCCGCTGCTGCTCAATTCCAACGGTGATCTAAAGTCGCTGAAGAAAGGTATTTCCATTACGTGACGGGCGCCTTTATGAGCCAAGCCTAGTATAGAATAACGCACAAACTCCAAGACGGTTAAACCGTCTTATTTTTTTTGCTTTCTTGTCACTACTTTGTGATATTTGTCACAAAATTTATATTTTTATAGCTAAATTAGAGCGTATAATGTGATTTACATCACACGTTACCCTTAAAATTTTTGACAAAATAGACGTATTGATAAGGGAAAGGGAAGGGGAGAAATATGGATACAATCATGCTGTCACGTATTCAATTTGCGTCGACGACAATTTTTCACTATTTCTTTGTGCCAGTGTCTATTGGGCTAGCGCTTTTGATTGCGATCATGGAGACTATGTATGTAAGAAAAGGCGATGAAGAGTACAAGAGAATGGCGCAATTCTGGGGAAAGCTGTTCCTCATAAATTTTGCGGTCGGGGTAGTTACAGGTATTCTGCAGGAGTTCCAGTTCGGGATGAACTGGTCAGATTATTCACGATTCGTCGGTGACGTGTTCGGTGCACCACTGGCCGTGGAAGCTCTTCTGGCCTTTTTTCTGGAGTCTACATTTATCGGGCTGTGGATCTTCGGTTGGGACAAAGTCTCTAAGAAGGTGCATCTGCTCTCCATCTGGATGGTTGCGCTCGGTACGATGCTGTCAGCCTTCTGGATCTTAGCGGCGAACTCTTTCATGCAGCATCCGGTGGGCTTCGAGATCAACAATGGGCGTGCAGAAATGAATGACATCTTCGCTCTCATTACGAACGGACAATTGCTGGTGGAGTTCCCACATACGGTGCTGGCGGCCTACGCTACAGGCGCGTTCCTTGTAACGGGTATCAGTGCCTACAAGCTGCTGAAGAAACAGGAAGTATCTTTCTTTAAGAAATCTTTCCAAATTGCGGCGATTGTCGGCATTATCTCTTCTGTGGGTGTAGCAGTGGCAGGACATGCCCAGGCACAATACCTGGTAGAGACTCAGCCGATGAAGATGGCGGCTTCTGAAGGACTATGGGGTGATAGCGGCGATCCTGCACCTTGGACGGTGTGGGCGAGTATTGACCCTACGAACAAGACCAACAGTGGTGAATTCAAAATCCCATACTTGCTTAGCTTCCTGTCTTACAGTAAGTTCTCCGGTGAAGTTAAAGGGATGAACCAATTGCAGGCAGAATATGAACAGCAGTATGGACCTGGGGATTATATCCCTCCGGTACGGACTACCTTCTGGAGCTTCCGGATCATGGTCGCTGCGGGTACGCTAATGATGGTGCTTGGTCTGTATGCAATGTACTTGATTTGGCGTAAAAAGATGGATCGTCCGAACACCTGGTTCATGCGCTTCATGTTATGGGGACTATTGCTTCCACCAATCGCTAATACAGCGGGCTGGATCATGACCGAATTTGGTCGTCAGCCGTGGACCGTATTTGGCTTGATGCAGACCAAAGACAGTGTGTCGCCTAATATTACTAGCGGACAGGTACTGTTCTCAGTGATTTCTTTTACAACAATCTATTTAATTCTGGGTCTGGTACTGGTCGGCTTGTTCATCAAAGTTATCAAAAAAGGTCCTTATGCGATGGATAACGATCACGGCGATTCGCATGATCCATATAACAAGGAGGGATCCCATGCTTTCTCTTAATGAATTGTGGTTTGTATTGATTGCGGTTCTGTTCATCGGGTTCTTCTTCCTGGAGGGTTTTGACTTTGGCGTAGGAATGGAAACACAGTTCCTGGCCAAGAATGATACGGAACGCCGGGTGCTGATCAACTCGATCGGGCCATTCTGGGATGCCAATGAAGTATGGTTGTTGACTGGTGCGGGCGCGATGTTCGCGGCCTTTCCGAACTGGTATGCGACGCTGTTCAGTGGATTCTATATTCCCTTTGTGTTCGCGCTGTTGGCGCTGATCGCTCGGGGTGTAGCATTTGAATTCAGGGGCAAGCGCGATTCCCTGGCCTGGAAAAAAACTTGGGATGTCTGCATCTTCCTTGGTAGCTTCCTTCCGCCATTCCTGCTGGCTGTTGTCTTTGCAAGCTTCATCAAGGGCCTGCCGATTGACGCGAACATGCAGATGTATGCCGGATTCACGGATATCGTCAATATCTACACCGTAGTTGCCGGGATTACAGTAGTTCTGCTCTGTCTGGTACACGGCCTGATGTTCACGACGCTGCGTACGATTGGCGATCTACAGGTTCGGGCCCGCAAACTAGGACAGAAGCTGCTGATTCCACTCGGCGTACTGCTGCTGAGTTTTGTGGTCATGACCTACTTCATGACTGATATTTTTGAAAAGCGTGGAACACTGCTTCTGAGTATAGTAATATTGGGTATTATTGCATATGTACTGGCGGGCTACTTCATGTTGAAAAAGAAGGACGGCTGGGCATTCGGCATGACGGGAGCGGTATTCGCTCTGTCGGTGGCTTCCATCTTCGTGGGATTGTTCCCACGAGTGATGATCAGCTCTATTGATCAGGCGTTCAACCTGACAATCACGAATGCGGCTTCCGGACACTATTCACTGAAGGTCATGACGATTGTGGCGTTGACGCTGCTACCGTTCGTACTAGGTTATCAGATTTGGAGTTATTTTATCTTTCACAAACGGGTTCACGAGAAGGAGCATCTTGAATACTAATGGATAAAAATTTGCTTGGGTACAAAGGAGTTAAGCCGGTCTTCCTGATCGTCGGCTTCCTAACCCTGGTGCAAAGCCTGTCCATTCTTCTACTGGCCAAATGGCTGGCGGAAGTTGTCTCTGCGCTGTTTGCGGGAGCACCGCTGAAGGAACAATGGGGTACTTCCCTGTTGTTCCTTCTTGCGTTTCTGGTGCGCCATGTGTGCGCTCTGCTGATGAGCAGGGTATCCTACCGGTTCGCGGAAGCCACCGGAAGCAGCATGCGGCAGCAGATGATGGATAAGCTGTTCCAGCTAGGGCCGAGATTGGCAGGCGACCGGGGAACCGGCACGCTGGTTACACTGGTATTGGAAGGCGTAACGAAGTTCCGCACTTATCTGGAGCTGATTATTCCACGGATGGTCGGCATGTCGGTCACACCGCTGCTGGTGCTCGTCTATGTGTACACGCAAGATACGACAAGCGGCGTGATTCTCACCGTGACGATGCCGATCATTATTGTCTTCATGATCTTGATCGGTATGACTGCGCGTAAACAAATGGATCGTCAGCTGAAGTCCTATCGGACGCTGTCGAATCACTTTGTCGATTCGTTGCGGGGGTTAGAGACGCTGAAGTTTCTCGGTCGCAGTCGTAGTCATAGCGAGAGTATTGCCCAGGTGAGCGATCGTTATCGCTCGGCCACGATGCGCACCTTGCGTGTGGCGTTTCTATCTTCTTTCGCACTGGATTTCTTCACCATGCTCTCGGTAGCTTCTGTAGCCGTTAGTCTTGGACTGCGGCTGGTCAATGAGCAGATGACGCTGGTCACCGGGCTGACCATTCTGATCCTGGCACCGGAGTATTTCCTGCCGGTCCGGCTCGTGGGTGCAGACTTCCACGCTACGCTGGACGGGAAGGAAGCGGGTGAGGCCATGAAGAGTATTATCGACCGGGAGACCGTGCAGGCGGTGAAGCTGACGGAGGGTGGAACTGGACGTGTTATTAATGTTGGTAGTGATGGCAGTGTTGGTAGTGATGGCAGTGTTGGTAGTGCTGGCAGTGTTGGTAGTGCTGATAATGCCGATAGTGCTGGTCGCGCTGAAACTGCTGACACCGCCCCTGTGGGGAAGCCGTCCGCTGCTTCCGACTTTGCTTGGACTAACGATGCCATCTTACAATTGAATGACGTTGGCGTGAAGTATGAAGAAGGCGGTCCATCCTCACTGGAAGGGGTCAATCTGCGGTTCGCTGGAGCGGCCAAGATCGGCATTATTGGGGAGAGTGGAGCAGGGAAGTCCACATTGGTGGATATCCTGGGCGGCTTTCTGCATCCTACTTCTGGCAGTATTACCGTGGGCAATAACACGTTTAGTTCGCTGACAGACGAAGCCTGGCGGAAGCAGACCGCTTATATCCCGCAGCGGCCTTATATTTTCAGTGGTACGCTTGCAGATAATGTGCGCTTCTATTACCCGGAAGCCTCGCTAGAGGATGTTCGCAGAGTCATCAGCGAAGCCGGATTATCGAGATTGGTAGATTCTTTACCGAGTGGACTAGACGAAATGATCGGCGGGGGAGGTCGTTCCCTCAGCAGCGGACAGGAACAGCGGGTGGCTTTGGCTCGCGCTCTGCTCAGCAGCCGCCCGATTATGCTGCTGGATGAGCCGACCGCCCATCTGGATATTGAAACAGAGTACGAGCTCAAGGAAACGATGCTTCCACTGTTTGCCGGGAAGCTGGTCTTCCTCGCGACACATCGCCTGCACTGGATGGTCGATATGGACCTCATTGTCGTGATGAAGCAGGGGCAAGTAGCTGAGACTGGCACCCACCAGGAACTGATTGCTCGCAAGGGTGCCTATTATGAGCTTATTCAATCGCAATTGGAGGGAATCCATTGAAACGAGAAGGATGGTTTGCCCCTTATGTATCTTCATACTTCTGGCGGTTTGTGCTGATTATTATCCTTGGGGCACTAACGGTGTTCTCGGCTTCTTCTCTGATGTACAC
Organism: Paenibacillus sp. MAHUQ-45; assembly: GCF_058133325.1. Lineage (NCBI taxonomy): Bacteria > Bacillati > Bacillota > Bacilli > Caryophanales > Paenibacillaceae > Paenibacillus > Paenibacillus sp. MAHUQ-45. The sequence continues at coordinate 59,869 of NZ_JBYUPV010000004.1, forward strand.
CTCAGGGTTCCTGATCTCCAAGGCATCCATCCCGCCGGAAAATATATTAATGATCTATGTACCGATCGTCGGTGTGCGCACCTTCGGAACAAGCCGGGCAGTGATCCACTATGTGGAGCGGCTGGTCGGTCATGACACGATCCTGCGGATTCTGTCCAAGATGCGTGTCCGCCTGTATCATATACTGGAGCCACAAGCGTTGTTCTTGTCCTCACGTTTTCGGACTGGCGACATTCTCGGCATGCTGGCCGACGATATTGAATATTTGCAGAACGTATATCTGCGTACCGTCTTTCCTAGTATTATCGCGCTGTTATTGTATGGCGGAGCGGTTATAGCGCTCGGTACCTTCGATCTGGCCTTCGCGCTTCTGATGGGCTTGTACATTCTGGTGCTGGTGGTTGTGCTGCCACTGGTCTCGCTGTTGTTCACACAAAGACGGCAGCGTGAAGTGAAGCAGGAGCGTAACCGTCTCTACCAGAAGCTGACCGATGCTGTACTAGGCATGGGCGACTGGATGATCAGCGGACGGCAAAGCCAGTTTGTAGAGACCTATGAATCCGATGAGCGCAAAGTGGCTCGTACCGATGGCTGGCTGCGAGGCTGGGCCCGTCTGCGGATGTTTATCGGGCAGGCTATTGTCGGGATCGGCGTGCTGTCGATGCTTTACTGGGCAGGGGGAGAATATGCTAACGGAGCCATTGCTGGAACGCTGATCGCAGCGTTCGTGCTGGTGGTCTTTCCAGTGGCGGATGCCTTCCTGCCGGTCTCGGAAGCGGTGGAGAAGATTCCGCAGTACCGGAACTCGCTGGAGCGCTTGTCCGGGGTGGAGGAGAAGGATGGGGTGCTCACGCAGAGCGCTATAGTGAAAGAAAAGAATGCGCAGGGAGCCCGTACGGTAAGTGCTGGTGCATTGGAAGTAGCGTCAGCGGCTGGAAGTAGTACAGAAGCATTGGACGAAGTACGTATGCAAAGTGCTGGAATAGCGAAAATTAGAGTGACTGTTGGTGGGCGCGACATTTCGACGACTACGGGGCAAGCTAGTAATGAAGGCCACAGCCTACATGGTAGTATGGCTGAGACTCACATCCGGCTGGAGAATGTCGGCTACCGGTACGGAACCGATGATGCTTGGTCTGTCCGCGATCTAAGCCTGGATATCCCGCAGGGGAAAAAGATCGCGATCATCGGACGCAGCGGAGCGGGCAAATCGACGCTGCTGAAGGTCATTCAGGGTGTGATTCAGCCGATGGAAGGTACGGCTGAGATTAACGGGCGGGCCGCCGCGTCCTACGGCGACGACATCCCTTCGCTGATTGCGGTGCTCAATCAGCGTCCGCACTTGTTCGACACCACAGTGGCGAACAATATCCGGCTGGGGAATCCGCAGGCTTCCGAGGAAGAGATCCGGGCTGCTGGCGAGCTGGCGAAGCTGGGCAGCCTGATCTCTTCCCTGCCGGAGGGCTATAACACGCCCGTCCGCGAAGCCGGGCAGCGCTTCTCCGGCGGCGAACGGCAGCGGATCGCGCTAGCGCGCATCCTGCTCCAGAATACGCCGGTCGTCGTGCTCGACGAGCCCACCGTGGGTCTCGACCCACGCACCGAGCGCGAGCTGCTGGCGACGATGTTCCAGGCAATGGCCGGAAAATCGCTGGTCTGGGTCACGCACCACCTTGTGGGTGCGGAACTGATGGACGAAGTGATTTTTATGGAGAATGGAACTGTCGAAATGCGCGGCACTCATGCTGAGCTGCTGGAGAAGGAGCCGCGTTACCGTAGATTGTATGAGCTGGATCGGCCGGTGCAGTTCCTGGGCTAATAAGAAGACGTGTAAAGTCGTTGGATCATGGAAGAGATTGAGAGTGGAAGTGTAACCCGAAGCGGAATACAGATCAAGATAAAGCCCCGTCAGGTAAAAGTCTGACGGGGTTATTTTTTCACAGCGTTGCAATAGGGGTTATCTTTGGGTAGTTCCGTACATGAATGTTAACAGGAGTAGTAGAGTGCATACAGTTTTTATTTCAATGGGAGCCTTGAGGTTAAGGCCTACTATTATGAATGAAAAGAGTAACCCTACATTCTCTCTGTAGTACTTGGTGAACTTTTGTTTGATAGCCCGGAATATAAAGAGGCCTGCAGTGAACAGACTAAAAGAGACGTATCCTATCGTTATGAACATTGGAATCCTCCGAGTAATATTTGCAACAGCATTCTTATATTATCGGGTATAATTTCCAAAATTACATCCACCTCTAAGGAAATGACAGGAATCGACGGCGGGGAGTTCCCTTTTACCTGGAAGTGTGGTAGAACAGTAGAAGGAGTATTACGCCGCAGCGGCACAGAAAGGGATGCTTGGTTGAATGTATGTAGTGTGTAAGGAACACGTGGAGCTAGCCATTGACAGGTTTGTGGACGAGTACGAAGACGCACCGGATGTTGTGGATCTGAAGGAAACGGAGTTCTCTGACTGGGACCCGCCGGCGAAATGTGCGGAATGTGAGAAGAATGCTGAGTATTTGGTCGTGTAAAAGGCCTGTACGTAAATGATAAGATGATGAAAAGGACGTGAGTGTTCACGTTCTTTTTTTAATGCTCAATATAGGGTCAGGGATAGCCACCTGGCTTCCAAACTTCCAATAATATCGCGGTATTTATGGAGGGTTTGCTGTTTGAGTGAGATGAGCAATGTGCCCTCCCTCTTTTAGTGTGATATTTCTATTTTATCAAAGCGGTTCCGTTGAAAAAAACTTGAGCTATAGCTTACAAAATAATAAGATTGCTCATTAAGAGTACTGGTGTCAATTTTAGAAGGCACTCTCACTTTTGTTTTTTCTCCAACCGCGTTTATTACAACAATACTATCTTTTGATATCTCTGAGAGTTGAACAATAGCGGATGTATGAGCTCTACTGAATACCAAGAAAAATAAGACAACACCTAAAATAATCAGCAAAGCGGGCATGTTTTGCTTTATTCTGTTCATTTACTCCCCTCCTTGAAACTGGACGTTATATACAAATTATAACATTTATTTTCTGTTTCAGTCTCATCTTTAAGCTATGCTTCTAAACTAATTTGCATGAGGTTAATGGATAGTTAAGTCCAAGAAATTGCCATGCGATTAGCAGCTAAAAAATGCCCCTTTTTATTTCCCCTATAGGCACCTGATGTCGAACTTTCGCCCATGCCCCTGCATAGCATATAGCACCTACTGAGTTACAGGTGAGAAAGGGGCGCACGATCATGGGGATTGAGCTATCAGCGATCCATTATGTGTATCTGGTGTTCATTGTGTTCATCCTTGGCCTACTGATCCGGCGGCGGGATACAACAATGATCTGTGTGGTTGGGATTTTTGCCTTGGGCCTATTAGCGACGAATACGCTGAGCGGTTCGGTGTCGGGGATTTTCAATTCTTTTGTCTATGCGACCAAAGAGCTGCTCGGTACGATCATGATTATCTCCATTATTGTAGCGATGAGCCGGATACTGATTATTACCGGGATCAATGAGACGATGGTTGCGCCGCTCAGCCGTTTCATTCGTACGCCGTCCATGGCTTACTGGGGAATTGGCATCATTATGATGGTGACGTCCCTATTCTTCTGGCCTTCGCCGGCGGTCGCTCTGATCGGTGCTGTATTGCTGCCTGTTGCGGTTCGTGTCGGTCTGCCTGCGCTGGGCGCGGCCATGGCGATGAATCTGTTCGGTCATGGTATCGCGCTATCCGGGGATTACATTATTCAGGGCGCCCCCAAACTCACCGCAGACGCAGCCGGACTCCCGGTAAGCAGTGTAATGGAGGCCAGTGTCCCGCTCGTGATTGTTATGGGGGTGGTTACGACGGTGGCGGCGTTCTGGCTGATGCGCAGAGATCAGAAGAATGGAATGTGGCGGGATGGGCTGGTCACGGTAAAAGGAGGTAGTACGCTCACGGAGGTGGGTGAACAGCTCATAGGGCCGTTATTGATTAGTCCCCGTGGCAAAAAAACGCTGGCGATCGTCATCCCGCTTCTATTCCTAGTCGATGTTGTTGCGATGTTCGTTCTGAAACTGCAAGGCGGGGATGCCACAGCGCTCGTTGGCGGCACGGCGGTACTCATTCTGATCGCCATCACCATGCTGGCCCACCGCAACCGGGGGCTCGAAAAGATCACATCCTATTTAATAGAAGGATTTGTTTTTGGATTCAAGGTGTTTGGTCCGGTGATTCCGATTGCGGCTTTTTTCTATCTGGGTGATTCGGCGTTCACGGAACTGTTCGGAAAAGTACTCCCGGATGCCTCGCACGGCATCGTGAACGACCTCGGTGTGGCGCTGGCGAACCATGTTCCGCTTAACGGTGCGGTGGGCGCTGTCACCATGACTGTGATCGGGGCGATCACCGGGCTGGATGGTTCGGGCTTCTCCGGGATTTCACTGGCTGGCTCTATTGCGCAGCTATTCGCATCTGCTATTCATACCGGGGCAGCAACGCTGACCGCTTTGGGGCAGGTGGCCGCGATCTGGGTCGGCGGGGGTACGCTGATCCCGTGGGCGCTCATTCCGGCAGCCGCCATCTGCGGTGTTAGTCCGTTCGAGCTGGCCCGGCGCAACCTGAAGCCTGTACTGCTGGGGCTGGCGGTGACGACGATTGTGGCAATGTTTCTGGTGTAATGGGATCGAATTTATCTATATAAAAAGCATCCGCGGGTAGCGGGTGCTTTTGTGCGTATACGTACGGCTGTCTTGAAGGACGGCACATTGTGGTACACTAAAAGAAAAGCGGCAGCAGCGGAATTACGCTGGGCGGTAATCGGGGAATGGTCACAGGGTGGACTGAAATATGGACCTGATCATCTGCTCAGACGTATATCTTTTAAATAAAGATGATTTGATCAGGGGCAGCTAAGCCCCGTATACCATTAGGGAGGTTCTCAAAATGGCGCATCCACAACATCCATCTGCACAGTTAGAGACACTGGATCGGCTTGAAGCCGCACTGGCTGAGGTCACGAAGTGGGAAAAAGAGCAGAAAAAGCTGATGATCTGGGACCGCATGTCCCGTCTCCCTTTTAAATTACTGGACAAGATTACACCGAAGATTATTCACGATAAAATAGGCCAACTGCTCGACGAATTGGGGGGCTATATCCAGAACGGTGGCAACTATCTGGTAGCGGGACGTAAGGTAGGAACCCTCGTGGCTTCCCAAAGTCAGGCCGCTGGCGGGTCGGAGCGAGGTCCTTATTCCTTGTCTGTCATGGATGCGTCAGCACTTCAGCTCATCGAGAATGGACGGGAGACAGCGACGATTCAGGGGGCGACCACTGGAGTTGGCGGCGTGTTCACCCTGGCAGTAGATATTCCGGCTATTCTAGGCCTATCCCTGAAGGTTATTCAGGAGATCGGCTTGTGCTATGGCTATGATCCGACCGATAAGGCGGAACGGGTATTCACGGTAAAAGTGATGCAGTTTGCTTCCTCAGACATCGTGGGTAAGCAGGCGATTCTGGAAGAGCTGAATCTGCAAGCAGGAGGCAGCGGCGATATCCTGGAAGGAACAAACGCGGCCGTATCCAAAATCAAGGGCTGGCACGAAGTCATCACCGTATACCGGGACAACTTCGGTTGGAAAAAGCTGTTGCAGATGGTCCCGGTGGCGGGAATTGTTTTTGGCGCTTATACCAATCGCAAAACGATTGAGGATGTAGGTGAGGCTGCGCGGATGCTGTACCGGAAGAGAAGGATTCTGGCGCGGATGGTGGAGTTGCGGGGAGCAGGGGAGTAGGCGGAGACAAGAGCTTGGAGCTGTAGGAGTAAGAGTTTCAGATTTGAATCGGTAGAAGCGGTTTATAGAGAAAAAGTCTGGGGCAAGAGCGACTGGAAGTTTAGACATGCTACCATAGTGACGCCAGGGCCTTTCGCTGGAGTTACACCCCATGAAAGAAGATAGATTTTAGACATAGTGTTGTAAGCAAACAGATGGAGGGTCATATGTTAATTCAGATTATTGGCGTAGGTAAATTGAAGGAAAAGTACTTGATTGATGGCATCGCGGAATATGCGAAAAGGCTGACGCCTTACCTCAAATTCCAAGTGATTGAGGTAGCGGATGAAAAAGCACCCGACTCTCTGAGCGAAGCAGAGGTGGTGCAGGTGAAGGGGCGCGAGGGCGAACGTATCCTCGCGCAGATTAAAAGCGAGGCGCATGTCATTGCGCTCGCGATCGACGGCAAGCTCTGGAGCTCGGAAGAGCTTGCCGGAGAGATCGACCGGCTCGGCACCTATGGGACGAGCCATGTTGTTTTTGTTATCGGAGGGAGCCACGGGCTCTCCGACGATGTTATGCGCCGCGCGCAGCAGCGCATGAGCTTCGGGCGCATGACGCTGCCCCATCAGCTCATGCGCCTGGTGTTGGTGGAGCAGATTTATCGCGCGGTGAAGATAAATCGGGGGGAACCTTATCATAAGTGACGGCGAAAAATTTGCTGTAGAAAGTTCGGTTCAGAGCCGAATTGCAAAATGCACAAGTTGCCATTAAGCCCGGAACGCCGCCGCGGCACACCTAGGCGTATTTTCGCTGCTTAATTCGGGCTAAAAAGGCGGTAATAATGTGAAACGGTGCTTGTTCATTTCATTAACGGGAGGAATACAGCATTTTTTGTCGAAGATATGCTTATGATAACCAGAAAAAAATTTCTTTTCAAAGTCGGCTGCTTTTTCCTAATCCTAACGGCAATGCGAATCATATGGATACTTTTTCAAACTACTCCTGATCATCTTCATGCCATTAAGGGTGAATTGGATTTACGAAATTGGGACTTCACGGACAATCGTACGCTATCACTCGATGGGCAGTGGGAGTTTTATCCTCGTTTATTGCTTCAACAGAAGAACAATAGCGAGCACTTCATCCCCGATGATAAAGTGTTTATTGATGTACCGGGAACCTGGAACAACGCTATAGATGACGATAAAAATCCAACCTTCGGTTACGGAAGCTACCGTTTACGGCTCCTGATCGATCCTGATAAAGACCAATTGTTTAGTATCCGTATGCCCAGTATCGCTTCCTCCTCTAAGCTTTATGTCAATGGACGCTTGTTGGCCCATTCCGGTAATCCTGCCGCTAACGCAGAGCAATACACCGCTGGCAATGTGCCTTATACCGCTTCTTTTGCCACCGATCAGAACGAGATCGAAATTATTATAGTTGTAGCAAACTATACCGACCGTTTGTCGGGAGGTCTGTTTTTTCCTGTTAAATTCGGCACTGATCGTGCTATCGACAAGGCTGTCGGATTTTCAGTAGTCGCACAGGTAGCGGTTTGTCTTCTCCTTCTGATGCATGTCATCTATGCATTAATCTTATATTGGATGGGAACTAGACAGAGAGCACTGCTCTATTTTGTGATACTGATGCTTTGTGCTATTATCACTATCCTGATCGACGATGATCGGTTATTGCCGGCTTGGTCTGCTGTAAACTACCATTGGACTTTAAAGCTATATTACCTGGCATATCTTGGCGTCGCCGCGTTTATGACTCAATATATCAAATTGCTTTTGCCCGAATATGCAACCTATAAGAGCTTCCGTTGGTATTCAATCCTATGTGCAGTTTATGCCTTATTTGTGCTGATTCTGCCGGTCAAAACGATCATGCTTGCTGATACTCTTCATACATTTATAATCGTTGTCCCTTTCTTTGTGCTCCCAGTCCTAATATACCGTTCAGTTAGAAAGGGCAATGAAGATGCGATTTATTTATTATTCGGTTTAACGGGTTTAACAACGAGTTCGATCTGGGGCGTTATTAAAAATACAGGCATCATTGAAATGAACTTCTACCCTTTCGATATGGTCATTACCAGTGTCGCCTTTGGTGCCTTCTGGTTTAGAGGTTATGTTCGTTCCAACTTGCAGAGAGCAAAGCTCACAGAGCAGCTTCAAAAAGCGGATAAGCTGAAAGATGACTTTCTGCTTAATACCTCTCATGAGCTGAGAAACCCATTGCACGGCATGCTCAATATAGCCCAAACCGTCCTAAATAGCGAAAGCAGATATGATGAAGATAAAAATAAAGAACATATGAAGCTGCTTATTTCTGTAGGAAAACGGATGTCCTTCTTGCTGAATGATTTGCTGGATGTAACGATGCTTAAAGAGAGCCGTGTGCGGCTTCAGGTCGAGAATATTCAAGTGCAAACCCTTGCTACAGGCGTATTGGATATGCTGCGATTTATGACGGAAGGCAAATCCATTCGACTTATTCATAACATCCCGGATAATTTCCCCTACGTTATCGCAGATGAGAATCGCCTGATTCAGATCCTGTTTAATCTGCTGCATAATGCTGTGAAATTCACTAACGAAGGCTCTATCACAATAGGGGCACAAATTATAGATCATAAAGCCCACATACATATCACGGATACTGGAATTGGGATGGATCTGGAAACACAGCAAAGAATTTTTCAACCCTATGAGCAAGGTGAAGGGGAACAAACCGCAAGTGTAGTTGGACTTGGACTGGGATTAAACATCTGTAAGCAGCTTGTAGAACTGCACCATGGAACGCTTTCTGTCAGCTCCACACCAGGTCAAGGCTCCTCTTTCACTCTAACCTTGCCTTTATCTGATATTTCTCGTAATCAAGATGATGTTGATTCTGTTGCTCTGCTCTCTTCAGGCTATTTAGAGACCGCAGCAGCTAGTTCAAGCTTAATTTCCGAAGTTAATACTACATTAGCTGAAGATAGGCCTAAAATTTTAGCTATCGATGACGACCCAATTAACCTGAGCATCTTGGTCAATGTTCTGTCTATAGAGCGATATGATATCGTAACAGCTACAAGCGGGGCTGAGGCATTAGCTTATCTGGATTCTCAAGAGTGGGATTTAATTATTACCGATGTGATGATGCCCCTTATGTCCGGTTATGAGGTTACGCGGTCCATACGTGATCGTTTTTCTGTATCGGAGCAGCCAATCCTACTGCTAACTGCACGCAATCGGCCCGAGGATATTGAGGCAGGCTTTCTGGCGGGAGCTAATGATTATGTGACAAAGCCTGTTGATGCGATGGAGCTGAGGTCACGTGTGAGATCATTGACCGAAATCAAAAAATCCATCAGCGATCGGTTGCGGATGGAAGGAGCATGGCTTCAAGCGCAAATTCAGCCGCACTTTCTATTCAATACTTTGAATTCCATCGCAGCTTTAAGTGAGTTTGACTCAGACCGCATGCACAATTTGCTTGTTGAATTCGGTAAATATCTCCAGGGAAGCTTTGATTTCCGCAATTCTGAGCGTTTGATCCCGTTGAATAATGAACTGGACCTTGTTCGATCTTACCTGTTCATTGAAAAAGAACGTTTTGAAGAACGTCTTCAAGTAACTTGGAATATCGATGAGAGCATGGAGCTTCTTATTCCCCCGCTTTCGATCCAACCGCTGGTTGAGAATGCCATCCGCCATGGCATCTTGAAGCGTACCGAAGGCGGGAGCATTCATATTCAAATTCTGGATCTTGGCTCCTACGCTGAGGTGTCAGTGGCAGATAATGGTGTTGGGATGGATAATCAGACCCTCCAGCAGCTGGAGGGTAAAGAATCCAGACGAAAATCAGGCATAGGTCTGACTAATACTAATCGCCGCCTAAAGCAGCTTTATGGCAGCGGTTTGCAAATCCGAAGCAACCTCCATCAAGGCACCACGGTTACCTTTATCGTTAAAAAGTGAATAGGGAAGAAAACTCGATAACAGACTGATATAAGGAAGGATCTATGGGTTTGTAGATCTGCTCCTGACCGACATGATTCATAATCGATTTTTGAAATCGTGGAGCTTTGTTTAATTTTATGAGCAAAACAGTGGAAAATCCTATGCAGTGGCACACTTAGGTCGATTTTTCGCCGATAGACCCGTTAAGCTGAACCGTATCACAAGTAGGGCGAAATTGTAGGTTGTTTTCTAAGAAAGGCGAAGTATAAGTAGATATTAGTAGAAAGACGCCCTTTATCTTTCTTTAATAGAGTTTGAGATATCGGTAAAAGTATCAACAAACTATGATCGAGTGATTGTTGTGGTAAAGAAGAATGAGAATATTCTATATTATGCCAATGGTGATACTAACTAGTGGAGCAACTGTTACCTCAAGAGTTTAGAAAAGTGGCTATTGAAGATGCTCCAAGGTTATTTGGCAAGTACTTGGGGCTCTCCTGTCATTTTCCCGAATAACTCCAACAACGGGCGCACAACCGGCTCTTGTCGCGTAATAAAATCGGTAGCAAACTTACGGGCAATGCCTTGGAATTCTTCCGTTGGATCGTTAACCGATTTATGTAAAAATTCAAAACAGATCTTCAGATCGCGAAGGTTGTTCTCAATGGCTTTAGCGATCTCTTGATCCGCAGGCAGTCGACTGAAAAGTTTTACATTTTGAATATACTGAATCACCTGAGCTTTCCGATCCTCAATATTCTTAACGAATTTCTCTCTTCGATCTTTTAATTCTTTGCGATGAAGCCCATATACTTGTATAGATGTCTTTCCTTTATCTGTCTTGGATTGGATAACTCCCGCAGTAGTATATTCGAAATGAGCTGCTGGATCGTCATTCTTATTACAGGGGTCGATAAGCAGCGGCTCTTCTTGCATTTGCGCGTCATGTGTCGTTTTACGTTGACTTTCATCAACTATAGGAAATAGATTTTTTTTATACTTTTGATTGCATTTAGTGCAAGATAGCAACAGATTGTTCCAATCCATTGCGAGCCAGTAGTACCCTGGATAAATGAGGTCTTGACCCTTTGCCCTTCTGTAAGCTTGTTTTGGGCGAAAGTGCTCAACATCCCCATAGTCAATGGAAATTACTTCACGTTCGCAATATGCACACTTGCCGTGGAACATGCCGATGAGTGCTTCTTTAACCTTTGGATCTGAATATACATCGAAGTTAAATGCTCGGTCATTTGTTCTAAAATGTGTAAGAGCAGCCTGATATTCAATATATCCTTTAGATCCTTGATCTTCTAGATCAAGGATTGCAGGTCTCTCCTTTCTTTCTACGTAGATCATAATAAATATTTCCTTTCTAACAATTCAATGGCCTCCATAATCCCGTGCTGAAGGTCTCGTTCAATTAATTCGCTATTTCTATGCTTTTGATGGGCTAAATAGAGATCAATCGCGTCATAGAATAAGCGGTCACGCATCGTCGTCCCCATCATGCTTGCGGTATGTAGTTCTAATTGATATTTTTTAATCTCCTCTTGCTGCTCTCTAGTAGGGTTGGGATCGGATAAGAGAAGATAATATTCATTAAATTTTTCATTTATCTCGGGAGAAGTGTTATTTAATCCAAACAGCTTCGAAGTGAGTATTTCGTCGATCATCAGATCCTTTTGGTTGGGCAATTGTTGACTAATCACAGTGTTGCGATTGTTATCTTCCAAGATGACTGACAGTTCACCTTGATCAAGACCTCGTAACGTTAATGGATTGTGCGTCGTCGCAATAAATTGAACCATAGGAAATGCTTTACGGAGCCGAATGACAATTTCGATATTCCATCGAGGATGGAGATGTGCATCTAATTCATCGATAAGGACGATTCCTTCCGCATCCATGCTGTTCCATCTCGTTTTCATAACCATCATGATATCCGCCGCTAGTGCAATAATGGTTCTGAACCCGTCGCTAAGATCCCTCAAAAGTACCATTTCCTTCTTCTCAATAAATTCGAATAGGATTCCATTGGGTTCACGAGATAACAGCACCGGTTCAAGAAATAATGATTCGATGGCTTCCCTCATTTTAATAAAATCCTCTTCTTGCAGACTTGTTAAGTATTGTTCTACATTGACTAGAGGAGCAAAAGGATTAAATAGATTTTCTACGCGTACCCATTGTTCGTCGTTAGTTTGCGGATAATTTATTGGCGGCAATAATCTTGTCGAACCGTAGGAAAGGATCAACACTCTCGGAGAAATGTGATGTTCTCCTTCAAACCCATCGCTACCTTGACTCAGAAGAAGTCTCACCGGTTTATTTTCACCAGTTAATTTAACGAAGACATGCCCCAAGTCAGCGCCATGTCGCAAAAAATCGCGCGCTTTCAACTTAAGAACTTCCCTTGCCTGCCGTCCCATTAACGTGATCGAGATCGCTTGCAAGATTGAGCTTTTTCCAATCCCATTCTCGCCGAGAAGCATTAACCATGGGGCCGTTTTGCTTTTACTTCGACTGAAATCGAGATGTATGTGTTTGATACCCCGAAAATTGCAAATCTCTACGGATTCAATGAATCTTTGCTTACCGTATATGTCCCGAATGAGCAGTCTGCCATTTGGATCGTTAAAATCGCGGTTTTCAATGATATTTGATTCCATTGTTGCAGGCTTTTTAGCCGGCCCCAATTGGTAATAACGGGGATTCGTACCAATCTTTCGACGTAAGGGGCTCAGTAGCTCTTTCCTATTCGGCATCTGGCCCGACTCGATCATTTCCGCGAGCAAAAATCTTTTAAGACCTGCCATACCTGCATGTGGAGAAACATTCTCTTCGATAGCGTAGAGCAAGCTAGAATCGTCTTGATACTGCAAATATTGCTCGCAGAGGGCTTCAAACTTCTTACTTTCCACGTTTCTTCTTGCCACCAAATCGACTCGATTCAAACTTAGAACGTCAATCGATGTGAGACCTTTTTGCGTATGTGAACCGATTTTTCCGTTTCTTTCATAAAAGAAGTGTTTTTCTGGATGATCAATAAACGGATTGAGCAATAATCTTTTTTCTTTAAGTAATTCTTTTTCGGATGCGTCTATCGGTGCCAATCTTCCTTCAACGGGAAATCGATTACTCTTTGATCTTAGACAATGCTGACAAATAACGACGAAATTATCCCACTCATTTTCTAACCATCGATAATGGTCTTTGAAGAGTTCGCCTGTTGTTGAATTTCTTGCCCCCTTTATGGGCCTATAATAATCTAGGAAAAGTTTCTCGTCGTTGCCTTGTGTTTCACAGAAAACACACTTTTCATTTACGAATTCGATGAAGTCTCTTGATAACTTATATTTATCTGAAAGCAGTCCTTGGGCTTTCCACTCTTGATAAAACGGTTCAGATCGCTTGCCCCTATAAACTCGTATCATAAGGTAACTCCTTAGCAGCATTTTAGTATTTTCGACATAATTTCTATCATTCTAGCTTTCATCGGTAAATTCCTGCCTTTTCCATAGGAGGTATAGAAACATCTGCCATCCATCATGAAAAGCTCGAAACAGTCGACCGTTGAATAACGAAAAATGGATAACACTACATATTTTAAGAACGATATCTTGTTTTTAGACGCCTCTTAATTGGCAGCAGGTTTTTCATGAGAAATGTCGAACTATGAGCATGAATGAGACTAATGCTTCGATCCAAGGAGACAACGCTATGAAAAAACAAGTATTCTGATTTTATAAAATATACATTTAAATTAAATCCTGTACTTGTTGTTGGGAGCGGTATTTCTACAGGCGCAGGTATCTCTGGCATGGGGAAATTGGCTGCATATTTATCCGAAAATGTTCGTGTGGACAAGTTGAATGCTCTATTCCGAAAATTATCTTGGCTATGGAGTTATCCAGCACTGTGAGAGCAATGATTAAAGAGAAGGTTATCAAAAATTTCATCGCAGTTCAAAAAGCAGACGAGTACAGGGAAATAATCAGCGATAAATTTCAGCCCTTTGTCCTGCAGGAACCGAACCATTGGACGTTCACTGAACTTCTAAATCAATCATGTGTAGTGTGTAACAGGACTTAAATCTCAATTGCCAAAGGTCGAGGGAGTCTTTATCATTGACTCGTTTCGCGTATCCCATGCCCATACTCTGTCGTTGAAGTGAGATCCAAGTGAAGGCACCCAAAGGCCCCAAACGGGTGCCTTTCAATTTCGCTTTAAAGATGATACGGTGAACGGTATCACAAGTAAGCACAAAGTCGTCGTTAATTGAAGCGTCAAAGAACAATTCAATGTCCTTGACGCTTCTTTCGTCGGGGTTGTTCCCAATGTTAACAGTGATCTTGTTTATGATTGAGTGAAGTAAGTCTTTTTGTTTCACTGGTTCAACCTTCGTTATTACCGTTGAGAAGCCCGTGGAAGTAAGGTGTAGAACACACCAGAATGGCTTCTGGTGCGGTCTGGCGAAGCGATACGATAACAAGTAAAATATGTAGGTTACGGTAATTGCAATTTACCTTCACGTAATGTAAAATTACTTGATGGAAAAAACATCAAGGGGTGGGAGTATGAGGTGGAAACGGAAGACTTACATTCAGTCGACTTGCGTAATTTCATATTTCCATTCCATTAGAACACTAAAGCATTTATTGCTTTAGTGTTTTTATTTTATGGGGGTGTAATAATTGTCAAGGTACAAAAGGGTTCTCGTTAAGCTAAGTGGTGGAGCAGTAGCAGGAAACTCTGAATTTGGTTTTGAGCCAGAAAGGTTAGACCATATTGCGGATGAAATTATGTCAGTAGTAAACTTAGGCGTTGAAGTATCGTTAGTTATAGGTGGGGGTAACATTTTCAGAGGTAATATGGCGGAAAGCTGGGGGATAGAAAGGGCAGAAGCTGATAACATTGGGACGCTTGCGACTGTAGTAAATAGTTTAATGCTTCGTGGAGTTCTTAAAGCCAAGACCAAAAAGGAAGTACGAGTAATGACGGCAATACCTATTACTTCAGTTGCAGAACCATACATCCGTCTAAGAGCAATCCACCATCTAGAAAAAGGCTATATTGTAATTTTTGCAGGGGGGAACGGTCAACCTTACGTTACAACAGACTATCCTTCAGTACAAAGAGCCATCGAGGTTAATTGTGACGCTTTATTAGTTGCAAAGCAAGGTGTTGATGGTGTTCTTAATGCAGACCCTAAATTTGATAAAGATGCAAGGAAATTTCGTTCGCTTCATTACAACGACGTTTTAAAACACAACTTAAAGGTAATGGACCAATCAGCTTTCATTTTAGCAAGAGACTACAATCTGCCAATGCATGTGTTTAACTTCGATAAACCAGGCTCGATGAAAGAAATTTGTGAAGGTAAGAATAACGGTACGATAATTAGTGGCGAATCAGTTTTAGAGTTGGAATGAAATATGTTAGATATAAGGGTCTTGGCTCTAGGTCATGAATATGATATATGTAGCAAAAATTGCTTGAAGCGGTCTTAGCTAACGTACAGAATAGCAGGAAATTCGATAATTTATAAGGATTCTAGCCCTTCAATTAAGCGACAATAATTTCCACCTTGTGGTATGATTTCACTAGTAGCAAATATGTTCGGTTTAGAATTTTAGGAACAAAAACATACCAGGAGAGTGACATCGGCTATACAACCATACAAACTCCTTTCTGATCTCCTATCCCGAATAGAAGAAAATATTTCTGGTACGAGCGAGACAGAATATCTGAACGATCTCCCGATCTCCACTATTCATTTGCGTCGACTTTTCAAGTTCGCTTTTGGCGTGCCGCTACAAAGCTATATCCGCTCTCGAAAGCTAGCCGTCAGCTTAGAGGATTTGATGAAAACTGAGAAGCGGGTCCTCGACATTGCTATGGAATGCGGTTATGAACATGAGCAAACCTACATACGTGCGTTTAAACGCGAATATGGGCTTACGCCTGGTGAATGTAGAGATTCCGGCAGAAACATTCACTTAACACCTCCTCTTAATCTATTTCCAAAGAATAATGTTAGCGGGAATATGCTATACGGGCCGGAATTGGTCATGATTCCATCCTTTCATTTAATCGGGCGAATGTATCAAATTGAGATTGCTGAAGCACCGACAAAAGCACCCGAAGTGGCCAAACAGTTTTGGTGGGGCAATCGGCATAATGTTCCTGATCCAGTAGAATCTAATATCTTTTACGGTCTAACGAGGAAACCTGATTCATCGCTTAGTTGGACGCACTATCTACCGTCTATGCGTGTAAGGGATCTGAACGATATTCCAGACGGTTTTACAGGTGACACAGTCCCTGCTTCTATGTGTGTGAGCTTTCGCTATATTGGGAACCATCATTACGAGGAAATTAGCGAATTACGCGCAGAGGCGCTGTATACTGCCATCGATAGGCTTGTCCAGGAGCACAATGGGAGATACGAACTTCTGGATAGCGAATTCTTCTTCGAAAAAATTGACACGGATGCATATGATGGACAATATTGTGAAATGGAATGGTTTGCGCCCATCAGAGTGAACAATGCTTAAAATGATCAAAAAAGTCCATTGAGCTTGCCGCTATTGAGGTATGCTCTTTTGGTATTCATAAATGATGGTTGTACGAAAAGGAGAGATAGTTATAAACTACAACGAAGTTGTTTCAATCGGAGATACCTATTTACTTACAGCAGTATCAGAATTGTTCGGATTAGAAGGCTTTGTCATCCGGCAGATACCGCCACATGAGGGCGGCAGGAATGTCGTATACACCTGTGAGAAAGAAGGTGTCAACGCCAAGATACTAAGAATCGCTTTTTTGCCTGACAGAAGCCGGGAAGATTTTCTGGGAGAAGTGGAGTATATCAGGTATTTATTCGAGCATGGTGGAACTGTCGCGGATGTAGTCAGCTCCAAGAAGGGAAACCTGCTAGAAGAAATCACTCACAATAACCGCACTTTTTTTGTCTGCCTATTTGAAAAGGCCAAGGGCAAGACGCTTGTGGAAAATCATTATCAGTACCGGGATGGAGCTCCGATTACTGAATATTATTATAATTGCGGTAAAGTTCTGGGGAAGCTGCACCATATATCAAAAGGATATACGCCTGTTCATCGCCGTTATAGTTTTTTTGATAAATTTAATGCTGAATATATCGATAGACTGATTCCTGACTCCTTACCCTTGGTTAAGGGGAAAATGGTACAGATCCTCAATACTTTAAAAGGATTGGGAATTAATCAGGAGACGTTCGGTATGATCCATTTTGATTATAACGATGGGAATTATTCGATAGATTTTGATACTGGGCAAATAACCGTATATGATTTCGATAATTCATGTTTCGGGTGGTATATGTGTGACCTAGCAAGTCTCTGGACTCACGGAGTGGGCTGGACTCAATTTGAACCGGACGCTGGTAAACGCAGAAAGTTTATGAATGATTATTTTGAAACTGTCCTCGCGGGATATAGATCCGAGACCAAAGTGGAAGATTCAATGTTGGATAGGCTGCCCTTATTTATTCAAGTAGACATTATGGAGAGTATTGTGGATGCTTTCGAGGTAATGCAGAACGCTGGTGAGGAACCGGAGTGTGACGAGGAATTGTCGTATCTCATAAAATGTCTGGAGGACGATATCCCGTATAAGGGATTTTTCCATGACATGTACTCTTGTGAAGAGCCCTTTGAGTATGAGGAACGGAATATTTAGTCTTTTTGTAGCATCCTCTAACTGAACTAGTGACGAACGATAGTTGAACAAAGCCAGATCAAAGAAAGGGCCATCCGACAAAGGATGGCCCTAAAACTTGCCGCTTCAGCCAACGCGGTGAACCGTATCATAAGTAAGACGAAATTTTTCGCATTAATCGATGGCTGGGCGAGGAAGCTGCCCGGCTTATTTTATTTAGCAACTCTAGATTAGAAATCAGATATAATAGAGAAAGGATTAACACAACCAGATTCGAGGTGCCCTTCAATGATCCTGAGTACTAAGCTTCATATCCCGCAGACGCGGCGCGATGACCTTGTTGAGCGAGCGACGATCACGGATCTATTAAATAAAGGATTAAAGAGCAAACTTACATCTGTGACGGCTCCCGGAGGGTACGGCAAAACTACAGCTTTGAGTCAGTGGCTGCAGCAGTCCGCCATACCTGCCGTATGGATTTCCTTGGGTCCTCAAGATAATGATCTGATTGAGTTTTGGAGCTATACGATCGCTGCAGTCAATAGTAAGAACCCCCAATTTGCGGAAACAGTCACCCCGTATTTGTCATCCTTAAAGTCAGGAGCGTTTGAGCCGTTCATCTCAGCCATGATTCGCGAGCTTGACAGCAACTCGGATGAATTGGTCATGATTTGGGACGATTATCATGTGATTGATCTTGCCTCCATTCACGCATCAGTGGCATATTTTCTTGCTTATTTGCCCGCTCATATCCACCTCTATGTAACAAGCCGGGCAGAAATGCCCTTTCCTACAGCAAGGCTGCAGACGACTGGCCAAATGGTGAAAATCACGATTCAGGAGCTGCGATTTCAACTTGCGGAAGGAATTCGTTACTTTCAGGATTGCATGGGATTGCCACTGTCGGGAGAAAAGATAGCTGTACTGGTCGACCGCACGGAAGGGTGGATTAGCGGACTGTATCTTGCGGCCATTTCGCTGCAAAGAAGTAGCAATTATTCGGATTTTATCCGCGCCTTTAGCGGGGAACACCGCAACATATCCGATTTTTTGTTTCAGGAGGTTTTTAGTCTCCAGCCGAGCGAAATTCAGTCCTTTCTATTGGAAACTTCGATCGTAGTCAGGATGAATGGCCCGTTGTGCGAGACGGTTACCGGACAAGCGAATTGTCAGGAGCTGCTGGAAAGACTGGAACAGCATAATTTGTTTATCGTTTCCTTGGATGATCAGCGGGAATGGTATCGCTATCATCATTTGTTTTCCGAGTTTTTACGGAGGCTTTTTCGGCAGAGGTATGCGGGACAATCGAAGGAGTTGCATGTCAAGGCAGCCCGTTGGTTGGAGGAGCACGGGTTTTTGGAAGAAGCGGTTGAGCAACTATTTATGGGTGGACTTCAACTCGAAGCAAGCGCTTTGATCGAAAAGCATCTGCAAAACCTTCATGCGAAGAGAGGTGTGCTTTATCGATGGTTGCGCGATCTACCGGAGTCCTGTTTTACTGGAAAGCCGGGAATTCAATTTCTTTTTGTCAAAGTGATGGTGGAAACTAATGAATTGGAGTTGGCACAAGCAAGACTTCGCCTAATGGAGGACAAGCTATCGGATCCGGAATGGAAACCTTACGCAGGAACCGTCCATTTTTTGTCCGCGGCCGTTTCTTTTTACCGAAGAGACTTTCGGCGGGCGAATGAATATTTTGAGATATTTGATCGGCATGCGCCTGAGGGAAGCTACGTTCAGATGATCGAAGCGAACTCGTATTCGATGTATTTTGATACCTTATTGAGTTTTTTCAATGATCTGCATGATGCGGAGAGATTCTTTAATAAATGGATTAAAGTATGGGAAGAGAGAGACAATTACCCCTACGCCGGGTTTTTCTACAATACGTACAGCTTGCTGTTATATGAATGGAACCGCTTGGAAGAAGCCGAAGCTTATGCGGAGAGGGTACTGAGGTCAACGTGTATGCAGCCGTATGCTCTTATTCTGTTAGGCGCTTCTGTTAATGTTGCGCGGATCTGTCAGGCCAAGGGGGATTCGGCTAAAGCGTTGGAATGGCTTGAGTGGGTTAAACCTAAGATCAATTCAGTGGATAAAGCCATGTTTATGAGGAGGATAGAGGCGGAGAAGGCAAATTTGTCGCTTGCGAACGGCTCTATGGATGAGCGTTGGCTGCAAACATGCGGCATCAAGCATACCGATACGATCCCGCTCGGTCCGATTAAAGAATATCTTATTTTGGCAAGCGCGCTTATGGAACGCCGAGAAGTCGATGAAGCTTTACAACTGCTAGAACAATTGTACCTGCTTGTCGATAAGGCTGAGCGGACCTGGGATAAGGTCAAGGTGGTCATTCTACAAAGCATGGCTTTTTATCGAAAAGGAGAATTGACGAACGCTGTAATGAAGCTGGAAGCGGCACTCCAATTGGCGGAACCAGGGAAATACATCCGCAGTTTCTTGGATGAAGGGGCAAAGATGGCCGAATTGCTGCGTGAATATATCCGGCAAAGGCAGATCAGCGTTAACCGTAAGTCTGCGGGTATACTCTACGCCAGAAAATTGCTTTTGTTGATGTCGGATCATACGAATGGGACTGCAAGCCCGAGAGCCCTTATCACGAAACAGGAATTAAAAATATTACGGATGATTGACATGGGGCTATCGAATAAACAGATCGCCGAACAACTTCAAATCACAGCCGAAACGGTCAAGAGCCATCTGAAAAGTATGTATAGAAAACTTCATGTGAACAGCAGAGCACAGGCACTGAAGCAAGGAAAAGAATTAAAATGGTTGTGAGAGCTATTTATCGCAATTAAGGAGAATCCTTATTGTACAATAAATATTTGCATGAGGTATATCCCCCATATTTTTTCCGTCCCTCCCCCTTAGATGGGGGATTTTTTTTGTGTTGAAATCGTCTTATATTAGGACGACAGTGACAATGATCGACAAGAATGGCGAGGGAATGTTGTTATTTGTCGTCTATAGTCATCTTGTATCGCTGCATCGCCGGTTGCAATCATTATTACAAATAAAGAGGTGTATACGAATTTATGAAACGATCGACATCAAGACTCAAGAGGTGGTCTTCCCGATCAGGGAAGATCGTTCTGGCATTTGTACTCGTCTTGACGCTCATCCCATTCATGGGTGCAGGAACGGCAGTCCATGCTGCCTCGTCAACTTGGCCAGCGGTGGGACAAAGTGTACAACCGTCCAACGTGCAAACTTTGCTCAAAGTGGACAGCACGTTGTATGCGGGGACGGGGAATTTCGGCAATGACGTATGGTCGAACAGTAATGGTACTTGGACACAGATGAGCGGCTCGCCGGCCAATGTGCGAAGCTTTCTCGTTGATGCGGATGGCACGTTGTATGCGGGGGCTTGGGGTGACGGCAATAACGTATCAACGTACACGGCTAGTGGTGGATGGAAGCAGATGCCCGGCTCGCCGAGCAATGTGTATTCCTTGATCGATGTAAACGGTGCGATTTATGCGGGGGCTTCGAATGGCTCTAGCAACGACGTATGGACGTACACGGCTATTGCCGGTTGGACGAAGATGATGGGTTCGCCGGGCGATGTACAAGCCTTGACGTATATTAATGGCACGCTATATGCGGGGACTGGAAGCAACGGCGTATGGTCGAACAGTAACGGTAGCTGGATGCAGATAAGCAACGGCGTTAGCAATCCCAAATATATAGCTTCGTTGCTTAATGTAAACGGCATGCTGTATGCGGCGGGAACTCAATCTGGAGACAACCGCAGCGTTTGGACGTACAATAACAGCAACGGTACATGGACGCCAATAGCCGGTGCGCCGGCCAGAGTGAAAACCTTGCGCTTCGTGAGCGGCACGCTGTATGCGGGAACTGCCTCCGGTGCCGGTTTCGACGACGTATGGACGTACACGACTGGCGACGGTTGGGCGAAGATGAACGGCGCACCGGGCAGTGTATATGCCTTGCTCGATGACAACGGGACGTTGTATGCAGGGACGCAGACCGGAAGGAACGACGTATGGACGAACAGTAACGGCACGTGGGCACAGATGGGCGCTTTGCCAGGCAGAACCAACACCTTGCTTAGTGCCAATGGCACGCTGTATGCAGGGACGGATGACGACAATAACGCCGTATGGGCGTATACGACCAGAGGCGGATGGACACAGATGAGTGGCTCGCCGGGATATGTGTATGCCTTAATTGATGTAAACGGTACGCTGTATGCGGGGACTTCTAATGACGACGATGACAACGATGTATGGACATATGACACGTCTGCTACTACTCCAAAATGGACGCAGATGACAGTAAGCAATGCGCCAAGTAACGTATATGCCTTGCTCAATGTAAACGGAACGCTGTATGCGGGGACGAATAACGGCGACAATGACATATGGACATATGATACTGCCGCGACTATGCCTGAATGGACGCAGATGACGACCGGCAGCGCGCCGAGTTACGTAAATACGTTGCTTAATGTGAACGGCACGCTATATGCGGGGAATGCTGCTGGTGGCAATGACGTATGGACATATGACACGACTGCGACTACGCCCGAATGGGCGCAGATGACGACCAGCCATGCGCCGAGTTATGTGACATCCTTGCTCAATGTGAACGGTACGCTGTATGCGGGGACTAGTAACTTTGACAATGACATATGGACCTACGATGCTAACGCGACTATACCCGAATGGACGCAGATGACGACCAGCCATGCGCCGAGTGGTGTGAATGCCTTGCTCAATGCGAACGGTACGCTGTATGCGGGGACAGATAACGATAGCAACGACGTGTGGATGTACAGCAACGGCATATGGGAACAGGTAGTCGGTTCGCCGAGCCAGCTACATGCGCTGCTGGAAGTCGGGGGAACGCTATACGCAGGGGGAATAAACGGTGTAGTACAACTAATCGCTCCCGAAACACCTGCGAATTTGCAATCCAGCAGCACCACATCTGTATCAACTATCCTTTCGTGGGATGCCGTATCAGGAGCGACCGGTTATTACCTCTACGAGAATGGAGACAATCCGGCGATTGCCACTGTATCCGGCACCACTTATACGGTGAGCGGACTGACACCGAATACCTCTTATACGTTTACGGTGAGCGCATTCAATGCAATTGGTGAATCGGAGCAGAGCGATGCAGTCCCTGTTCAGACACTGAGCGCAGACGCAACGCTGACCTCGACGATAGGAACGGTAAGCACAGGCGGAACAGCGGAGGAAAGCATCACGAATGTTCCGTACGCCACGACGTTGAATGAGTTCAAGGCAGCGATCACGCCGGCAGAGAATGCATCGTTTGAAGTCTATGATGCAGACGGAACAACCGTAGCGACGGCTTTGGCAACCGGCAAGAAGGTTATTGTTACTGCGCAGGATGGAACTACGAAGGTAACGTATACGGTAACGGTGACGGTGGCAGCAAATTCTGCAAAAGCCATCACAGCATTCGGATTCGAGGGACTGAGCCCGGCGGTAACGGGAACAGTTAATGAATCGAATAAGACCATCGAATTGACCGTGCCATACGGAACGGATATAACGTCACTAGTCCCAACGTTTACAACAACGGGCGTTAGCGTGAAGGTGGGAAGTACTGCGCAAGAGAGCGGAACAACACAGCAGAATTTCACTGAACCAGTAACATACACTGTTGTAGCGGAAGACAATACGACACAAGATTATACGGTAACGGTGACGGTAGCGGCGAATCCTGCAAAAGCCATCACGGCATTTGGATTCGCGGGACTGAGTTCGGTAGTAACGGGAACGGTTAACGAATCGAATAAGACCATCGCATTGACCGTGCCATACGGGACGGATGTAACGTCGCTAGTCCCAACGTTTACAACAACGGGCGTTAGCGTGAAGGTGGGAAGCACCGAACAAGCGAGTGGAACAACACAGCAGAATTTCACGGAACCGGTCACATACACCGTTGTAGCAGCGGACAATACGACACAGGATTATTCGGTAACGGTGACGGTAGCGGCGAACACTGCAAAGGCCATCACAGCATTTGGATTCGCGGGATTGAGCCCTGCGGTAACGGGAACGGTTAACGAATCGAATAAAACCATCGCATTGACGGTGCCATACGGAACGAATGTAACGTCGTTAGTGCCAACGTTTACAACAACGGGCGCTAGCGTGAAGGTGGGAAGCACTGAACAAGCGAGTGGAACAACACAGCAGAATTTCACGGAACCAGTAACATACACCGTTGTAGCAGCGGACAATACGACACAAGACTACACGGTAACGGTGACGGTAGCAGCGAACTCTGCAAAAGAAATTACAGCATTTGGATTCGCGGGATTGAGCCCGGCGGTAACGGGAACGGTTAATGAATCGAACAAAACCATCGCGTTGACCGTGCCATATGGAACGAATGTAACGTCGTTAGTGCCAACGTTTACAACAACGGGCGCTAGCGTGAAGGTGGGAAGCACCGAACAAGCGAGTGGAACAACACAGCAGAATTTCACGGAACCCGTAACATACACCGTTGTAGCGGCGGACAATACGACACAGGATTATACGGTAACGGTGACGGTAGCGGCGAACTCTGCAAAGGCCATCACAGCATTTGGATTCGGGGGATTGAGTTCGGCGGTAACGGGAACGGTTAATGAATCGAACAAAACCATCGCATTGACCGTGCCATATGGAACGAATGTAACGTCGTTAGTGCCAACGTTTACAACAACGGGCGCTAGTGTGAAGGTGGGAAGCACAACACAAGCGAGCGGAACAACGCAGCAGAATTTCACGGAACCAGTGATATACACCGTTGTAGCAGCGGACAATACGACACAGGATTATACAGTAACGGTGACGGTAGCAGCAGCACCAGCATCAACACCAACACCAACACCAACACCAACATCAGAACCAACATCAGGCAATAGCGGTACCCTGCCAGTAACGTCCTCAAACAATACAGTGATCTCCACAGACGGTACGCTAACGCTTTCCATTGGTAAATCCGGCGAGGTTAGCATAGGCGATGATGTCAAGATTATAATTCCTACAGGTGCGTCAAACAAAGAATTGAAAATCACGGTAGAAAAAGTGGCAGACACACAAAAGCTGCTTACAAGCAAGGATGTTCTGGTCAGTCCGGTATTCGAAATTCTAAAAAACTTTCCGGAAAATTTCAGCAAGGAACTCACGATGATCTTTACCTTTGATCCGAAAAAATTAAAGGGTAATCAAAAACCTTCTGTATTTTTCTACGACGAAATAAAGAAGGTATGGGTGGAAATCGGCGGCGAGGTAAAAGGAAATACCATCACCATAAAAGTTAACCACTTTACGAAGTATGCGGTACTCGCAGCAGGTCAAGGCGAAGATTCAGCTACAGTCACGCCGGTCAACTTCAGCGATATTTCCGGACACTGGGCTGAGGCGAGCATCAATCAAGCGGTAAGCTTCGGAATCATCAGCGGTTATCCGGACGGTACGTTCAATCCGAACCGTACCGTAACGCGTGCGGAATTTGCAGTTATGCTGATGAATACTCTCAAGCCGCAAGGAGATGGAGCCGAACTGACGTTTATTGATAAAGGGAAGATCGCAACATGGGCGCAGAATTCGGTCGCGCAAGCGGTAAAAGCGAGCATCATTAATGGCTATGAAGACGGCACTTTCCGACCGGACGCCGAAATTACGCGTCTGGAGATGGCGGTGATGATCGCAAAAGCGCTGGGACAGTCAGTTGAAGCTGCAACGGCAACAGGCTTCGCGGACGAAAAGGAAATTCCGAACTGGGCGAAAGGTGCAGTTGGGGCCATTAAAAAGCTGAGCATTATCGAAGGCAAAGGTGCAAATGCATTTGCCCCGGGCGATAAAACGACAAGAGCAGAGTCGGTAACGGTGCTACTGAGAATGTTGGCGCAAAATAACAAGTAAAGGGAAATCAAACAAGGCTGCTTTGAAGTCAATTTCAAAGCAGCCTTGTTTTTGTGTGGAGCTTGCACATCAAAGCAAAGTCCAATACTGCTCGAATCCCAGGATGTAAATGTGACAGATAGATAACGCTAGGAATTAGGGTGAGACCACATGAGGGTTGTTGTTATAGTTCTGACAGCGATAGAATCCCCGATTGGCGCCCGACTAAAGGGCTTTTTTCAAAGAGCGAATGACCTTGCACGGATTGCCCACAGCCAAACTATCTGGCGGAATGTCCTTCGTAACGACACTGCCGGCCCCGATCACGCTGTTCGCGCCGATCGTCACTCCCGGCAGGACTGTAGCGCCTGCACCGATCCATACATTATCACCAATATTGACTGGATGTGTGTATTCCAACCCCTCCAACCGTTGCTCTACATCCATGGCATGTTCTTCTGTTATAAGGCAGACGTTGGGCGCAATAAATACGTTGTTACCAATAGTAATTTTCCCGCTGTCCATGAGTTTGCAATTAACATTGAGAAAAAAATTATCCCCTACCGTGGTATTGTACCCATAAGTACAGAAAAGCGGCTGCTCCACAACGCAATTATCTCCCGTCTTTCCCAGCAGTCCGCGAATGGCAGTCCGTCGTGCTTCGTGGTCTAGCGGGTGTATATTGTTATATTCATATAGCTTTTTCACGGTATCCGCACGGTCTGCGACAAGCTCAGGATCGCCAGGTTGGTATAACAGACCAGCATGCGATTTTTCTTTTTCGTTCATAACATCAACTCCTCTGTTCAAAGTATTTTATTATAAGGGATGATATGGTTCAACTATAAGATTACGCCATTGGCATTATGGAGATTGTGAGACAGAGATGGCCGAATGTAAATCCATTAGCAAAAAAAGGCACCCTAATCGGGTGCCTTTCGATTTCTCACTTTTGCCTAGACTCGCGGCGTCGATGAATATTTCCATTGTTTTGACTGGCCCCGTGACCCTCTTAATGGGGTATCCGTATAACTGAAATCACACTACCAGCTCGCCTTTAATCGCAATTCTATTAGTACCGTTGGTCTTGGCGAGATACATCGATTGGTCCGCATCGCGAATGAGATCAAGTTCCGTCATGCCCTCCACCCATAGCGTACAGCCAACGCTAGTGGTCATCGGTAGTTGAAGCTCCTTGATCTGCATCGGTGACTCTAGTTGCCCGATCAAACGCTTAGCAACCTGCACCAAGCCGTCGTAGCCGTTTTGCAGCCATGCTGCCACCAGAAATTCATCGCCGCCAACGCGTGCTAATAGATCGGTCTCCCGAACGACTTGCTTAATTCGCTTCGCGAACTCTACAAGTACAAGATCACCGACTTCATGTCCGTAAGTATCGTTGCATTGCTTGAATTTATTCAAATCGAGGTAGAACACCCCGAATACGCCTTCTTGGCAACTAGCCCGATTCATCCAGCCTTGGATGCGAGTGCTAAATCCTCTGCGATTCAACAAGCCCGTCAAAATGTCACGCTCTGTCAATTGAATAAGCTCGATCTCTAGTTCTTTACGTTTTTCGATCTCGGCTCTTAATTGAATCAATAATTGCTCATAATCGTTAAGCACACGAATTTTGTCATCGTAGTTAATTTGTTTGCCTAATTCTGAGCCCAGGGCGAGCGATAATAACTGTAGCGTTTCAATATCGCGGTCAGAGAAAGCGTCGGAGCGACCGGAAATGACCTTCAACACGCCGACGGCAGCGCTGGAGTCAAACAGGGGTACGCAGACCATGCTCCGTGCGCCGACTCTCATAGTCGCTTCCTTATCGACGCGATCGTCCTGCTGTGTATCCGGCGAATACAAAATTTCTTTCTCTGTCACGCACAAACCCGACAAGCTGCCGTTCTTTTTTATTCGAATTCCAAGATGAGGCTGCAGGGTACCGCTGACAGCGGCATAAACCATTTCATCGTCCGCCAGCATTTCTATAGTAGAACCGTCGGCATCAGTTAATAGGCACATCCGATCGCAGATTGTCTGCATAAACAACTTCAGATCAAAGTTAGATAACAGCATCTGCTGTTGGACTTCCATTAAGACTTTTAGGCGATGGTTTTCAAGCATCTTCCCAATTCCTCCATACTATGCGTGTAATTATTCGTCATGATTAGATAATATGCTAGCACGTTTAATACAGTTTGTCAGCGCTAAGCCCTAAGCTTGACGGACAGTTGGGAGAGCTTCATCTTCTGATAGCAGATCGTCATCGGCGCCGTTGTATCCGATGTATCAAGATGATTCTAATGAGTAGATACGTAGGGGCGAAGGCAACGGAGACCGAAAAGTGGCTCATCTGGCACCTGTCCCGCTCGTTACTGCGGATAACTCCGTTCATTTTATGTCATATGACATTATGACACTGGCGGATTTGACATCAAGATCCTTAAAATACATCTACTACTTGGAAAGGATGTGGGCTCTTTGATGGCCAGAACCGTCGTTAGCTTTATTCAAAACGGCTATTTCCTGCTGCTTACTTTTGTCACAGGAATGTTTTACTTCAGCTTTTATCTGGTCGCTCTAACCTTGGGCTTGAGTCTTTCGTTTACTGTCGCGGGAGTTCCTCTCCTGACACACGTTTTGCGGACGACGACCGCCTTCCTGCAATTTGAACGAGTACAGACCAAGATCTATACGGACATTACCACCGAGCCTTGCGTTAAATCCGCGAGACCCGATGTGTCGAGCTGGCTTCAAGCGAAAAAGGAGCTGTTGAACGTACGCAACTGGATCGCAATTGGCTGGCTGCTGTTGAAATTCCCGATAGGGATATTAAGTCTGATCAGTGCGGCCTTGCTTTACGCAGCGCCGCTTGTATTGATTGCGGCCCCGTTCCTCTATCGGTTTATCAACCTTTCCTTTGTGGGGGTAGATACGATTGCCAAAGCCGTGATGGTATCGGCCGCAGGGGTCGTGTTGATGGCGGTGAGCTACAGGCTTACGGGTCGCTTGGCGTACTTGATAGGCGGTTACACACGTCTGATGATCAAGCATGTGAACCGGTAGTCGCCACGCCCGTATTTGCAACGTAGGCCGCCCGATGGTAGTTTACTCTATAGCGGTTTATTCAATACTAATTACGTAATGTCATACTGAAGGTCGTTAGGGGTTGATGAATTTGTTCGATATGGTCAAGCAATGGTATTGGTACGATTGGCTCATGTTCATAATCCGCCTGATATGCAGCATTTCGCTCGTGTTTACGACTATAGGGCTGCAAGAATATTTCACGCTGCCGATAGGGGTGCTTATCCTGTGGCAGCTGATTGCTTTTTCCGTTCCGTGGCTTTGCTTGCAGCTCGGTTATAAATACTACCTGTTTACCGAAATCGTGATCTCGGGCGGGATGTGTTTGTACCTGGCTGCATTTTTTCCGCAAGCCTATTTCTCATTCCTGCTGTATGCCTTTCTAATTGCTGCCCACAGCGCGCAAAAGACCTATCTCTGGTCAGGGCCTGTATCCATATTGCTCCTGCCCGCCATGATCAAGCTGCTTGCAGAGCAGAGTGAATACTGGGTCATGGCCGTTCACATCGGGCTGGCGTATGTCTTCGGATTTTCCTTTCATTTACTCGCGCTCAATTCTCGTCAAGGCGAAATTATCCGCGAACAAAATGGAGTGTTGGAGCAGTACCTGTCCCAGATCGAGCGCATCACGCTTGCTGAAGAGCGGAACCGACTGTCCAAAGAGCTTCACGATACCGTCGGTCATGCCTACACTTCGCTCATTATGGGATTGGAAACGTTGCGTCCTGAGGTGGCAACGGATACAGGGAGAGAAAGGCTCGATTCCCTATTGAACCTGGGCCGCCAAAATATGGAGGAGGTCAGAAGCTACGTGCATCAAATCGAATCGCCGCATGAGGCACTTCCGCTGCTTCAGTCTTTGAAGAAGCTGGCGGAGGAGTTTCAAGAGCATGCCAAGGTGACGGTTCGGTTCCATGCCTACGGGGAAGAATACCCTGTAACGAAGCAAGCGAAGACAGCCCTTTATCGCTGCCTGCAAGAGTCGTTGACAAATGCTGTGCGTCATGGAAACTCGACAGAGATTAAGGTGTCCGTGCAATTCGAGCCCCAGCAGACGAGACTGGAAATCCAAGATAACGGCCGCGGGATGGAAAATGTGAAGGAGGGCTTCGGTTTGAGCGCCATGAAGGAGCGGGCGATGAATTTGCAAGGCCATGTGGCCGTCTATACGGAGCCGGGACAAGGCACTCTGGTTACCTGTACGCTGCCCAGACAAACGGAGCTTAAGGATGAAGTCATCCGGCTGTTGGTCGTAGATGACCAGCCCTTTATCCGTGAAAGCCTGCGGACTCTGCTGGAGGAGCAGCAGGATTTGCAGGTTGTTGGAACGGCAGAGGATGGCGAGCAAGCGATCGAGCTGTGCAGGCAGGTTCAGCCGCAGCTGGTGCTTATGGATCTGGAAATGTCGAACATGGATGGAATCGCCGCATCTCGTACGATAAAAGAATTGTGGCCCGATATCCGCATTCTGATTCTCACTACGTTCGAGGATACCAGACAGGCTCTCGAGGCAATGCGAAGCGGGGTGGACGGATACTTGTTGAAGTCCATGCAGCCGTTAGAGCTGGCTGAAACGATACGCACCGTCTACCGCGGGGGTACACTGATCGATCAAGGCATGTCGCACAAATTGTTTGCCCAACTGGAAGCGGACAATAGCGGAGATGATCCTTCGTTAGTCAAAGAAGCGTCATCGGCCTATGAGTTAACGCCCCGGGAGCTTGAAATTTTACAATTCGTCTCCAAAGGGCTGCGATATAAAAGCATTGCTTCTAAGTTGTATTTATCCGATGGTACGGTTCGAAACTATGCATCATCGGCTTATATGAAGCTGGGGGTCCGCAACCGGGAGGAAGCGGTGCAAAAAGCCAGGGAGGCTGGGCTTTTGGAATAACCCCAAGTTATGTATTATGGTGGCGGATGCCCGGCATACGGAGTGATAATGCTTCGTATGTCGGCATCCGCCATTTAGATTTTTAAAGGCTTTTTTACTTATTCAGAATTAGGGTTTACGTTCATTACCGTTTGGCAATTGGCAATGTGTAGTAATCAAATGCTAGATCCAATAAGGCGCTCGCTTCCTGCCGCTTCAGTGGCTGCTTGGAACGGAAGTTGATGGAGCCGTCCTTATTGATCTGGGTATCCGGGTCCATGATGCCTTGGGATACAAGGGTTGTGATGGCTTTAACTGCCCAGGCATCACCTTCGCCACGCAATGTAACCTTCTTGGTTCCAGGCTCAGCTTGTCTCAGGTTTTGGATCATCACTGCCGCCATCTCTCTGGTGATAGGAGAATTAGGCTTATAATTAGGCACTCCGGACAACATTTGCTTCTTGTTGTCTTCAATCGTATAAGGCATGCTTTCCCAGCCATGGGCGTGTAGCAGCAACGCCGAGAACTCGCCTTGAGTTAACTTTCCATTCGGATCGAAGCGGGTAGCTGTCTTTCCGTCCATGATCTTTAAAGCACGGAGATTTTGAATATAAGACGCATACTTGCTGTTCGCCGGTACATCAGTGAATCGCGTATCCGTATTTACTTTTTGTGCATAACCCACGTAGTGCGGAAGCGTCATGTAATAGAAATAGGTGATTTTGCCTGCCCCATTTTTTTGAAAGGCTATTTTATTGCCGGCTTCATCCTCAAAGAGTAACGGGCGGATCATTTTCAGCGTACTCTTGCCCAGATCTCCTGTCTCTATAACCAATTTTCCGTTTGAATAGGAAACGTGTGATCTCATGGATCCAAGACGCGTGTTTTGGTACAATCCCACGTAGTCCTTGGCTTGCTGCTCACTGATAGCCGAGTAGGATGGCTTTGGATCCGCTGTTTTTTTAGGATAATAATGATTCATAAATGCCTCATACACGTCGAGACTCATCATGGAGTCGTTATTGTAGGACATGTAGAGCGCTGTATTTTTCTCCGGCAGAAGAACAATCAAGGAAGAATGCCCAGTCACATTTCCCCCCTTGATAACCACATGTTGACCATTCATCTTCTCTTTGAAGTAGCCTTCGAATCCGATGGTTGTGACAGGGATATCTTTGTCAGGGAACACCTGGTAGGTGTGCATTTGCTTGATGCTCTCGGGACTTAAGATTTGTTTTCCTTCATACGTTCCGTTGTTCAGATGCATCATAAGGTACTTCACCATGTCATCTGCGTTGGATACCATACCACCGCTAGGCCGATCGGTTGGTATGAATCCCTCCAAGGGGATTAGCTTGCCTTTAGGATCATAATGGGCAGCCATTCTTTTGAGCAGGTCGGGTTTAAACCGCACATTCGTCGAGTTCATGCCCAGCGGTTTGAAAATATTGTCCTCCATATACTGGGCGTATGACGTGCCCGCTACTTGCCCTACCGCATACCCCGCCAGTGTGAATCCAAAATTATCATAGGTGTACGCTTCCCCCGGAGGTCTGACCACCGTCGGCATATTCGCTTCAAGAGCTTCCTTCATCGGGTAGAATTGATTCACATATTCCGGCTTCGATCCCGAGAGGATATCCGGTTTGTCAAAGCCGCTGGTATACGTAAGCAGATCGTACATCGTTAGTTTTTTGCCTGTTTTATTCGGTACCTTCATCCCTCCCAGGTATTCCTGGATATCGTGATGCAAATCAATTTTTCCCTTATCGACCAGCTGCATAGCTGCCAATGCCGTGAACTGCTTCGTCACAGAACCAATTTGGAAAACGGTGCTGCTGTCTACCGGAATTTTATTTTCCCTGTCGGCATAACCGTAACCCTTGCTTAACAGCACTTTACCATTTGAAACGACTGCAAAATTAGAACCAACCGTATTATACTTTTTCATCGCTTCCTTAAAAACGCCATCTGCAAAGGTCTCCAGTTCCTTGGAATCCCGCGGTCCCTCCAGTGCCTTGGTATCCTGCGGCGCCTTCAGGCTGGTAACCTCAGATGTAACTGGCGGGGGAGTCTGCGGGCTATTGGCTGCGTTCCCTACTTCCGTACAAGCGTTAATGACTGTACCCGTTAACACCAGAACAGTTAATAGTAGAACTGCGCGATTCTTGCGAATCCATTTCTTCGTATTCTTTGTATTCTTCGTATTCTTCATAAATGATGTCTCCTTAACTATTGGATTTGCCTTTTAATCATCGGCTGAGCCCAGTATCGCAAAGGAGTTGTCACACCAACAAGTTGCATTTCGTCATCTATGACATTCAGCTGCTTTGCAAGTGTCATGTGACAATTCGGCACTAGGTTCATTGACAAGGGAGGCGCTAAGATACCTGAAAGGGCGATGAATCATTCAGGAGACGAGAACAGTCTCCCTTGCCCAAAGCCATTAGAACTGGAGTGTGGACATCATCGCTTTCATACAAGATATCGTTACCCAGTACGGTTATATTGGCATCTTCCTATGCCTTACGCTTGGTATTATTGGTTTGCCTGTGCCTGATGAAGTTCTCATGACGATTGTGGGCTATTTTTCTTCAATAGGGGTGCTTAATTTCCCAGTATCCCTTGTGGTCAGCGTCCTCGGGGCTATGAGTGGTATGCTGTGCAGTTACGCCCTTGGACGGAAGTTCGGCAAGCCGTTGCTATGGAAGTATGGAAAATGGGTCAGACTCACAACCAAAAGGTTAGAGAAAACAGAGAACTGGTTCCAGCGTTACGGCCCCTGGGCGATCTGCATCGGCTACTATATTCCAGGGTTCCGTCATCTGACTTGTTATCTGGCAGGGATGAGCGCTATGAACCCACGGAAATATATACTTTTCTCGGGCCTCGGAGCCTTGTGCTGGTGTGCGATTTTTATCTCCATTGGATATTTTCTAGGGGGAACATTTGATTTCTCGAATGCTCATGGATCTTTTTTGGGGTTGTTTTTCTCTGGAGAATAGAATTGCTTATGCGTCGATAATTGCTTGTTATGGTGATTTTATTAATTCTTTCGAACTCATTCAATTATGGTTTAGGCACTTGCAGAACGTGATGATATGATCGATACGTATTTGGCAGGTGTTGAACGAGGAGAATGAAACATTGCGCTGGAGACACCCAAAAGATTGTTACTGCTCTGGAGGTTGAGCCATTTGATGCCCTGGAGGAAATTAAGCTGGTTCGGGAATTACTCAGGATATTAATGAAGACAGTGGATGAAGGCAAAGTTCAATAATAATAGATTGTAGCTTCAGTATCCCGACAAGGATATTGAAGCTATTTGCTTCGGAGGGCCCTTCAAAAACATTCTTGATGGCTACGGCTGATCGGGCAGGAGAATTTGCTTGTTATGCCAGCCTGGAGGCTACTTATCTTTACAGGTGAACTTCGCAGAACCTTATTCTACTGACAAAGAGGTTCGAACGAGAATACTCATATAACGCTAGTTGTTATTGATACTTTGAGCGTCTATTGGAATAAATGATTTGCTGATAACATGATGCAAACCACGGTATTGCTGCTCTACAATTAGTTCAAAACTAACATTGTTAAGATCGTTATTCAATAGATAAGACTGATTAACAAAAAATACAAATTGATAAGAAGAAGATTTATCATTTTCAGTTAGTAAAGTTGTTGATGGGTTTACAAGAATATCTTGTGTGGAATATGGAAGTCTAAATCTGATCTTAGAATCAGGAGTATTAGTTAAGCTAAAAGTCATTATGATTTTCTGTCCTTCTTGCCTAAAATGACTTGATCTCTGGTAGCTTTCTTTTCCCTCTGGTAGCTCACTATACTTCACAGAGTTATCAAATGAATATAAACCCGTGTTTAATGTGATTACTTGATCATACAGGTCCAATACTTCAATACGATTGAAATCGTTTATTGGACTTTCTTCATTAAAGATGATTTTATTCTCATTCAAACTAATCTTTGGTGTGTCTTCATTTGAAATGGTATCAGTTTGCTCCTCATTAAAAAAAAAGCGAACCTCTTTAATTTTATTAAGAAAATCCAAAGAATAAGGAAAAATAATAGTGAACATATCATCTTTAAACAAAAAAGTTTCTTCGTTTATTCTCAAACTTTCGAGGGTCTGTATTTTTTCTTCGTTATATCTAAATTTCTCTATTTCTGTTACTGTCTGATCCGAACATCCGCTTAAAATGAGCAATCCTACAATAATTAGTATATTTAATTGAATGAAACGCGTAGTTGCTTTCCAACCCGTATACGTAATATTCCTCATGCCAACCCTCCTTGTCTTACGACAATGGGGCAATCCTCTAATGGACGCCCCATTACCACTAACTAAATTATCTTAACCTATAGAGGATTTGAAAATACCCAATATTCATTACCTCGATGATCAAGACTTGAAGCGTAATAATCAGTATCCCATATAATACCTGTATCAGTGTATTTGTAGTTTTGCTCTAAAGCTTTCTTGGCACTTTTGAGTTCAGTAACATAATACCCAGGAACTGACACGCTTTGTGTAAACTCCTTCGAATATGTTTCACCGATAGTAGCAGTCATTGAAGCCTCAGCCACATCTTTAAATCCGAATTTAGTGCTTCCACTAATTGAAGCTGTCATGCTCGATGTCGTTTTTAACGTTACCGAAACAGCTTTGCTTGTATTATTGTTATATCTATCCCAATCATGACCTGTATAAAAGTTTGATTCAGATATTTTGGTCCATTTGTTGATACCCCTAGTTGAAATTTGATCTTTTGATTTTGGTACTTGAACAATTTCTTTTAGTTCAGCATCTCTTTTTCCAGCATAGTCGTCAGGAATTACTTCTATACCGTTTAAATATGTAATATTGTTTATAACTTGTTGATCTGGCTTGCTGGAATTAATAAGATCACCATCAGTTTCAGCATACGCTGGAAGAGCAAACGAAACAGCCAAGACAGTAACTAATGATGATTTTAAAAACAACTTTGATTTTTTCATTAAATCATCTCCCTTAAATTAATTAATTCTATTTAATATTATATTTAATTCAAAAATTAGGTAATAGTTCAAATTAACTAATTTTGTTTATTTATGGAATTTATAACAACTAGCGGAAGTGACTATCTACAAAGTTTTAATTTCCAGAGGAATGAAGGGCTGTTGCCTATACTTCCAGAATTAATGAGGATAATGTAAGGGGTAAAGCGCATAAGATGGTTTATACCGATGATAGATACCATACCAGAATGGAGAAAAACAGTATTTGATTCATCAACTCATTACTAGTAAAGTTACACCTAAAGACGTAGCTGAAACTGTTAATTTTTTAGTGACATTTGTACTATAAAATCCGATAAAAGAAAGGAAAGATACCCAATCGATTCCGCGATATTGCAGTGCTCCTAACGATGTTGCTGAAACAACAAAACAGGCGAGGGGAAGCCAACACTCCCCCTCGCCTGTTCGTATTCACACAGTTCTCCTAGCGTCCAGTCACTTTAATTCCTCTCCTAGTAGCAACATGCTCCTACTAAGGTCTAACCAATTTACTCCGGAGTCCCCTGCGTCACCCCATGAACATACGTGAGCGTCGGGCTATCTACAGCCCCTTGCCCCGGATTATAGGTGAAGAAGTACTCGACGGTATCCCCCTGTTGCAGGTTATTTACAGGATACGTATAGTTACCGTTCCCTGCCGGGGTCATAGCTACGTTCAACTGCCCACCGTTATTGATCTTATAATGTAAGTCGGCAAAGGTTGCACCATTCACATAGAAGGTCAGGTCGTTGCCTGTCTTCTTCAAGCCCCGCACCGCATCGCCAACGATGATTGTACCGGATGATGATGACGGCACAACGGTGATGGTGGAGACGGCTGTTTTATTGCCATCCGCAGTTGTAGCTGTAACGGTTGTCGTGCCTGGAGCGAGGCCGGTCACGGTACCGTTTTGGCTCACGGAAGCGATGCTGTTGCCTGACACGCTCCAAGTGACCTGTTTATTGGTTGCATTGGACGGGGCGACATTGGCGTTCAACTGTACAGTCTTTCCAACCTCCACCTGTGCGGTGGTCTGATTCAGCGTTACACCGGTAACCGGCACGTTGTTGTTACCTGGATTTTCACTGTTGCCTTCTTTATACACACGAACATAATCGACCTGCATCGTTGCAGGGATATCAGACGGATCTGGGGTATTTAAATTGTCAAAGTAACCACCGATCGCCAGATTCATGATGAGGTAGAATGGCTTATCGAATGGGGCGTTTGGATTGTTCGGCGCGGCAGTGGAATACCATTGATCTCGGCTAACTTTGAAGAAGAAATTGCCGTCCACATACCACTTTATGTTATCTTCTTCCCAGACCATGGAATACACATGATAGTCATTAGCGAAGGTCTGACCTTCAGGGAAGTGATATTCGCCAGCAATATATCGGTTAACCGGCCACTGCCCGCCAAAGTGTATAGCGCCGCTGGTCGTACCTGGCAAGCGTCCTTTTGCTTCCATAATATCGATTTCACCGGATGCAGCCCATGCACCATATACAGAATCTTCTGGGAGCATCCAGAGTGCAGGCCAGACGCCATTGCCTGTAGGCAGCTTGGCACGAATATCTACTCTGCCATACTGGAAGGACAGATGGTCCTTGGTGTTGATTTTACCAGAGGAGTATTGTGCGAACCGGTTTGGATCCTGTGGAAAGGATTTGGAGTCGTGCAAGACCCGGATGTTCAGCTTTCCATCTTGTACAAAAATATTTTGTGGACTGTCTGTATAGTGCTGCAGCTCCGCATTGCCCCAACCCCAGCTATGAGGATCATTACTGATATAGTACCCTGTTTCATAGTTCCATTTATTCATATCGAGTGCGGTTCCGTTAAATTCATCCTGCCAAATGAGATTCATGCCCGCGATTGTCGGATCAGTTGGTGTGCCGATGGCAATGTCATCATGATCAGATACATCCGGGCGTGGGGCATTTGGATTGCCAATAAAGGTATAGTAGACAAAATTATTGCCGACACTGCCACCCGCTTGGCCATTCAATGGATAACCGATACGGATCTGCATATCCTCCTGAATCGGTTGGAACCAAAGTCCGTAGATATAGTCAGCCCAGTATCCCCACTGATTGGCATCGGACATGTGGTTGTAGCCATTCGCGGCGTATGCGAATCCGCTCTGACTGGAGTCACTCATAGCCACCCATTGTCCGTTAATGTTAATCTGGTACACGAATTTTCCAAGCTCGGTGCCGATTGGGGCGCCCCCATCAATTTTGGGCAGCGGTACGCCTATGACGCCGTTCACATCTGCTGTGTAGGTTGTGCCATCATAGGGAGTGAGCACATACGAATTTCTTACGGGTTCATTAAAAGTGATCGTATAAACGACGTTAGCCGAGGAGGTTCTCGACTCTAATTTTACGTTGATAGACTCCGTTACGGTAAACCAATAGCCACCACCGCCTTCGGTGAATTGGCCGAAGTTGTTATCATAGATCCAGCCGCTGGCTGCGTTATTATCAATATCAATCCATGTACTGCTGTTTACAGGTTT
Organism: Paenibacillus sp. MAHUQ-45; assembly: GCF_058133325.1. NCBI lineage: Bacteria > Bacillati > Bacillota > Bacilli > Caryophanales > Paenibacillaceae > Paenibacillus > Paenibacillus sp. MAHUQ-45. Next base: position 97,749 of record NZ_JBYUPV010000004.1, read on the forward strand.
TACGAACACCTTCAAATCCTCAGCCACAGCTTGATAAGGGATGGACGGGTCATTGTTGAAGGTAGGATAAGTAAAGCCTGCACTGCCTGTGAAACCTGCTGTAATCTGCGGCCCTTGAGTAGGTGCCATAGCAGTGATGGTTGCTTTGTTTATGTTTTGAAAGACAAGAGTGTAATCAAGGGTAACCCCATTAGCTTTGGAGAACAGTTGAATCTCAGTGGTTGCGGAGAGTGTGAACCAATAACCGTTCAAGCCGCCGTCGCTCCAGTGCCCCCAGTTCTGGTTATAGGTGTAGCCACTTGCGCTATCAATATCAAGCCAATTGCCATTCACTTTTACCTTTACACCTACATCATCCGACACGTTGTTCCAGGTAGCGGAGCCTCCATTGAATATAGGCATAACAAAACCGAAACTGGCTTGTCCAACCCCGGATTTGGAGATGACAGGTCCGTCTGCCCCTGAAAAGTAAGCCATAGAGGTAACGGTCGTTCCTGCTGCCTGAACCTTTGAAGTTGGCAATAGCCCAACACCAGCCAGCAGCACTACTGCTAAGAACAAACTTAATAGCCTGTGCGTCAATCCACTCTCCGTTTTGCGAAGTCGCTTCATACTTGCCCTCCTGTGCTAAAATAATGGTGTTCCTTCGGAATAGACTGACCTATAGACGACAATGTCCCCAATGAAGCGGTTCTGTGCGCACTATTTGGAAACCGCTTTCATTTTAGGGTCATCTTTATTCTATCGAATGTAATAATGGGCTGAAAGGTACAATAATTTTTGTTATAACCCAATTTTTTGGCTTTTGCTTATGTCTGTTTATTTAAGCACGGATATCGCCCATTTATAGTGCGGTGTCCTGGTATTCCCCTTCGCTGTCATATTTTCTACGCATCAGTTGCCGGTACTCGGTGGGTTGCATATCCATGACATCCCGGAAGGTCCGTGTGAAGCTCTTGTAGCTCTCATACCCGACCATGGTGGCTACTTCGACGATTTTATGATCCGTTTCGGCGAGCAGTCGCCGGGCTTTATCCAGACGTACATCGCGCAGGTATTCAGCAAAGCCTTTACCGATATTCTTCTTGAACAGGTTTGAAAAATAGGCATAATTAAGCGACACGTGGTTGGACACCATCGCCAGGTCTAGCGGTTTATGATAGCTTTCGTGTATAAAACGTATGGCTTCATTCAGATCCTGCGTGTTGCGATAGCTGCACTTATATTCATAGTAGAACTGGTTCAGCCGGAGCAGCTGTTGTTGCAGCGCCTGAATATAATCGCGAATGCCATGATAATCAAATAGATTACGCAAGCATTCGATGTCCAGCGTTTCTTCTCCCATATACGGGGTGATCACTCGCACATATTCCTCCAGCATCTGTACAATGGCGCGGGATAACTGCTGTGTGTAGCGGATGTGATAGCGTTGCAGCGTATCTTTGTGAAATACTTTGGAAATGCCTTGGGTGATTGTACCGCTGTTCTTGGTGCCGATTAGCTGGAACAGGGCATATAGCTCCTCATAGGGAAGCTCCCATTGCTGCTCTAGCCGCTCAATATGTGTTGGCAGGATGCAGTTCCGATCAGGAAAAAGGTAACTGTGGTGATATAGCTCTAACGCTTGTGTATAGCTATTAGGCAGCTCTTTTAATCCTTGCTGCGGACCAGTCATGGCAATGATAGCATCCTTCTGCTCTGCCTTAAGAGCCGTGGGAAAGACTCCCGGATCTACGGCTGCATCGACAGCAAGGATCAGATACGGCCGGTGTTGCAGGCATATACATCCTTGTCTGCCATATACACGATAGGCAATGGATTCTATGCTGTGGCTACTGTCCGCCCCCGGTTGGTTAATCCATAGCTCCTCCCGTAGCAGACACAGACGGTAATTCTGCCACAGCTCTGGATTCTGCCCCTGGGTCTGAAGGATCCACGCTTCATCGTTCACTGCACCCTGCATGTACATACTTAGCTCCTTGCGGTCTGTTTCTTGCGCGCGGCGGGAGATATGCTCCATATTGCGCGAGAGCGCTTGCCGTGTTGTTATCTCCTGCTCTACATGTTCAACCGCGGTTTGCAGATCTTCACGTTTCACAGGTTTGAGCAGGTAACCCTTGGCCCCAAGCCCAATAGCCCTTTGTGCATAAGCAAAATCGCTATAGCCGCTAATAATCAGGAAATCGACCTCAATGTGCTCCTCTTTGGTCTGCGCCATCAGTGTCAGTCCATCCATATCGGGCATGCGGATATCAGTAATTACCAGTTGGATGTCGTACTGACGCAATATTTCCAGTGCCTCAATCCCGTTTACGGCACAGTAAATGTTATCAAGCTGCAGAGGGAATTGGCGCAGCATGGCCTGTAGCCCATCGCGAATATGTTTTTGATCGTCCACAATCAGAATATTGATCATGCCTTACCATCCTCCAAGATTCACATTTTCCCAAGGCAATCGTATGGTTACACAGGTATAGACGCCCTGCACACTATCGATCCATAGGCCGCAGCCCTTGCCGTAATGAAGCTGTATGCGTTTATGAACATTCTCCAAGCCCAGTCCATTCTTGCTGGTGACAATCGGCGTATCGGAGTCGCCCCGCAGCACAGCCTGCAAACTGGACAGCATCTTAGGGTCAACTCCTGCACCGTCATCCCGTATCTTGATGAGCTGAAAGCTGTCATTCTCTACGGATACGGTAATTTGGATGTTTACACTGCCACCCGAAGGTGCTGCGTGATGCACAGCATTTTCGACAATGGGCTGCATGCACATTTTAGGAATCGTATAGCGCAGCACCTCTTGCGGGAGATCCGCCGTCAATACAATGCTGCCACCTTCCATAAAGTTTATGAAACGGACATAGCTGTGTATGTTCGCCAGTTCTTCGCTAAGGGCAACAGTATCGCTGCGCCACTGCATGCTGTATCGTAGCTGTGAGCCTAACGACACCAATGCGTCGGCGATCGCTGGTTGCCGCTGAACCTCTGCCAGCATACGGATGGATTCCAGCGCGTTATATAAAAAGTGGGAGTTGATCTGCGAATGCAGCGAATGCAGCTGTGCGTTTTTGGCGATTAGCTGCTTATCCACCACCTGTGTCATCAGATGTTTGATCTCGTCTAGCATACTATTGTAGCTGACGGCCACCTCGTCGATTTCATCGCCAGGTTCATTTTCACCGAGACCGGTATTAATTTTCGCATCCAGTTGGCCTTGTCGCACCTTGCGCATAGAGACCAGTACTCTGTCTAATCGGCGAAAAATGCGCCGGGTGGTATGCGAAACGAGCAGCAGCATCAATAGCAGCACACATAATGTGATCGCTACTACGAGCAGATACCAGCTTCGCGGGCCCTCCATAAGCGCCTGATGGGAGGCAATATCCACTACATAGGCGTTCAGTGGGGCGATGTAGCGATAAAGTGCGTAGTACGTATGATCCCCTACATTGACTTTAATTGGATTATTCTGCTGCAGTACATCCAGCCGCTGATGAATGCTGCCAAGAATCTCATTCAGCTCGTTCCCGGACGTTTGCGCAAACATGTGCTGAGGATTGTATACAGATCGAGCAGAATTACTTCTGTCCATTACCACAGAAAAAAAATCTCCACCGCTCTCCTCTAGCAAATCGCTAAAAAACACGTTATGCGGGGTGCGAATTTCCATAATGGTGGGGAGCTTCTGCTGCTGACCCTGAAGGCGTACCAGCCGGTAATAGGAAAGGGTATGCTCGCCATCTTTAAAAGCAAATAAGCGGTGTGCGGCCCCGCCATCCTCCCGAAGCGTCACCCAGTAATTTTGCGGCCAAAACTTGTCATAATGATAGATTTCAGGCCAAATCTCAAATAGATTTGGATTATCGACATAGAAGCTGAGCTCACTGATCATCTCATGGCTCTGAATAATATTATGCATTTGCTCATATTGGTTTTGTCTAAATTTCACAAGACGCAGGCCATCCCCGCGCATATTGGAGTGAATAAAATCCACAAATGCCTTTTGATTCAGCGCAGTAGAGGAAGCGCTCTCAATAATCCCCAGTCTTGTACGCAGCTGTTCGTTAAGCCGTGAGACATGATTGCTGCCGGTGGCCATTGCATCCTTGTATAGCTGGCGTTCCTGTGTGCGTATAAATAATAAGGATACTAAAATTCCAGGGATGACAATCAGCATGCTAAAAGCTAGAAATAATTTCTTAGATATGCGCGAATTGCGGTAAAGCTTTCTTACTTTAGTAAGCAGATACATCATTTTAATAGCCTCCCTACCTTTGTAATATACCATATATTACAAACCGCCCGGTAGGTAACGAGGCTGTTGTTCCCAATGGTTAGAACCCCAGAAGCAGGGAGTACCGGCCACCATTTCGGTGACCGGTACAATCTTGGTACAAGCATTGTTACTCTGCCATTTTAGCTTTTCGCGCATCTAGTTCGGTCTGACGGTATTCCATCACCTTGTCAAAGCCATAGGTTCCGCGGCGGTCAAGGAAATTGTCGAAGATTTTATCAAACTCAGCTTCATTCTTGGCCGTAATCAGCTCAGGCATCACTTCCTCCCAATTCTGAGCAATACGCGCCCAGGACACGGATACATCAGAATCGCCTTGTGGATCTAGACCTTTGTAGATACCGCTATCAATATCAGCCCGCTGATTGGCGAAGTCCTCCATTTGCTTAAGGACAGGGGCTTTCGCCGGTCTCCACTGGTTAATGATTACAGGGTTACGCATCATCCAATAGGTATCCATGATGCCGTACTGCTTCTCCATTTTCTCAATATCGTTCTCCTGCAGATTAACCATTTCAGGCTTCAACTGCGGCTTGCCATCAACCATCTCCCATGTTTCACCTTCTTTACCAAGGAACAAATCTCTTTGTCCTTCTTCACTAGCCAGATAGGTCAAAAAGCTGATGGCTCGTTCAGGGTTTTTGGTAGATTTGCTAATCATCGTTACCATCCAGCCGTCCATGTTACCAGGGAATAGCTTAGGACCATCACCCTTGCTGTTCTTTGGCCCATCGACTGCGATGTAGTAGGAGTCCGGGTTGGAGCTTGCAGCCAGCATCGGATTGACAGCTGCCATTCCGTTCCACTCGCGAACCATCATGAAATAACGGGCATTGTTCGTTTTTTCCTCAACTTGAGTATCGGAATCCACCAGGAAATCTACATTAATCAGCCCGCGCTCGTAAGCTGTGCGGAAGGTTTTCAACCAAGCGACATAATCGGGATCGGTAACTCGGTCATATACCTTCCCGTCTTTCTCATGTGGTACGGCCAACAGATTCTGCAGATATTCAGTCATCCCGTAAGGAACATTCCCCTGTGCAAAGAAGGGACTGATAGGCTGACCTTTATACTGGGGATACTTATCCTTCAACAGTTGCAGCGCGTTCAAAAAGCCCTCTGGGGTGCTCAGATCCGGGCTACCCATTTCTTCATACAGATCCTTCCGCACCAGGAAGGTCTGGTTGGCGGCTGTCATGCCGGTTTCATGCATCAGGTTAGGGCTATAGGAATCATTTGGCACGCCATAAGTATTACCATTTTCTTGACGATACCACTTCAATGATCCTTCGCCAGCTACCTTGAAGAAGTAGGGATCGTACTTATCAGCCAATTCATTCAAGGCATACACATGATCGCCTTCCCATAGCTTTTTGACAGCGTTTTCCCAAGAACCCATCGAGATTAAGTCTGGCAGCTTGCCGGAGGTCATCATCAGGGTAACATGTTCATTCGCTTCCCCAGAAGGTACTTCCAGCTTGATGTTAACGCCAGTCTTTTCCGTGACATACTTGGAAGTTAAGCTATCACCCCAGGTTTGGCCGTACCAGTTAGCGCCTACGAACCAGGTTAAATCTACGGGGCTGGTATCCTGCTTCCATGCAGGTTCATCGGGATTGAGCTTTACTTCGCTCGGCGGCGACTGCGTACTATCCGTAGGTTGTGGGGTCGGGCTACTTTCGTTAGATGAATTGCTACACGCGGCCATACCTAGCGCCAAGGATGTAGCTAGAACAAGGGTCAAGCCTGGCTTGAGAAAATTGCGTTTCATGACAGGATCATCCTTTCTTTTTTCTGAACTTTGTATATAAGTTTTTATATAACTTGAACTAAAGAAAGAAACGAAAAGGGAGAAGGAGTGGAGGGGAAGATTGGAACTGTAGGAGCGTTAGCGATCGCCTTTGTCTCCAGATTTCAACCTCGACATGAGGTTAATTATAGAAGAAATCTGGAGACAACAGCGACCGAAAGTCCAAGCTTCACCGGAGCGACGCCGATCCTTATGTTAACATCTTAAGTTCAATATATATCGACGCATACACCTACCCTTTAATGGCTCCAATCATCACGCCTTTGACGAGATAGCGCTGAATGAAAGGATAAACTACCAGAATAGGCAGTGTGGCCACCATCATGGATGCAAATTTGATAGAGTTGCCGGGCAGCCGTGCGCCGAATTGCGCCATCGCTTGCTGCTGCATGAACGACATGGAGTTCTCTGCAATAATTTTGTACAACATAGTCTGCAGCGGCAGTAGGTTCTGGGAGCGGATGTAAATGACCCCCTGATAATAATCGTTCCAATGATAGACGGCTGAAAAAAGCGATATGGTCGCAATAACAGCCATGCTGTTAGGCAATACGATTCTGAATAGGACGCCATAGTCGGATGCACCGTCTACCTTCGCAGATTCCTCCAGGCTGTCGGGAATGGTGCGGAAGAAACTCATGAATATGACCATATTAAAGAAAGTGTACATGGAAGGAATGATGAATACCCAGAAATTATCGTATAGGCCAAGCTTCGTCATCAGGATAAACGAGGGGATCAGCCCCCCTGAGAATAGCATCGTAATCAAGGCGATTTTCATATACACCTTGCGACCGATCAGATTGGACTTGCTCATTCCGTAAGCGATAATGGCGGTAAACAACACATGCGTCGCTGTCCCGACCACCGTACGCAGAGTAGTGATGTAAAAGCCGTTCATCATCGTTTTATCGTTGAATACAACACTATAGCTGGCTAGCGAGAATTCTTTGGGAAACCAGTTGACGGTACCCAGCGATGCTTGCTGCGGCGCATTAAGCGAGTTCACGAACACAAACCACATCGGGTACAGTGTTAAAAAGCAAACCGCCAGCATTAGCAGGGTGTTACAGACCTCAAACACTCCAATCTGTCGAAATCTTCTGCGTCTTTCCATACTTCTCTCCTCCCTCCTTTTAAAAAATGCTATCGCCAGTTAGTTTCTTGGCTGTGGAATTAGCCAAAAATAACAAACCAAGCGCCACAATAGAGCGGGCGAACAGGACGGCTGTTGAGAAGGAATGACGCCCGGATACCAACCCCATGTTGTAGATGTACAAGTCCAGGCTTTCCGCCATTCTCATGTTCATGTTGTTCTTCAACATAAAGATCTGCTCAAAGTTACTGCCGAGGATCCCGCTGACAGCGAGGATGAACAGAATAGCGATGGTGGGGCGTATGCTCTGAATAGTGATATGCCACATCCGCTGCCACCGATTTGCGCCATCCAGCTCGGCCGCCTCGTATAGCCCCGGATCAATACCAGATATTGCTGCTATGTAGATAATGGCGCTCCAGCCGGTTTCTTTCAGCGTATCGGTGAAAAAGGTAATCCACCAAAAGTATTTAGGTTCGCTGTTAAACAGGATTTCGCGTTCCTGGAGTCCGAGCCCCATCATCAGCTGATTGATCACACCGCCCTCGCCCAGCCAGTTAAGTGCAATCCCGCCAAAAATCGTCCAGGCGATAAAGTGCGGAAGGTACGAAATGGTTTGTACCGTACGCTTAAATCGAAGACTCCGTATTTCATTGAGGAGCAAGGCAAACAAGATCGGAATGGGAAAGCCCAAAATTAGCTTGATGCTGCTCATCCCCAGGGTATTGCGGATCGAACGCCAAAACCGCTCATCCGACAAAAAATCCTGAAAGTGCTTCAGCCCGACAAATGGTGAATCAAGTAAGGGCTTGGCGATACTGTAGTCCATAAATGCAATAATGAGCCAAAACATGGGGATATAACAAAAGATAAACATCCAGATGATGCCTGGAATGACCATGCTTTGCAATTGCCACTGCTTAAGAAGCGCTTTCATTTGTCCCGTTCTGTATTGGAACATGTTCCGTCCCCCTTTCTATTTCATCGTATGAAAATGCGCATAGGAAAAAAAGCCCATGATTATGGACCCTATCCCATTATTTTAGATTTGTTTGACCAGGCGCAAAATTTAAGTATGCTGTGATTAAATGAGGGGAGTGTGTAAAGGATGCACAAGCTTGTATGGGAACAGAATTTCTTAAAGCAAAATGCTGATTTGAAAGAGTGGAATATTCGCCTTGGGAATGACTTACTTGATGACCATGGTAATCCTATAGCCCCAGGCTGGGGCAACAACGAGCAGCAGTTTTATAGTGATCATTCCAGCAATCTATTTTTCGATGAATTTGGTCTGAATTTATGCGCGCGCAGTGAAAATATAGAATCGGAGGGCCGTCATTTTGCATATACCTCGGCCCGTTTGGACACCAAGGATCACTTTTCCTTTTGCTACGGGAAGCTAGTTGTACGTGCAAAGCTGCCTGTAGGGCAAGGGTTATGGCCTGCTATCTGGCTGCTTCCACAGCACCAGACTTATGGGCCTTGGCCTGCTTCTGGCGAGATTGATATTCTGGAAGCCAAGGGCCGCTTGCCCCAGCAAATCTTTGGCACGTTGCACTACGGAAAGGACTGGGAACATAAAGTCATTGAGGAGTTCTCCTACCAATTAGAAGACGGAACGATAAACGAATTCCGTGATTATGCGCTGGAATGGGATGCAGAGGGAATACGTTGGCTGGTAGACGGGCATTGCTATGCCGAGCATCGTCTGGAGCCAGGTGTAACGCCTTTTGACGAGCCTTTTTATCTGCTACTTAACCTTGCGGTGGGTGGCTGGTATGACAATGTAGCCGTGGATGAATCTGCGCTGCCGGCGGTTATGACGGTTTCGGGGATTTGGCTGTACCAATAAGCTAGACCATGATGATTGGTCAGATTGAAAAGGCAAGGGCATACCCGTGTTGGGGATGCCCTATTTTTGCATAATGTTGATACAGTGAGCGGTAGCGATTATCCTCTCGATTTTATCTTGAAAGAATGACCACCTAATATTTACAATTAAGCTACGGCTGAGCAACCTTTTGCATTAGTTAAAAAGGAATTAGAGATCGGGGGATTCATTGTGATCAATGTTCAATGGAGTGAACAAGAACCATCTTTCGCTGAGTGGCTAAATCAAGGAATGGATATTACTTTCCGTGAAATAACAACTGGATTTGAAGCCGATATATTGTTATTGCAGAAGAAGGATGAACCTAAGTATGTGTTAAAGGTATGGAAACAACTTTTTAATTCACAAGCACATCAACAATATAAGTTCTTATTTAATGCGCAAATTGCAGGATTACCTGTCCCAACGCCTGTTGGTTGGGGAAAAACAGATACGGGGACAGAAGTTCTAGCCACTGATTTTTCAGGATATCCAGTCGATAAACCATCAAAGCGCCAAATCGAACAATTTGCAAGGGTTCTATATCAGATTCACCATACCCCAACCCATCATCTTGGATTGGATAGTGATACCGGGGGTGAAATTATTGATATAATTATAAATCAGTATTTTCCCGATATTGAACAGCATCAAGATATTATGATTATACTGGAAAGTTTGAAAGGAACCTATCCAGATCGAGAACGCAGGCTAATTCATGGTGATTTTAACTTAGGGAATATTCTTCTTAAAGATCATGAGATCACAATAATCGATTGGACTAATGTTCAAGTGGGAGATATCCGTTACGATGTAGCGTGGTCCGCTGTTCTGCTGTTAATATCTTTAGGTGAGAATGAATACAACTGGTTCAAGTCAGCCTATTTATCTCAGCAACCCTTTGAAGATATTGAACTAAATGTATTTGAAAGCATCGCTGCCTTAAGGTGGCTGCTGCTAAACAGGATCGTTTCATTTCCGAATGGAGAGGAAAAGAGCAAAGAACTGCAATGTTTTTTGGAGAAACGACTTCCAATAAACTTTGAACTTCGTTAAAGGGAACCAGATCAGAAGATGCTTAATGGAGCTAATACTTGCGTCTAAGCCTGCTCAATCATTTGGAGTAAGCTTGACAATGCACTGGAGAAAACCGAATTCCGGCGATACACGAACCATACCTGCAAATTACGATACCCTTCAGGCAAACGGTGGGAAGCGATGGCTCCAGCCTCTTCCGCTTTGGTAATCGACGATTGTGGTAGCAAAGATACGCCGAGTCCAGCGGCTACCCCACTTAGAATCACTTCTAACGTCCCAAACTCCATAATCTGATAAGCACTTATCCCGCTTTCGTTTAGGAAGCGTTCAGCTTTTGCCCGGTGTGTACATCCAACGTCAAAGAACAACATCGGCTTCGTAAGTAATTGGTGCATGTCGTTATTACCCGGTTGTGAGATTAGCACCAACTCCTCGTCGAAAGCCGCGATATGATCTATATCAGGCTGATCTATGGGTCCATACACAAAGGCTCCATCTAGTTCGTAATCAAGCACCTTTTGTAAGAGACCATGCGTTTCGCCAGTTACGAGGGATAGATTGACATCGGGGTATCGTAAGTGATATTTGGTCAGAAGAGGGGTGAGGTGAATAACCGCTGTCGTTTCGACAGAACCTACACGGAGAAGGCCCGCAGGGTGTTCCGAGTATTGTGTAGATTTCACAGCCTCGTCCATCAGCGTCAGTATTTTATCCGTATATTCTAGCAGGTTCTTACCTGCCGCCGTTAGTGTCATCCCCCGATTAGATCGACGAAAAAGAGGGAGCTTCAGCTCAGCTTCAAGCTGCTGGACCCGGCTCGTCACATTGGACTGGACATAGTTCAGAGCTTGTGCAGCCTTGGTTATAGTGCCCTCGCGTGCAACGGCTTGAAATATTCTCAAATCCCCACTTTCCATTTCCATCCACCTGCCTGGTATGATTCTTTTTGATAGTCGCCTTCATTTTTGATCATTTTACTGGATTATATCCTCTATGTACAATTCAATATATACGATGAATTTAAGATCCGAACGTAAAGCTCGGTCGTCACTACGGTGAATGTTTGGACTTCCGGTCGCTGTTGTCTCCAGATTTCTTCGATTGAACCGCTTCTAGCGGTTGAAATCAGGAGACAAAGGCGAACGCTGCGCTCCTACAGTTCCAATCATTCCACTCCATTCCTCCTCCCTTTCTGTTAATCTCTTTTGTTCATCTTATATATATTCATTAACAACGATTAAAGGAGTAATCAAAATGAAAGCCATTGTACATGCTGGGCAAAGTGGCCTGAAGGGCTTGAAATATAGGGATATTACAGATAGACAGCCGGGTGCTGGCGAAGTGAAGGTAAGGATAAAGGCTGCAGGACTGAACCATAGGGACTTGTTCATTATGGCAGGCCGGACAGAACAAGATGTCCCTCTAATTATTGGCTCTGATGGCGCGGGCAGGATTGAAGCAGTAGGTGAAGGTGTATCCCACCATACAGTGGGGGCTGCTGTCATCATTAACCCATGTCTCGGATGGGAATCTGTCGACAATGTTCCACACATTCCAGCCATTGTGGGCGGTCCTTCAGAAGGTACATTCGCCGAGTCTATTATCATCCCTGCACAAAATGCCATCAGTAAACCAGCGTACCTGTCTTGGGAAGAAGCGGGTGTGCTGCCCCTGTCTGCCTTGACCGCCTATCGTGCTCTGTTCACGAAAGGTCGCTTGCAGCAAGGGGAGCACGTCCTTATTCCTGGCATCGGCGGTGGTGTTGCGACTTATGCCATGATGATGGCGTTAGCAGCAGATGCACGTGTCAGTGTCACATCACGTAGTGAGGCGAAAAGACAAGCTGCCCTCACATATGGTGCTAACTATGCATTCGACAGTAACGGTGATTGGAAGGAATGTATGAATGGGAACAGCGTGGATCTCATCCTCGACAGCATCGGGCCTGCGACGTTCCCGCATTACTTTGACATTATTAGACCCAATGGCCGTATTGTCACGTTTGGTGCAAGCTCGGGAGATCGAATAGAGATCCCCGTTCGGTCCATATTTTTCCCGCAAATTAGTATCATCGGCACTTCTATGGGAAGCAGCGAAGAGTTTGCTGATATGCTGCAATTTATGGAACGCCACGGTCTTCGTCCTATCATTGATCGAGTATATCCTTTACAAGATACTGCCGAGGCATTTCACAGAATGCAGCAGGGAGAGCAATTCGGTAATATTGGAATAAGCGTTTAAGTATCGGTTCATTTTCATAATACCCCAGTTATGGTGTACGCCTCACTATCAAGAGATGCATTGTTGGAACATTGGAGTTCAATGGTTTTATTTCTAGTGGAAATATTGTATGTGATCACATAAGGCGTTTCAATGTAAAACAAAGTGAGCACCAAGGTATTTTCACTAGACCAATATGCATGAGTAACAACTTCTTGATCATGAAGGGCCAAGTCTTTCGTGAATAAGTCTCGTGCATGAACAAGAGTGTCAAACTCAAACCAATATCTCTTATTTACCTTGCTGTCATAAATCATTTGAAACTCTAATTGATTGTTTTGGAAAGAGAAACGGACTTCCTCTATGCACTGAGAATTGTCGTGAATAGTATATCGGGCATCCTTGAAAATGAATTCGTTGTTTATTAAATCCTTAGATGGTGGGAAGGGATAGGCAACGTTAGAAAGGTATTCTTGTAATGCAACTGCGTCTTCTAATTCCGAAGGAGTCCCATGATTGAATTGCCCAAGGATGTATTCATACACTAAGTCCAGGAGCGATTGCAGATGCTTCATACTGGGTAGGCAGGAGGTTGCTGCGATAACAATCCTCTCCTTAGGGGCTACAAAACAAAGTTGTCCGTATCCACCATTACCCATGAAACAATCATTACGACATAGAAATAATTGATAACCGTATCCTTTTGAAAAATCAATTCTGCTCTCGTCGCGCATCGTATCCGCATGTTTTGAGGTAGCAAGGTTAATGTATTTCTCCGATACAATTCTTCTACCCTTGAATATACCTTTCTCTAAAAGCATTTGACCAAATCGGGCAATTCCTTCGGTGGAAATGCTTAACCCCATTCCCCCAGCTGTAATTCCCATTGGACAAGTCTCCCACGATGGTCTGGGAATCTCTAAAGGTTCGAATAATCGTGGCATCAAGAAATCGACTAAATTCTGACCGGTTACTCTTTCAACAATAGCAGAGAGCATGTAAGTAGAGTGCGTACTATATCGATAATAACTTCCTGGCACATGATGTACCTCTTGAGATAGGAATGATGATATCCAGTCAGTATGCTTTACCACGTCGCCATAAATATTATTTTGATGACCAGCAGTCATTGATAAGAGATGATGTATGGTCATCTGTGACAAATTAGGCGATATATAATCAGGCAATTTGTCTGAGAAGAACGAGATCACCTTATCGTGTAGGTCGAAATATCCTTCATCCCAAGCTATTCCTACCGCAATAGATGTAAAGCTTTTACTAAGGGAAAATAATAATTGTGGTGTATCCTTTCGATAAGGCTCCCGATAAAATTGAGAAATAGCTTGCCCATCTTGCATTAAAATAAAACTATTTATATCTAAGTTCGACTCTTGCACTTTCTTGAAAAACGCTAATAAGTCTTTTGAAGATAAATCGTGATCTTCTGGAAGATTCTTAACGGTGGTTTGTACCATATCGTTCCTCCTCAAGTTAAGTTGCTATATGTTCTTGATAGATCAATCCATATTAATCCAATTATATAATAAAAAGCATCACTGACAGCAGATGTCAGTGATGCTTTTTTATAATGATGATAAACATTGATCACCGACCGATGGTTGAGATCACTGGTTGAATTGTAAAATAAGGAGAGCTTGAGAATGAATCATACCGTATACCTCTATGTATTCGACACAATGGCAGACTGGGAGATCGGTTATTTAACTGCTGAACTGAATTCGGGAAGATATTATAAAAAGGAAGTAGCCCCATCAAAAATAGTTACCGTGGGCATTGAAAAGACGCCAGTAACAACAATGGGCGGATTGAAAATACTACCTGACATCAAGCTGGATGAGTGTAACATTGAAAGCACAGATGCCTTGATTTTGCCCGGTGGAGATACATGGACAGAAGCCATTCACGAGCCCATTTTAAAAGTCGCTGAGAGGTGTTTGCAGGAAGGGGTATTAGTTGCGGGGATTTGTGGTGCCACATTTGGCCTTGCCCAAGCAGGACTACTAAATTCACGTAGGCATACAAGTAATGATCTGGAATTCCTTAAAATGATCTGCCCCACCTACATGGGCGAAGAGAATTACCAAATGGAATCTGCTGTAACGGATGGAAATCTGATCACTGCATCTGGAACGGCTCCGTTGGAGTTTTCTGTACATGTAATGAAAGCTCTGGGGGTGTTTTCTTCAAAAACATTAAATGCCTGGTATAGTCTTCATAAGACTCATGAATCCAAATATTTCTTTGAGTTGATGAATTCAATTCAGTAAAAGTATGTTACCATTTTTAGATACTCGCTGATATAATTAATTGCAACTATATGCAGAAAAGGGCATCCAGATGGGTGCCCTTATATTTCGCCTCTTGAGAGGTTGCATATTGAAAACGGTAAAATTAATTTGAATGTGGTGAATTCATGAAAGAATTGGATAGTGCGGTGAATCGAAGAACATATTATATAGTAATGGTAATGATCATCGTACTTATGGTTGCTGGATTAATACTTTCTACAACAGAGCTCGAGGGGATTACTTTTGGATACATTTTGCACGTTTTGTGTGTGATTTTTATATCTGCTTCTTTGTTGATCTATCCTAAGCATGAAACTCATTTTCTCAGAAAGATCATTATTCTATTAGCATTTGCTTACTTCTATCTTCTTTTCTTTTTATATCCTCAGACTTGGACCACCTATATTTTTATTTGCCTCATACCTGCTCTTTCTATTCTATTTTATGATTTAAAGCTGTTTTATTTTTCTTTTATTGTAAATGGGATATTGATAGCTCTTACTTTTAGTTATATCTTCTTGATTGATATGAATAGAGGTAATTTATATGCATATTTACATCAAGATAGTATAGGTAATCTTATAAATATAATAGCTATTCAAGCCTTATTATTTCTTATTTTTTATCTCTCTTTTAGAAGAATGAGAAGTCAGCAAGTTTATTATGAACAATTACAGCAATCTGAGCGGTTAAAGATGGTCGCACATTTAACAGCAGCTGTGGCACATGAAATTAGAAACCCGGTAACAGTGGTTAGAGGTTTTTTGCAGTTTTACAAAGAAGATGCTTCATTTAGTGATCCTATCAAAAACAAGTTCAAATTAATGATAGATGAATTGAACACAGTGGAACAAATTATCTCGCAATTCCTCACACTTTCCAAACCGAATGGAGACCAGACAACAGAGAAAGTCGATGTGAATGAAGTTCTACAGAGGGTTTCAGGGCTGCTCAATTCGTATGCAATGCTATCTGATAATCAAATCCATATAAATGTAGAGGAAGACTGCATTATTTCCATCAATAAAATTGAGTTTAAGCAGCTGCTCATTAATTTAATAAAAAATGCTTTAGAAGCTTCGGATGTTGGTAAATCCGTATTTATTATCGCAAAGAGAAACAATAATTTTGTTGAGATAAAAATCATCGATGAAGGCAGCGGAATGTCAGAAGCTGAGGTTAAGCTGCTAGGCACTCCTTTCTATTCAGTGAAAAGTAATGGAACAGGGTTAGGGTTAATGATCTGTTTTAATATCGTAGCAAAATATGATGGAGAGATTCATTATGAAAGCTCTGAAGGTCATGGGACAACCGTTAATATTCGCTTTTCAGCTAAGAATGATCAGTAATAGTAGACTTTCTCACAATGGAAAAGGGGATTACCTCAGGCTGTGCGGCCCGATCGGTAATCCCCTTTTTTCAGATAAGTATGAATCTATTGGCTTGCGACAATGACTATTTCAAAGGAATTTTGATTTCCAGTTGCTTATTGTAGTTTTTAACTACATCCCCTTTGGCATCCAATTTATATGCCCCGGAGTTGCCTTTTTCGAACACTGCTTCATAAGGTCTGAGGGTCAGATATTGTGCGTCCGGGCGGATCTTCTGGAGCAACAAATCTTCAGTAGTAGTATCCTTGGAGGTTTTAGTAGATTCCCGGGCAATGAATTCTACTTTATTCCCCAGATCATCGTAAGCGTCATATCCTATAGCGTGCGCTTGCTCCGGTACTCCTGTAACCGTTAATCCAATGCGTACAGAAGCTTCTCCCACAGCAACTCGGTTGGCCTGGATTTTAAATTGCTTATCTGACTTTGCAGCAGATGCTGTAATGTTACGCACCAATCCGCCTTTCTTGAATGAAAACTTCAGTGTATACGGATCTTGGATTCCTTGTAGCTTCAAATCAACACTCAATTCAGAGGAGGCCAGGCTGGCCCTTTGTTTCTCATCTAACCATCCTGTTTGCAAAACAATGACCGCCTTGTTGGCATCACCGCCACTGATCCAGCGTGGTGACTTAAACTGAATCCCTTCTGGGTTTGATATTGCTGCGTCTACTCTAATGAGTGATCCATCTGACAGATAAGGCTTACCTTCATCATCATAGTTTAGTGCTGCAAAATTTCCTGGATATGAAGACGTCTCACGGCTCAGATTGATCTTAATATAATTACCGTCAAACTGTGCAACGCCTGTTAAAGTAACCTTATCGTGTGAATCGGAGGCTTTCGCTGTATTTAGCAACGTGTTAGCGGCTGGTTGAACAGCGGCTGCATGGGTTGTGGCCGGTATTCCCAGCCCGCCAAGACCTACAGCAGCAGCAAATAGAAGTGCAGACAATTTCATTGTTTTTGTTCTCATGATATCCATCTCCTAAGTTTATTATTGGACTAGCACGCTTATCTTAAGACCATCAATGTAATGCTTAACTATGTTGCCGGAACTGTCTATTTTGAATGCTCCAGTCTTACTTTTCGGGTCTTCGAACTCATTAAGATAGGCACGGATGGTGAGTCTATTAGGATGCTTGTCGAACGGCTCAGTCAGCAAATCCACATGAAATGATCCATTGGTAGACGGGAGGTTTTTTTGTGATATAAAATTCAGCACCTCTCCCTGATCATCCTTTACTTCAAAGGATACTCCGTCCAGAGCGGATGGATCTCCATCTGGCCCTGGTTCAAACATGAGCGATAGACGAGTTGTTAATGGACTGTATTCCAGCTTTTGCAGCAGCATAGTCCATCCTTCTGCGTGTGCGCTTATATCAGGTGTGGAAATCGTATTCGTTGTGACCTTCCGTGCAGGGATTTGAAGAATATACGGTTCATCAATGTCTTGTAAGCCAATCGTTACGGTCAGTACGAATTGATCCGGGAACGGTTTGGCGGAGAGACCCAGATTCGAAGAATCCACCAGTCGGAAAATAGCGGTATTCTCCTCCTTGCCTGCCTGCCAGGTTAGGACCGGCATAGATTGTAAACGACCATCTGAGTAATCCTCCAAGGGAGCTCCGTTGATCAATACTTCTCCAGAGATTATTGTGCCTTTGTTTAGAACAAGCTTTCCATCAGGCCCAATCTCCATTCTAGTTATCTTTCCATCAGGCCCTACCGCCAAAGGCGTTAGCTTAACGCCCGCTGCTTCTCCCTCACCCTTCACGGCAAATGCTAAACGGTTACCGTCAAATACTGCCTCTTCGGCAGACAAGGTGATTCCATCATGCGTATCACTGCTGTTCGGGCGGGAGATCAGACCCAAACGCTGGGCGGCCTGTAGCCCCAGATCATCTGCCCGTTCAAAAATGCCGCCTACCCATGGAAGCTGCTTCAGCGCATTGGCCAATGCTGGCGGATAGATTGCCGTTAGCATAACACTGAGCAATAATGCCGCAGCCACAGCTGCGATCTTGGGATATATCTTTCTTTTCTTCTTCTTCTCCGGAGGATCTTGGACAATGGTGGCCAGAGATTCATAAATGGAATCCTGCCGTGATCGTAATAAAGGAGGAAGTTCCGGTGTACTAGTTCTCCCTAGCTCCCTAAGCTGCTTTTCCAAATTATTATTATTCATTTGCAAGCCCCTCCTCCCGCACAGGATGTATCTGTTTGGATAACAATCGCCGTGCGCGGTGAAGTCGTGCCTTGACCGCTCCTTCAGAGATATTAAGCACATCCGCAATCTGCTTAATGGATAAATCCTCATAGTAGAAAAGCACGATAGCAAGCCGCAGGGATTCGTCCAGCTCGTTAATGAAGCTTTGCAGGTCCACAGTCCCTGAATTTTCAAAATAAGCGTAAGAAACGTCCGTTTCTTCGGGAACTTCCGCCACAACCACCGTTCGTTCTCGAATGCGGAGCAACTGATTGCATTCATTAATCAGGATGCGTATGACCCAGGTTTTGAAAAACTTGGGCTCTTTAAGGTTGGCCAACCCTTTGTATACCTTGAGTGTCGTTTCCTGAAGAGCATCCGCACAATCTTCATCTTTCATCAAAATGGTCTTAGCTAATCTGTACAACTGTGATTCCAGTTGCCTGAAAAGACGGATAAACGCCTCATGGTCGCCTCTCTGCGCCTTTTTGATATCCATTTCGTTTTCCAGCAATTCATTGTTCCTCCTTGAGGGCCCTCTATATGATTAGATGGAGAAGTCATACAAAAAGTTATTTTCATGGAAAAAAATTTGAAACGCAGACATAACGAAAGGCACCCCATCAGGTGCCTCACCATTTGGCTTAATAGATAATGAGCTTCACAACCACAATTATTCAATCCATTTTCTTGGCCCAATACTATGGAATAGCTGTTGTCGATCATCATTTATTGCGTCTTCTATACGTTTACAGGTGAAGTCACTTATCGGTCTTGGGAGATCATCTCTTGAGCAGAATCTGCATTCTAAAATTTCGGGCGAACTTGGTTGAGGTGCTTGATCACTCTCATTCACTGCAATGAATACAAAATGATGCATGTCATAGTCGGGATCGTAATAAATACCTGTTAATTGACGCACGTCCACTTTTAACCCTACTTCTTCATATATTTCTCTTTTTGCTGTTTCCTCCGCAGACTCGTTATCCTCAGCTTTTCCGCCTGGCAAGTCCCAATTGTTTTTTCCATAACTGTGTTTTACCAATAATACTCTTCCTGCGGAATCCAAGATAACTGCTGCTGCTCCAATTCGCTTAGGCAAGATATTCCCCCCCTTAGGATATTGAACACTATTTATTTGATTTAATGTTATAATTATCAAGTTGTTATGTATATTATTTTCTTTAAAAACATGAGGAGAGAATGTAATTATGCAAATAGAAAAAATTAAGAATAGAAGTGTGTTGTTTACTACCCGAACGGCTTCAGGATGGGATTTAAATGTTCAACTTATTCTGGGGGATAAATACAATTATCTTATTGATACAGGGCTTGGCTCTCTAACCATTGCAGCGATCAAAGAATACATAGGGCATAACAACAAACCAATCATTGTGATAAATACACATCATCACTGGGATCATATTTGGGGTAATAGCTCAGTTCAAGATTGTATGATCATATCTCATAGGCTATGTGGAGAGATGATAGAGCAGAATTGGGAGAACACGTTCGAGAAGTTTAAAATGTATCTTGAGGGTGAAGCAGAAATGCATCTGCCCAATCTGACGTTTGAACAAGAACTGTATTTTCCTGAAGATAAAATAAGGCTTATCTATACCCCTGGCCATACCGTGGATTCTATAAGTGTACTTGATGAAGTAGATAAAGTGATCAATGTAGGCGATAATATCGGCGACTCCATGGATGAGATTATTCCTAGTCTTTATGGGGAAAAGGAAGATTATATCCGCACACTCTTGAAGTATCGAGAGATGGATTTTGATACTTGTATATCTGGTCATAACATTGTTTTAGACAAGCAGGTTATTGATAAAATACTGAGCATCATTTCTTGAGAAGAAAGCTGTAAAAAACTTAATCTATAAAATTAAAAGTGATATACTAGGTTCAGGTTATAATTGAGAAGATGTAAGCTCAGATCGCACTGCATCTTTTCTTCAAATACTAACGTGTAAGGGCGGTATACATGAGCAGCAGACAAACCGAAACAGACGTTATTTTAATTGGTGCCGGAATCATGAGTGCGACGTTGGGGACATTGTTGAAAGAATTAGTACCCGATTGGAAAATCACAGTGTTTGAGAAGCTAGCTAGCGCAGGAGAGGAAAGCTCCAACGAATGGAATAATGCGGGAACGGGGCATGCTGCACTATGCGAGCTTAACTACACTACCGAAAAACCGGACGGAACCATAGATATCAGCAAAGCTGTCATTGTGAATGAGCATTTTCAAGATTCCATGCAGTTTTGGTCTTATCTTGTGAGCAGTGATCTGATTCGTAATCCGCAAGACTTTATCATGCCATTGCCACATATGAGTATGGTACTCGGGGAAAAGAATGTAGCGTTCTTGAAGGAACGTTTTAAAGCGCTCTCAAATCATCCGTTGTTTCAAGGTATGGAATTCTCCGATGATCCCGAGCAATTGCAGCAATGGATACCGCTGATTATGAAGGACCGGCCATTGGATGAGCCGATCGCAGCAACTAAAATCGAATCTGGCACGGATGTTAACTTTGGCGCTTTAACGCGCATGCTGTTCAACCATTTAAAGACTAAGAATGTCGATATTCATTACAAGCATGGTGTTGAAGATATTAAACGGACCAGCGATGGCTTATGGGAACTGAAGGTACGGAATGATCGTGGTCAAGTTGAACGCCGTACGGCGAAGTTTGTCTTTATCGGCGGTGGGGGAGGAAGCCTTCCTTTGCTGCAAAAGTCTGGTATCCCTGAGAGCAAGCATATTGGTGGATTCCCGATCAGCGGTCTGTTCATGGTGTGTAATAAACCGGAAGTTGTAGCCCAGCATCATGCCAAAGTATACGGCAAAGCTAAGGTCGGCGCCCCGCCAATGTCTGTTCCGCATCTAGACACCAGATTTATCGATAATAAAAAATCGCTACTCTTTGGACCGTTTGCCGGGTTCTCGCCCAAGTTCTTGAAGACCGGTTCGATGTTTGACTTGTTAGGTTCTGTGAAACCTAATAACGTGCTAACAATGCTGGCGGCAGGGGCCAAAAATCTGTCTCTGACCAAATACCTGATCCAGCAAGTGATGCTTTCGAAGGAACAGCGTATGGAAGAGCTGCGGGAGTTCATCCCAAATGCTAAAAGTGAGGACTGGGATCTATTGGTGTCCGGTCAGCGTGTGCAGGTCATCAAGGATACGGCTGCGGGCAAAGGAACGCTGCAATTTGGTACAGAAGTGGTTTGTGCCGCTGATGGATCGATTGCCGCATTGCTCGGCGCTTCTCCAGGTGCTTCTACCGCTGTTTCCGTCATGCTTGAGGTGATCGAGAAATGCTTCCCGCAACATCTACAAGATTGGGAACCGAAAATAAAAGAAATGATTCCTTCCTACGGAGTGTCACTAGTGGAAAACCCAGATCTTATTCAGAAAATTCATACTTCTACAGCGCAGACACTGGGTTTAAGTAGTGAACAGCAGACCGCGAGGTAGGCGATATGAAAAATAATTGAGACAGCCCTCGTTCCTGAATTCCATGGAACGAGGGCTGTTTTGCTTTTCTGAGAACCATCCTTTCCGTTAGGTTATTCAGGTGAATAACTGGACAGCACAGTTCCATGTTCGCTCAAGGCTTCAATTCTGAATTCGTTGACCGGTACGAGCATGTCGACGAACCAATAGCGCGAGCCATTCGGTCCTGGGGAGAGCTGCGCATCCCACGCCTTGCCGGACCCGTCTACGACCCGGATGCCTGCGATGCTGGATTGGAGCAGTTTCCCAGTAAATAGATTAAGGCCATCGTACGTTATTTTTCCGTCCCACGATACGCCAGTCATCACGAGATTATCGATTCCTCCAGCTTGACCCCTGAAGACGTGAGACCAACCATCGAGGCCGGTACCGATGGAACGATCTCCGCCGTAGTCGGTCCATCTCAAAATGTCGATGGATAAGGCGGAACTTAGCGCGGGGTTTGAAGGTACAGAATAGATCAATTCGAGATGGTCGTTGACACGTTTCTCGGATAGAATTTCTTTCTGCTGTGCCTGGCTGCTGCTCGAATTAATCAATCTGTCCCGGATGTGCGGATCGAGCGTACCGATGGTTCCACCTGCTTGGGTGGAGGCAACTGGCGCCACGTTCGATGTAAGCATGTTCGAGTAGAGAAGAATTGTGCAAGCGACGGCGGCAATCATTACCGCTCCAACCCTTTTTCGCTTGAAAAAGGTGCTTCGGGCTGCTGCCGTAACCGCCTTCGTAGAAATATCAGCCACATGTGCTTCAGTGAAATTACGCGTTCGGAACGGCTGATCCTCTTTCAAAGTGTCGTACCAATCCGGATTAGATAAACTGTCCATGGGTTTCATCCTCCTTGAGCAGCTTTGATAATTTTTGGCGTGCAGTGAATAATCTTGATTTCACGGTGCCTTCGGGAACCCCGAGCAGCGAAGCAATCTCGGCGAGCGACAGTTGATGCCTCGCATGAAGCAACAGAACCTCTCTATGCTTGGCAGATAGACAGAACACCTGACGCCAAACTTCGTTGGTCGCCTCTTCATCCAGGAACGCTTGCTCGGCAGAGCGCTGGTTGCCGTTTGGGATAATGACATCGAGCAGCAGTGTTTTTCGGAAGAAGGCTGAATTTCTATAGTTGTAGCTCAGGTTGCGTGTAATGCGGAGCAGCCATGTTTTCACGGATGCCTCCCCGCGAAACGAGGCGAGGTGTCGGTATGCCTTTAGAAAGACGTCCTGCGTAATATCGTCCGCCATACTCCGGCTACGGCAGATCAAATAGGCATAGTTCCATACTTCTTGGCCGTATTCGCGCATGAGTGACTCAAGTGTATTAGCATCCATGGGAGCAGCGTATTTCAAGTAATCGTCGTCCACCGGCGATCACCTCCTAAAGAATAGACAAGATAGAGGGGCTATCGGTTCATTTGGCACATCGCCTATACGCCCTCTCCCAGGAATAATCGTGGCAGATAACTAGACGAAAGTATAGAGAAATACAGGACAAGAGGGACTTGTATCAGATTTTCCGAATGAATACTAGAAAAACTCTATTAGACGTGAAGAGGCAAGGATGCTACAGTCTTTATAATTCATACTAAAACAACCGGATTATAATGTTTTGGTGAAATCATATGAAGGAGGGTATCCGATGAAATTCGCTTTGTTCAGTCTGATGCTTAATCTTCCGAATGCTCTTACGGGGGAGGCCTTGACCACACAACAAAAATTCCAGAACGTGCTGAAGCAGGCAGAGCTGGCCGAGAAGCTGGGCTTCGATGCTTATGGTGTGGGCGAACGACACGGAGCGCCATTCCTGTCCTCGTCTCCACCGGTTGTTCTAACGGCAATTGCGGCCAGAACGAGTCGCATCCGTCTGCTTACGACGGTGACTGTACTAAGCGTACTGGACCCTGTGCGGGTGGCTGAGGATTATGCTACGTTAGATCATCTGTCCGGTGGACGGCTCGAACTGATTATCGGGAAAGGCAACGATCCGCGCCATTATCCGCTTTTCGGGGTTAAGGAAGAGGAGCAGTGGGAGTCTCTTGCCGAGCGCTATGAGCTGCTCAAGCGGCTGTGGAACGAAGAAAATGTCACCTGGCAGGGACGCTACCGGACGCCGCTGGATAAGGTGACCACACAACCCCGGCCTTTCCAGCAATCGATTCCGGTGTGGCATGGCAGTGCCTCTAGCCCGTTGTCGACCGAGCTTGCGGCGAAATACGGGGAGCCGATCTTCTCGTCAAATGGCTTTCACCCGATGGCGAAGTACAAGGCACTGATCGATCATTACCGTGAACGCTGGGAGTACTATGGCCACGATCCGAAGGATGCTGTCGTTGGAGCCGGTGGTGGCAGTCTGTATTTGGCGGATACGAAGGAAGAAGCGATCCGTAGATATAAGCCTTATTACGAGGCATTCAGCTCCACGGATTCGGCGAAGCATAATCAATCGCCATTCAAAAGCCTTGAAGATACAGTAGAGAACGGTCCTACGCTGGTTGGCAGTCCGGAGAGTGTAATCGAGAAGGTGCTGACTTACCACCGTGCATATGGTCATCAGGTGCTTAGCATCGGCGCGGACGGATTGAGCGAATCAGAACAGCTCGAGCAAATAGAGCGGTTCGCTAAGGATGTTATGCCGGTTCTACGGCGCGAAATTCCCAGCACAGTGTGGGACGGTAAGGCGTTGACTTTGCAGCAGGCGTAATTGCAGTGTGTGGTCTACTATAACGTTTAAGAGAAAAGGGGAGCTAAGTATGATAAGACAACGGGTTATCAAATGGGCGACTTACGTATCGTTAACAGCGGCATTAACACTGGTCTTGGCAGGCTGCGCGGCCAAAGGCGGAGAAGCCACTAGCTCTACCAATTCTTCTGCAGCGGCTCCAGCGGTTGCCAAGCCAGTGGAAGGTGGAGAGCTGACCTACGCGCTGGCGACATCTCCAGATACTCTCGATCCGGGAGCAAGCGGATTTGCAGTATCTCACCGGGTATTCCGAAATATCACGGATAGCCTCGTCGTTCAGCTTCAGGATGGAAGCTTCCAGCCTTGGCTAGCAACGGAGTGGACGAAATCGGAAGACGGCAAGACCTATACATTCAAACTGCGCCAAGACGTCAAGTTCCAGGATGGCACACCATTCAACGCCGCGGCTGTTAAAGCGAATTTCGACCATATTACGACAGGGGCTAGAGGTCAGGCCAAGTCTCTTATCGGTCCTTTTGAATCGGCGGAGGTGGTTGACGACTATACAATCAAGCTAATCCTGTCACAACCGTTCGAGCCGTTTCTTAGCGGGCTGAGCTCGGCATTCCTCGGTATCTCTTCACCACAGGCAATACAGCAGTATGGTGATCAATATGGCAAGCATCCCGTAGGCACGGGGCCGTTCAAATTTGTCAGTTGGACGGAGAATGACGAAATCGCCCTGGAGAAGAACCCGGACTACAACTGGGGTCCACCAACTGCGGATAACAGAGGACCATCGCATCTGGATAAACTGACGTTCAAGATAGTGCCGGAAGAGGCGACACGCATCGGTAGTGTACAAAGCGGACAATTGCTGGCTGCAGAAGCAGTTCCACCGCAGAACATTGCCGCTCTTAAAAATGATCCCGAGTTCCAGGTGGATCAGGCGATCACGAACGGAACGGCCTTCTCCCTCTATTTCAATTTGAAGAGTGACATTTGGAGTGATATCAAGGCACGCCAAGCTGTGCAGCTTGCGGTCGACGTCGATACGATCGTCAAAACCCTGTACCTCGGTACATATGACCGGGCCTGGTCGTCTATCACACCAGAGCTGCTCGGATATGATGCATCGCTAGAGAACAAGATCAAACCCGATCTTGACAAGGCAAACCAACTGCTGGATGAAGCAGGCTGGAAGAAAGGTGCGGACGGCATACGTGAGAAGGATGGCAAGAAGCTGATTCTCCGTTATCTTGATGGTTCGCCGAATCGTGAGAAGCGTAACGACATTGCAGCAATCGTTCAGCAGCAATTGAAAGCAATTGGCGTCAATGTGACACTCAACATTACGAAGGATACGAGTACACCACTTAAGGAAGGCAACTTCGATCTTTTTGGCAACTCTCAGGTGAAGGCTGATCCTGATGTCATGCGGAGCATTTTCCAGTCCGGCAAGGAATACGCCAACGGAGGTACGAACTGGTCGAATCTGTCTGATCCTGAAATCGACAAGCTGCTTGATCTTGGCTCGGAGGAAACCGATCTGGAGAAGCGAAAAGAAGCCTATACCAAAATCCAGCAATATCTGATTGATCATGCCGTAATTCTCCCGATCTATGTGTTCCCGTATACGGTAGCCCATCCGAAAACGGTCGAAGGTCTGAAATTCGATCTGCTCGGGTACCCGCAATTTTATGATGTAAGTATCCACAAATAACCGGAGAGGAGGCCAAGGAAATGGCCGGAACCATTGTAACGCGATTGCTCACTTCCCTGCTCGTCGTGGTCGGTTCGTCGATGCTGGTCTTCCTCATCATGTATGTACTGCCCGGCGATCCGGTATTGCAAATGCTGGATGGTAATGCGACATCGCCTGAGGCGATTGCGGATTTGCGCCATCAACTCGGATTGGATCAGCCGTTCTATGAACAATTTTCCCGCTATTTCATCCATTTGTTACAAGGAGATTTCGGTCAGTCGCGGATTACACAAGATCCGGTTCTGCCCAAAATCCTCGAACAGGTTCCGGCTACCCTTGCGCTCACTTTCGTCAGCGCTGCGGTCTCCATTGTGGTTGGCATCCTGCTTGGCGTCTTGTCTGCGATCCACCGGAACGGCATTATCGATGTGCTGGCGCGGTTTGTCGGCCTGTTCGGCATTTCGATGCCGTCGTTCTGGACGGGTATTTTGCTGCTGCTGTTGTTCTCCATTAAGCTGGGCTGGTTCCCGGCGATGGGTTCTGGAAGCTGGAAAACGCTCGTACTGCCCGGCATTGCGCTGGGGCTGGTAGGTGCAGGTTTTATTGTCCGGATGGTTCGTAATACGATGCTTGAAATCTTGAGCGAGCCGTTTATTCTGACTCTGCGCGCCAAAGGTCTTGCGGAACGAGCGGTCATGTATCGTCATGCGCTGCGAAATTCCCTAATTCCCGCGTTGACAATGATAGGGGTTATGATCGGCGAGCTGCTGAGCGGGACGGTCGTGATCGAGACGGTGTTCGCGCGCCAAGGGATTGGCCGCATCCTCGCTGACGCAATCATGGCAAAGGATATACCGGTGGTGCAGGGCGTTGTTTTTTTCACCGCGATCATCTATGTGTCCGTGAACATGCTGGTAGACATTTCGTATTCGTTAGTTGATCCGCGCATCCGGCGGTCGACCTAATAAGAACGCGTATAGAAGGGAGGAGGAACCGGAATGAAAGAAGCAACGGCGCTTAAGCCCATATGGAAAAGCGAAAGCAAACGCCCTGAAAGGTCCTGGCATCTCGGCGTATCCGATTTGTTCCTGTACGCGGCGGAATTAGTGGTGCTCTTTCTGGTCGTTTGTGCGATTGTGCCGGGGTGGGTCGCGCCCTATTCGCCCACGATGATGGATGCGGCTCAGTTGCTGCAGCCGCCCGGCGCTAAGCATTTCCTTGGCACCGATTATTTCGGAAGAGATGTGTTCAGCCTGATCGTCTATGGAAGCCGGGATTCGCTGCTCATCGGTCTATCTTCCGTCATCGTGGGTGGACTGACCGGTGGTGTGCTCGGAGCCTTCTCTGGCTATGTCGGAGGATGGATTGATCAGGTCATTATGCGGATCATTGAGGTACTGATGACGATACCGGGCATTCTGCTGGCGCTGGCGATCGCTGCGGCCATCGGGCCCAGCTTGATCAACGTCGTACTGGCGATTGCGGCCGGGACGATTCCGCGTTATGCAAGGGTGATGCGGAGCCAGGTGCTTAGCGTCAAGAATCGGGCGTTCGTCACAGCCTCTCGTTCTATCGGTAGTTCGGGATTTCGCATCTTCTACAAGCATGTGCTGCCCAACTCTCTGGCACCATTCCTGGTGATGGCCACGATAGGTATTGGAACGTCTATTCTGACCGGATCGGGACTTAGCTTCCTGGGTCTTGGGGTCATTAAGGAAATTCCGGATTGGGGCACTGTGCTCGCACAAGGACGGGGTTATTTGACGGTAGCCTGGTGGATTTGCACATTCCCGGGGCTTGCTATCGCGCTATTCGTACTGGCTATCAACATCATCGGAGACCGGCTGCGGGATAAGCTGGATCCAAGAAAAAGCGGCGCCTGACTGGCGGAAGGAGGCAGTATATGACCCGGCCCTTGCTGGAAATCGAAAGCTTGAAGGTTGAATTCCAGGCATCCGGCGGCACACTTGTGCCGATCGCGGATGTCTCCTTTGATATCGGCCGAGGTGAGACGGTATGCCTGGTCGGTGAATCCGGTAGCGGCAAGACGATTACGTCCAAAGCCATCATGCGCCTGACCGATTTCGACCGGGGGCGTATCGCGGCGGGCAGTGTCAAGCTGGACGGACAAGAGTTAACGACACTTCCCCAGAACTTGCTGCGGGCCATTCGTGGCAAAAAAATCGCGATGATCTTTCAGGAGCCGATGGCGGCGTTCGATCCTGTCTTTACGATTGGTGCCCAGCTTGTGGAGACGATTCGTCGCCACGACAAGCGCAGCGAGAAGGAAGCCAGGGCACATGCCGAGGAGTTGCTGCGCCGCGTCGGATTCCCGGAGCCGAAGCTGCGCCTTGGTCAATACCCGAATGAGCTGTCCGGGGGGATGCTCCAGCGGGCAATGATTGCTATGGCGCTTGCCTGCGGGCCGGAGCTGTTAATCGCGGATGAACCGACAACAGCGCTCGATGTCACGATCCAGGCGCAGATTCTCAAGCTGCTGAACGAACTGAAGGCGGAATATGGCATGTCCATTCTGCTGATCACCCATGATCTCGGGATCGCGGCCGAAATGGCTGATCGGATGATCGTCATGTATGCGGGCCGGATCGTAGAGCAGGCACCGGCAGTTCGCCTGTTTCAGCAGCCGCGCCATCCTTACACCGCCGGGCTGCTGCGTTCCATTACGACGATGGACAGTGACCGCAGCGCCGCGCTGTATACCATTGAAGGAACGCCGCCCAATGTGGCGGAATTCCCTTCCGGCTGCCGGTTTCATCCCCGCTGCCCGCTGGCTACCGATCAATGCCGTACCGAGGTGCCGTTACTGGCTGGAGAGGATGGTCATGAAGCAGCTTGCTGGCATACGGATAAGCTTCTGAACGGTGAGGACATCGATCCCTTCGCGGACCGCCGGACAGTACCACTAAATGTGTCGAAAAAGATAGAAGTCTCCCATAAAACGTCGTTCCCAAGCATCGCAGCTGAAGCGCTGACGAAGGCGCCACCGCTATTTGAGGTTGCCGGATTAACGAAGCATTATCCGGTCAAAGGGCCCTTCGGCCTGACCAAGGCCGTCGTCCATGCTGTAGATGACGTTTCCTTCACGATTCGTAAAGGTGAGACCTTCGGGCTTGTCGGCGAATCCGGCAGCGGCAAATCTACGCTCGGGCGCGTCCTGATTCAGCTGGAGCAAGCAAGCGCTGGTCGTGTCTTATTCAGCGGGGAAGACTTGACGGTCATGAACGCTGCAAGACGGCGGGATGTCCGCCGTGATATGCAGATGATTTTCCAGGATCCCTACGGCTCGGTCAATCCGCGCTGGACGATTGGCGAGACCATTGCTGAGCCGTTAGTTGTGCATGAATCGCTGCCTGCCGCGCAGCGGAAGGCACGTGTGGAGGAGCTGCTGCAACTGGTGGGCCTGAACCCGGCTTGGGCTGACCGATACCCGCATGAATTTTCAGGTGGGCAACGCCAGCGGATCGGGATTGCCCGCGCAATTGCCTTGCAGCCAAAGTTCGTGTTGGCAGATGAGGCTGTATCCGCACTTGACGTGTCAGTACAGGCTCAGATCGTCAACTTAATGCAGCACCTCCAGAACACGCTGGGCTTAACCTATGTATTTATTGCGCACGGTCTTAACATCGTCCGGCATGTGTCGTCACGGATCGGGGTTATGTATCTTGGCAAGCTGGTCGAGGTCGCTCCGGCAGATGAATTGTTTCAGCATCCGGCCCATCCCTACACCGCCGCGTTGATTGCGTCGATTCCTTGGCCTGATCCCAGTCGCAAACGGGAATTCGTCTCCATTCAAGGCGAAATTCCTTCGCCGATGTCTCCGCCGTCTGGCTGCAGATTTCATACTCGCTGCCCAGCAGCTACGGCAAGGTGCCGGGAAGAGGAGCCGAAGCTTGCGGACATCAGCAGCGGCCATGCCGCAGCTTGTCATTATCCACTTTGATCCATTACCATTTTCACCATAAGGAGGCCATCTGACCATGAAATTCGCATTGATGAGCTTGCTGCTCAACACGCCTAACGCCCTGACAGGGGAATCGTTCACGACACAGCAGAAATTCCAGAACGTGCTGAAGCAAGCTGTGCTTGCCGAGGAGCTAGGCTTCGACGCCTACGGTGTAGGTGAACGACATACCGCGCCATTCATCGCTTCATCGCCACCGGTTGTGCTTACTGCTATCGCTGCGAGAACCTCTCACATCCGGCTTTTAACGACCGTGACGGTGCTTAGCGTGCTTGACCCAGTCCGGGTGGCGGAGGATTATGCGACGCTCGATCATCTTTCAGGCGGACGGATTGAGCTGATTATCGGTAAAGGTAACGACGCGAGCCATTATCCACTCTTCGGTATTTCCGAGGAGGAACAGTGGGAGTCGCTTGCCGAGCGGTACGCATTGCTGAAAAGGCTATGGAGCGAAGAGAATGTCAGCTGGCAGGGGCGCTATCGCACTCCGCTAGAGAATGTGACGACCCAGCCACGGCCGTTCCAGCAGCCGATTCCGATCTGGCACGGAAGCGCCTCAAGTACGCATTCAACCGAGCTGGCAGCCAAATACGGCGAGCCGTTGTTCTCCTCCAATACAATTCACCGCCAGTCCAAGTACACAGCGTTGATCGAGCATTACCGCGAACGGCTGGCTTTTTACGGCCATGATCCCGCCAAGGCAGTCATTGGATCAGGCGCCGGCGGCGCTATTTTTATAGCCAATACGACCGAAGAAGCGATCAAGAAGTTCCGGCCTTATTATGATGCGTTCCATGGCAGGCTGAAAGCTCCGCATGATCTGTCACCTTTCCGGGATCTCGAGGACAATATCGAGAATGGTCCCATTCTGGTCGGCAGTGCAGAGCATGTGATTGAGAAAATACTGCGCTATAACAAGGCGTTCGGCAATCAGGTGCTCAGCATCAGCGTGGATGGCTTGACGGAGTCCGAACAGCGCGAGCAAGCGGCACGCTTCGCCGAGGAGGTCGCTCCTACCCTGCGGCGCGAGATCAAGAGTTCGGTATGGAACGATGTGAACCCATCAGCGGAGAAAGAAGCCGTTCAAGAGCCTGTCGTATAGGCGGGTGATTGACGGAAATCTTTTAGCAGAACGAGATGAATAATGAACACGGAAGGTTTTCTGCACATTTTTATGAGAAGAAACTCTAAGAAAAATGAATAGCCCCATTGAGCTGCCGGATCTTAAATGTCTGGGCAAAGCCAATGGGGTTATTTTTATACAGGCATTCAATAGGCTTCAGACGCCATATCTTCTCAGCATCATGTAAAGGATGTATTTAAGAAAGGGCTGTCCTTCAAAAGCGACTCTTCCATCTCATGAAGGTAGCGTAGTTGCTCCTCTGTTAATGCGCTCTTGTCTAGATGTAATGAATGATACGTAAAGGAATAGAGATGTCTGAAATCAATGAAGTAGGCAATGTCTTTAATGAATGATGTGTTGGGGTTCGAACGGGTATAACCACTCATAAATGAGCTAAAGAAGTTTTGAGCGAATTCATCCCTTTCAGATTTTTGTACAGTGAGAGAGGCATGATAAATAACAATGGCAATGTCGTAAGCAAACCAATGGTACTCACTATCTCCGAAATCAATAAGGGTGAGCTCAGTTCCTGTCGTTAATAAATTTCCATAATGAAGATCTCCGTGAATCAGTCCGAAAGTATCACTTGAAATAGGTAGTGCATGTAACTCTTTTATGTACTGTTTCCATTTTTGAATGAGTTGCGGCTTGAGAGGGAGAGTCTCTACATTTAAAAGTAGACTGTTGTGGTCCCAATGAGGACGGTCATGAACGGCCGAATACCTTTTGGTAGTCGAGTGTACCTTGCCCAGTACTTCGCCCCACTTTTCAAATAAAGTATCTCCCCAAGCTTCATGTTGGTCTGGTGAAATATGCACACCGTTTATCTTTTTAAAAGCTACATAATAATACTCATCATCCAGAGGTTGAATATATCCATTCCCATTAGTACACAGTGGCTGAACGACATTAACCCCTTGCGAATGCAGGTATCCTAGCCACTCCAACTCCGATAAAGTGTCCCTTTCGGAATGATGTGACCTCTCCATTATTTTTACAATAAAGGGTTCCTTTAAACCGACCTCGAAGACATTGCTGTTATACCCTCCAAGGAGCTTAACTTCTGCGGGGTCCATGCCCAGTTGTGAGATCATTTCACTTACAATCATTTGGTTGATCATGCACTCACTCCTCTTAAATTCTTCACTTCAAATATAATCCATAAATGAGATGTAATAAAAGCGCGTCCGATAGGATATGCGCCCCGTTCAATAATCTCGCCATCTGACAGGGATTGTTTCCATTACTGGTTGGCAACAATGATTGGGAGGAGGGTGGATGACATGCATGCTTATCTGGACATATTATTCAGGGCTATGATTTCGATCTTAGCGCTTTTACTGGTAGCTAAGCTGCTGGGGAAGCAGACAATCTCCAATATGACATTTCATGATTTTGTGACCAGTATTACGCTTGGCTCGATTGCGGGCAATCTGGCGTTTAATGAATCGCTTAAAACATCCTATTTCCTGTTGGCGCTTATTGTTGTCACCATCGTGTCCTTTTTGCTATCTTACATCGCCTTGAAGAATCCCAAATTAAGAAACTGGATCTCGGGTTCGCCTACGGTACTGATCGAAAATGGGAAGATTCTTGAGAACAACATGAAGAAGCTAAGATATACGCTCGATACCTTGGCCCAGGTATTGCGGGGCATGGGGATTTTCAATATGGAAGAGGTGGCTTATGCGGTGCTGGAAGATAACGGGACGGTATCCGTATTAAAAAAAGAGGAGTACCAATTTGTCACCAAGAAGGATCTGAAGCTTCCTGCGAAGACAGAACATTTTCCAGTGGAATTCGTGATGGATGGTGTCATCCTGGAGGGGAACCTGGAGAATCAAGGGCTAACCAGGGAATGGTTAGAAAAACAAGTGAAGCGCAAGGGAAAGCAACTGTCGGATGTGTTCTACGCCGTAAGAGGCACGCAGCAGCAGTTGTTCTTTGATTTCTATGAGGATGGTATTCAGAAGCCGGTAGATATGGAATAGGGCAAAATGGGCGACCAGAGGAGAGGGGCCTCCACTGTATCATGGTAGTATTAATACCTGTATAAACAGGCATCTGTCAGCGGCGGGCCAAGCCCTGTATGATGTCACTAGCGTCACTTTTAACAAAAATCACAGGAGTCTTATCTAGAATACTCCTTAATTTAGAAAGGTGGAGAAAGCTTTGAAAAAAAGAACGCTTGGAAACAGCAAACTGGAGGTATCCGCGCTAGGTCTTGGTTGTATGGGCATGTCCGACTTCTATGCCGGGCGGGATGAAGCGGAATCCATCCGTACCATCCACCGGGCATTGGAGCTTGGTGTTACGCTGCTCGACACCGCAGATGTTTATGGTTTAGGCGAAAATGAAGAACTGCTCGGACGGGCGCTAAAAGGTCGCAGAGATGGGGTTATCTTAGCGACTAAGTTCGCCGCAGTAGTTGGGGAGAATGGTGCCGTTAGCGTCAACGGCCGCCCTGAATATGTAAAGGCTGCATGTGATGCCAGTCTGAAACGTCTCGGTGTCGATCATATAGATCTCTACTATCAACATCGAGTTGATCCGGATACACCAATTGAAGAAACTGTAGGCGCGATGGCCGACCTTGTCAAGGCAGGTAAGGTTCGTTATCTTGGTCTATCGGAAGCATCACCCGATCTTATTCGACGTGGACACGCTGTTCATCCGATCACAGCGCTGCAGACTGAATACTCGCTGTGGGATCGTGATGTCGAAGAGTCCATTCTGCCGACATGCCGCGAGTTAGGCATTGGCTTCGTACCGTACAGCCCACTCGGCCGCGGTTTCCTGACTGGACAGATTCAGCGTTATGAGGACCTCGAACCGGACGATTACCGCCGCACTTCTCCAAGATTCCAAGGCGAGAACTTCCAGAAGAATCTTGATCTTGTGGCCAAGATCAAGGAACTTGCGAATGAGAAAGACTGCAAGCCATCTCAACTAGCCTTGGCTTGGCTACTTGCTCAGGGAGAGAATATTGTGCCGATTCCGGGTACAAAACGCACACTTTATCTTGAAGAGAACCTTGGTGCACTGGACATTGAACTGACACAAGACGACCTTGCTCAGATCGAAGCGATCGCTCCACAAGGCATTGTCTTCGGTTCCCGCTACTAAGGTTAGGTATTAATAACAGGAGCTGTCTCATCGCATCTTTGTCTGCGGTGAGACAGCTCTTTTTGGTTTTCGCACAGAGCGCCGGCTTTATGGCTGGCGTTCTTTAGTTTGCTCTGGTCTGTTTATCATCCACGTTTTTGCTTTTGAAAAATCATTCGTATATACTACTACCATCCTTAGCTTAGATAGCTACAGGGGTGCATTTTGGCCCCAAAGATATTACGTATTGAAAGGCAGGTGGGCTTTGAATGAATCATACAAAGCAGCGTCATCAAGAGCTTGGGGACTTTCTCAAAACCCGCCGGGCAAAAATTTCCCCCGAACAAGTAGGGTTGCCTGCAGGAATACGCCGCCGTACACCGGGACTGCGCCGGGAAGAGGTTGCTTCTCTGGCAGGAATCGGCGTAACCTGGTACACCTGGCTTGAACAAGGACGTCCGATTCAGGTGTCTATACAAATATTGGAGAGCTTGTCCAGAGTGCTGATGCTGAACCGTCAGGAGATTGTGCACCTGTATGCTCTTGCTCAACACGTTCCTCCTTCCTATTACCCCAGTTATGAAGAGGTCAAGCCGATGCATCAACATGTGTTGGATAATCTAATGGAATCGCCAGCCATGATCGTGGACAACCGCTGGAATGTTATGGCCTGGAATCGAGCGGCGGCGCTTGTATTTTACGATTTCAGCCGATTAGAGTGCAGCAAGCGCAACCTGATGCGAGTCATGTTCACAGAAAAAGATTTTGCCGACCTGTTCCCGGACTGGGAGATCAGTGCCCAGACGATGCTGGGCAAGTTCCGGGCCGATTGCAGCCAATTTATTGACGATCCATGGATTACGCAATTTATTGATGAGCTTAGATCGTTAAGCAAGGAATTTGATCAGTGGTGGCCGATGCACCGGATCGACAAAGACCGGGATATGTACAAATTGCTGAATCATTCCCAGGCTGGACAGCTAAATTTTGAGATTACGTGCTTTCTTATATCGGAAAATACAAACCTGAAGATGTATGTCAATACGCCGAAGAATGGTACGGATACAAGGCAAAAGCTGAAGCAGCTACTGGAAGCAGACGGCGCAGCTAGTAAGCAAGTTCTAGTGCATCCATGATAATCTTAGGTATGTTTGGGGTCGCTGAATGAATATGTATATGGCTGGGGTATTCTTAGGGGTGCCCTGGCTATTTGCGCGTAGCGGGACAAACGTATATTGCATTGGATTCAAGCCATATAATGATAGGGCAGACTACGTAAGCCTGTCCGCGCTGGAGAGTGCTGTGCTGGAAATGGTATACTTCTAATAGATATTGTAGTTTCTTACGGGAGGGCATGGAAGATGAGCGATGAGTTGTTGGAACAACTGGAAACATGGCATGAGGAAGATGAATTTCAAGAAATCGTCGATGCGATTACGGAGATTCCTGAAGAAGAGCGAGATTATGAATTAACTAGCCATTTGGGCAGAGCGCTGAATAATTTGGGTGAATACGAAGAGGCGCTTCAGCAGTTTGAGAAGATCAGGGAGGAAGGCCTGGAGGATGCGCTCTGGCATTACCGGGTTGGAGTGTCTCATTATTATCTCAAGCAATATGACGAAGCGCGGCAAGCCTTTGAAGCAGCAGATAAGCTAGACCCCGAAGATGAGGATACCTTGGAGTTCCTGGAATGGATTCGGGAAAAAACCGCAAAGAAACCGGCCAAAACGCCTGCCAAGAGTTCGTATAAGCCAGTTGATGCCTCAAACTTTTGGGATGACAGCGAGGCTGCTTTGCAAGAGTATGTATCGGAGCCGCCGACAGACGAACTGATCGATTCAGTGGAGGAACAATTGGTCTTCAAGCTGCCTCCATCCTATGTTGCTTTGATGAAATTACATAACGGCGGTATTCCTAAAAATACGAGTTACCCCATAACAGAAGAAAAATTCATTACGATTGCCGGTATTCGTGGAATTGGCCGGGACAAGCCTAATTCACTGTGTGGAGCAGCCGGTAGCCGGTTTGTGATTGAAAATGAGGGTTATCCGGAGATTGGCGTCGTCATTGGCGACAGTCTTGCTCCAACACAAGGTGTGATTATGCTCGACTATCGTTCATCCGGCAATGTCGGCGAACCGGAAGTTGTCCATGTCAGCCAAGAGAAGGGCCATAAGATTACAGAATTGGCCCCTAACTTCGAGACCTTTATCCGCGGGCTGGGAAGTGTTGAGGCTGGCGCGACTGAGTAAGAAGTCGATCTAAGAAAACGAGCCACTAGAATCATTCTAGGGCTCGTTTTGTATATTATAGGGGCTTTGCAGACATTAACCGGCTGCCCAGACATCCAATTCAATTTTTAATTCAGGCAATCCTAAGCCTTGAATATATGCAACCGTCATGGAAGGCGATGTCGGTCCGAATACAGCGTTCCATTGGTCATAGAAATGATCCCAATCGATCTCTTCTGTCGCCCAAATGTTTATTTTAATGACATGGTCGGGCGTTAGTTGTTGAGAAGACAAGATGGCGACGATATTGTTCATGGTATTTGTGACTTGCTCATTAAAATCGTCAGGAATATGATTGTCCTGATCGATGCCGATTTGGCCGGAGAAGACGTAGAGCTCTGCATTTCTGTCTATTTTGGTGACATGACTGTAGTTTCCAACAGGCTTCGCGATCATTTCGGGGTTATATCGTTTAACTGGAATTTGTTTAAGATTCATTTGTAGGTCTCCTTATAAATGGAAAATACATAATACTTCGATTATATATTTTCACCGTTTTTTTAGAATGCCAGCGATTTAGACAGACTTATCCCGTCGATTTGGATTCTAGAAAAAAACAGCCGTAGAATACCCGATACCAGAGGATAAATCTTTAAGTGATCTTTTCTTCATCAGGTACTCCTCCTTCAATGATAAGTAAACGAACGAGTACAATGATAACATAAATGAGATCAGCGTACAAAAACTACCAATCAGATTAGTAAGCTTCACGCCGGCATCATCTGATGCGAGCGTCTTCATTCCTTTACTGTGAGAATGGTTATCAATATAATAAGGGAAGATGAAGACCGCAGTTGTGCGGCTGGAGGGAATGAGACGCTGCGATGAATTTGAACGAGCATATTACGCTGTGGAACCATACTTCCATAAAATTAATGGATGTACGTTATGTGCTGCTGGAGCAAGGAGAAGCCTTGTTGGAATACTGCCTTCCGGCCAGTACTTTTCTGTGTGTGGTTCGCGGCCGTGCAAGGATCTGGATGGATGATTCCATGTATAGTGTGAGCCCGTTCCATGTCCTGCATGGAGGGAAGGGTGCACGCCTGGATATTGCAGTCGAAGAGCAGCTGGAATATTATTTGATTTTATACAAAGCCGTGCTGACATTGCCTGCCTCTCAGGAAAGGGGGCGGCTATTGGCCATGAACAAGCCCTATCAGCTTCAATACGCGCTCACACCGTCTCACCCGCTCTCGCTGCTGGATAAGGCAGGGAGTATTTTCGAGGCGTGGATGAAATCCGAACCCTTGGATAAATTCCATGCACGATCGTTATTCTACCAATTTGTGCACGAACTGTTATGGCAGATGCAGCGTCAGGGAATCGAGTCTTCCCGGCCTGATCTGGTGGCCCAGGTCCTTCGTTACATGAATGATCGTTACATGGAGCCTATTACACTGGATGTATTGGCAGACCAGTTTGGTTGTAGCACCAGGTATTTGACGAAGCTGTTCAGAAGCAGAATGAATGACAGCCCGATTCGCCTGCTTACACAAATCAGGATGAACAAGGCTGCGCAGTTATTAATAGATACTGAAGGTACCTTGCAGGAGATTGCCCAACGAGTAGGCTTTCCCGATGCGCATACGCTCAATCGTAGTTTCAAGAAGTACTATGGCCAGACCCCTACGTCGTTCAGAACAATGCAACGCAGTGGGAATTTAGTTCTGAAATTGCCCCGCATCCATTCCCGAACTGCCATTGTGCAGGAATCCCCGCTTCGTTATATTGATAATGGATATGAGAACCGTTATCAACTGAGTGAAAAGGGGAGTTTGCGCATGTATAAAGAAAATAAACCAGCCTCCATGGCGGCGGTAACAATACTAATGTGTATTATGTTATTGCTCAGCGCTTGTTCAAGCGGGACAAGCACAGGGAACGCTGGTACTGGCAACGTTGGTGCAGGATCGACTGGCCAGAATTTAACGGAGAAAGCCTCTATACAACCCTCTACGGATGCGACGACAAGAAATTATACGGACAGCCAAGGAACTGTGGTCATTCCAGCGAATCCACAGCGGATCGTAGATCTGACCGGTAGTTTTACTGGTAATTTACTAGCACTAGGCGTTAAACCGGTGGGTATGCAAAGTGAAACCATGAAGAATCCGTTCTTGAAGGGGATGCTAGATGGAGTCGAAGCTGTAGGTGATTCACTCTCACCCGAGAAAGTCTTGAGTCTGCAGCCTGATCTTATTATTGTCGTCGCTGCCGATGTGATGGAGCCGACCTTTAAAGAGTTGGACAAAATCGCCCCGGTCGTTCGTTTAGAATATGGAAAGTATTCTTACAAAGATCTGATGCTCGAATACGGGAAGATTGCAGGCAAAGAGCAGGCCGCAGAGGACTGGGTTAAAGAGTGGGATCGGAAAATCAATGAATACAAGCCGCAAATAAAGGAGGTCGTAGGCGACCGAACAGTTTCCATCCTGCAGCCGTATGCCAAGGGGCTTTATGCATTTGGTGATTTCTATGCCAGGGGCGGTGAAATTCTGTACGGAGAGTTTGGCTTGAAGGCTCCTAAGATTATTCAAGAGGAAGCCCTGGACAAACATGAAGGAGTTGTTGACCTGTCTCTGGAGCAGCTGCCGGAATATGCTGGTGATTATATCTTTACGAGCAACTGGGGCTGGGACGACGGTGACCCGGATGTGGTATATGGCAGCTCCTTATGGAAGGGCCTTCCCGCTGTAAAAGAGAACCGTGTGTTTTTTATGAATGCCCAGGGTTCTTATTATAATGATGCTGTATCTATGGAAGCTCATCTGGACTTTATTATCAAGAGCTTCCTTGGAAAAGAGTAGTTGGCATTAATGATTTACAAAAAAACGGGGTGCCCACTGGGCGCCCCGTTTTATCGAATAAGTTGCAGGCAGCTATTGCTGCTTATTGGCCGACTGCTCCATTCCCGCGTATGATCATTCAGCTTCAGCGCGGATTTAGCTTCACTTGCGAGCCTTTGCCGCCAGTCTGGATACCGGTGTCCTTCACGCCAGCCTCTTTCAGATCGGCCACCAGCCGCTCGATCACGGTCTTCGCAGCCGCAGCTTCCTTCGCACCAGTCGCTTTGACGACGAGCTGCACTGGCTTGCCGGAGCGAAGATGTTTCTCCGCTTGGCGAAGCTTGGTGTCGTAGTCATGTTCTTCGATATGAGCAGTGAAGCGCAGCTCCTTGACCTTCTCCTTACTACCCTTTCCCGAAGCTCGTCCAGCATCTGCCTTGCGTGCTGCCGAATTCTCCTTCTGCGCAGCCGCTTTCCCTTTGCCCTTTGGCATCAGGCTGCAGGGCGGGGGACTGCTCATTAGTGAGGTGCAGACCAGGTCTGCTCCTGCTGCACGAGCCATAGCCAGCGCCTCCTTCGTGGAGATCACGCCAAGCTTTTCGCCGCGGAGCCCTGTCAGATCGACCTCGGACGCCCGTATTTGTTCATTGATGAATACTGCCATATAAATTGAAGCCTCCCTGGTAACGATGATTAAGCTATCATATACGCAACCCAAATAGGGTGCAAATATCGCCTTTTTGAAATTATCAATCCCTGATTTCCAGAACTACAAAGGACACTGTTGTACCTTCTTCTTGCTGACTGGAAATGGATAATCCCTGCCCGTACAGTTGATTGAGCCTTCGATTGGTATTGGCTAAACCAATACCGGATTTGCCCCTCATGGTGGGGATTAACAGTCCTGTGAGCGTTTCTTGATCCATGCCTTTGCCATTATCGCTAACTTCGATTCGCGTGGAGTGATCCAACTGGCTAATCTGAATACGAACGGTCCCGCCTTTATGCCTGCTCAGCAGCCCGTGCTTCACCGCGTTCTCTACCAGTGGCTGTATGGACAACGGAGGTACACGCAAGCCACCGATGTCTGGTGGAACTTCCCATTCTACCTGTAATCGATCACCAAAACGTTCCTGTTCAATATGCAAATAAGCTTTAACCAGCTCTAGCTCATGAGAGAGCT
Organism: Paenibacillus sp. MAHUQ-45; assembly: GCF_058133325.1. NCBI lineage: Bacteria > Bacillati > Bacillota > Bacilli > Caryophanales > Paenibacillaceae > Paenibacillus > Paenibacillus sp. MAHUQ-45. Next base: position 138,361 of record NZ_JBYUPV010000004.1, read on the forward strand.
CAACTAACTCTCCTGTGTTTAGAAAATCAAAGCTGATACGTAAGAAGGATGTGAACGCCCCCACCAGCTGTTGCATCTTTTGCGTATCGAGATCGCTCAGCGCCATAATCGAATTCAGGGTATTGAATAGAAAATGCGGATGAATCTGCGCTTGCAGGTAAGCAGCTTCTATACGCACACGTTCATTGATGGATTGCTTCAGCTCGGTGAGCGCTCTAATTCGGTACCTCAGCTCAACCGCATCTACTGGCTTGGTGACATAATCGTTAGCACCGGATAAGAATCCGGTGTAGATATCGGCTGGCTGACTGCGAGCGGTCAGCAGTAGCACCGGAAGCTCCGATAAGGAGTAATGCTCCCGTACCTTCTGTGTCAACTCGTAGCCGGACATGTGCGGCATCATCACATCGGCAATCAGCAGATCCCACTGCTCCTTGTGCAGCAGTTCCAGTACCTCACGCGCTGAATTTGCCGTGGTGATGGTATAGGGCTCAGTCGAAAGAATCCCCATGAGTACATTCAGATTCACGGGATCATCATCCACCGCCAGAATGTTAATTTTCTTCTTTGTCAGCAGAGGCGGAATCTGCATAGGGCTCTCCAGCCCGTTCCATTCATTTTCCGGAAAAATCCACCCTGCTAATTGCTCCTGAGCCGCATCCGTAATCGGGTAAAGAGCAGCGGCAGGTGTTATCACCTGCTGATTGAGCGAATCCGCAAGAGGCAGATCAAAGCTGAATACGGAGCCTTTGCCAATCTTGGAGCGAACACTTAATGTGCCTCCGTGCAATTCTACCAGCTGCTTGCATATGCTCAGACCAAGCCCGATCCCTCTCCCATCGCTAATCCCATGAGCGCCTTGCTCATACGGGAGGAATATCCGTGCCTGGGTCTCCTTGTCCATGCCTACTCCCGTATCCGTGACATGGATTAACGCCCGCCCATGCTGGACCTCTGTTGAGATGGAAATCATACCTTCCTCAGTGTATTTGAGGGCATTGTGAACCAGGTTATATAGCACCTGCACCAATCTTTTCTCATCGGCGAGAACGGGAGGTGTAGTGTCTGGAAGATTCATAATCAACTGCACCGGTTTGCCTTCAATCATAAATTTAAGCATACCGATTACGCCAGGAACGACGGATTGAATTTGTAATGGTTCCTGGTGCAGAGTAATACGATGCTCCTTGAGACGAGCAACATCCAGCAGATCTCCGAGCATATGAGACATGCGACGACTAATAGTAATCAGCAGTTCCATATCTTTGCGGCTGCTTTCGTACAGTTTCTCATTTTCTTTGGTGACCACGTTTTGCGCGATATTGATAATACCGTGCAGCGGTGTTCGCAGCTCATGTGACGTATTGGCCAGGAATTCATCTTTCCGTTTGTCCGCTTTCTTCAATTGTTCATTGAGCTGAGCATTTTCTTTGGCATTCTGAAAGTATTTCTTAAACCAGTAGGCAGAGAAACCCACAATCGCCGCAATAATATCCAGCGGATAGTAGATGAAGAAGGAGCCCCATACGTTCCAGAGCAGATTAGAGATAATACCGGCTGCCGATAGCAGCATGAAGACAACATCTTTGTCCTTCTGCTTCCTGAAGAGCATAATCCCCATGATATAGATGAGCCAGATAAATGGTGAAAAAAGAAAGAAGTTATGCACGCCTAAGTGGGTGGACTCACTCACCCATTGAGCTGGTGACACCAGCAGGAATGCTGTGTACAACGAAATTGCAGTGGTGAACAGGTATACCCCTTTGTTGCTTGTAGGTGCAGCAATAAACTTCCTGAACACAAGCATGATAAAAAAGAGCTGCCACATGGAAGAGATCAGTCGGATCTTTAATGTCCATGTGTAATTGAACGGCGTTAATAGGAAAAGCACGCTGTCATTACGGAACAGAATGACCACCGCTACGGATAGCGTCATTAGCCCAACAAGAAGTAAAACCCGCTCTTCAGGACTAAACAAGAAGAGAATAAAGGTGTACAAGACATGCAGCAGTAAAATGATCACTGTAAGAACTTGAAACCCCATCGAAAGAAAGCGCATGCTGTCCACTTTGTCCTGACTGCCAAAGAAAACCGAGCCTGCTATGCCGCCCTTGTAAGGCTGATCAAAGTTTGCTGCACGAATAAGCACTTCAATTTCTGTCGTGCCTTCTGCAAAGTAGTGGGCAGTGTAAGAGCTCGTTTTGGGCTTGTACGCCTTATCCGATATAGAAAGGTTACCGGCATGGGCCGAATCGACTCCGTTGATTTCCACAGCGGATGAGGATTGAATTTGTTTAAGCCATAAAGAAACGGGCTGACGCAGCGGATCAACCAGAATACGTAATTGATAGGTTCCGTAACCATAAGAAGACCCCTGGCTATTCGCCAGCGCTTCGCTCCAGTTTCCCGGCACCTTAAGCGTATGTGATTGATCTTGTAGTGCTGCAATATCCTTGTGGTAGACGAATTTGGAAGGGTAGAACTTCCATTCACCGTTCAGCTTAAAAAGATCCGCCTTCTCGAGGTCCTGGCCGCGCAGATCAAGCACACCATTGACTACAGGAGGAGATCCGGACGTCGTGAAGATACTCAACCAGACCAATCGAAGACCAAAGAGAACAGTGATAAATAGTAGAATAGTGGCTATATTTTTCAAAACGTTATTGTTTCTCATGTAGATCATTATACCAAGAATTCGCTATAGCGGACTCCTTTCCCCACACGATTATGCGAACTGCTGGTGAAAAAAGGCTGGGAGTAACGCTCGCGTCATTCTGGTAGAATAATGTAATACCGATATTTAAAATTTGCTGCAATATTACAATCTATAGTCTGGAGGCGAAGACCATGCAGAATAATCTTTTGGCGCAACTAGCCCTTTGGCATGAAGAGAATGAGCATCAGCGAATTGTGGACACGATTATGGAGATTCCTGCGGGGGAGCGAGATCATCAGCTGATCGGTCAGCTGGCTAGAGCCTTGAATAACCTTAAACGTTACGCGGAGGCGCTTGAACAGCTTCAGAGTATTGCTGAGCAGGAGAAGAACGATCATCTTTGGCATTTTCGCGTGGGGTATTCACACTATTATCTGGAGCAATACGAGGATGCTGTAAGTGCGTTTGAGGCTGCGAATTCTCTGAATCCAGAAGACAGCAGTACACTTATGTTCTTGGAGTGGAGCCGGAGCGCACTACTCTCGGAATCATCGGATCTCTCAAACTTTTGGGATGATAGCGACTATGCTCTGAAGGAATATGTGTCCGAGCCGCCGACCGATGAGTTGATTGCGTCTGTGGAAGAAGAGTTGGGCTACAAGCTGCCTGCTGCTTATATTGAGATGATGAAGCAACATAATGGGGGTATTCCACGCAACGCATGTTTTCCGACAGAGGTGACGGAATCTTGGGGAGCGGAATACATCTCAATCGCGGGAATTCTAGGCATAGGGCGGGAGAAAAGCTACTCGCTGGGCGGTGAATTTGGCAGCCGATTCATGATCGAGGACTGGGGCTACCCTGATATTGGTGTGGTTTTTTGTGACTGCCCTTCGGCAGGCCATGATGTTGTCATGCTGGATTACCGCAAATGCGGCAGAGATGGTGAACCGGAAGTGATCCATGTGGATCAGGAAGGCGATTATGCCATTACCTATCTGGCGCCGAGCTTCGAGGCTTTCATCCGTGGCCTGGTGAACTATGATGTTTACGATACTTCTGAAGCGGATAAAGAAGAGGCGCTGCGGAGAGTATCGAGTGGCCAATTTTCGGCACTTCTGACAGAACTATGCGGCAACGTGGTGGAGACAGCGGATATTGAGGGCCAAATCCGTGCGGTCTGTACCAAGATTGTCGAGGAAAAAGGCCACTTTTCATTCCATAACGATGAATTGTCTACATTGATGTACGATGTGCAGTTCTGGCTGTACACCAAGACTTATCCAAATACGAGTCGAGAGGAGTATCTGCTAGCTTATGATAAAATGATCGCCTTTGGCGGTGAGTTTGGCCAGAACGGCTATGCTCCTGGATGGATTACAGAATGGTTGGATCAGAGAATGCAGCAAGGCATGATCACCGAGCGCAGCGGAGCACTATCCTTCACAGAGCAAGCTGTTAAGGACGTGTTGAGCAGGCTCAAGTCAGCAGCAGTTCAGTCGGAAGCGGTAGTCCTTCCAGCAGAAGCTGTAGCTCCTTTTATTCTGGTAGAGCAGGGTAATGGCGGGATGTCGGTTATTCTGAGTGTCGGCAGGTATAAAGCTGAGCTTTTTGAGACACGACGGGACGAAGGCTTTGAAGGCAATGGTTATGATTGGACCTCCTTGGCGGCTGTGTTCTTGGAGGAGAAAATGCCTGAGTTAGCGGACACGATACGCTTTGACCCGGAGGCGGATATGTTCTGCGCGTACTCTAGCAATAGAGCTGCTGTGCAAAGCTTCGCAACCGGGTTCAAGGCAGCCTGTGAGGACGACGAACGGATCAGAGATTTATTTTCCCGTGCCGAGTTAGACTGAAGTCAACGTCCTCCAAAAATTCGATGATTTCCCCGTTGGGGCTGTGAATGACCGCGTTTTTTACGATGAGGGGCGGTTCACCAAGCGAGAGCACCCCTGGTTCTACATAAGCCTTTGCGCCGTGAGCAAGCGCCTTTTTATAGATGGCCTTCACATCCTCCACATAGAATGCAAAATGCAGCAATGCACCATGAGCGACCTCCTCCTCGGAGGTTGCTTTTGTGCCTTGGGCGGGAATGACAGCTTCGTTGTCAAAAACCTCGATGCATGTTCGTTGATCCGGAGAGATCAGCATAGTAGCTTTTTTGAGCTGAAACGCTGGCAGACTCCAATGATGTCCCACTTTGAACCCCAGCACCTCCGTATAAAAAGCAATAGTGGCTGTATAATCCTTGGCTTGAATAGCTACATGGGCAAGTCCTTTGATGCTCATTCTTCATCACTCCAATTCATAAGATGAGTTAGATTATAGTGAATTCAGGATGTAGAATACATATGGAAAATAAGCATTTTATCGTATAAAGATTACTGAATATAAGGTATTGTTGCTAAAAAGGTTTATTTTTAAAAACTGCGAGCTGGAGGTCTTCATCTTGGAACAAATCATTGACGAGGTTGATAAAAAAATCATGCAGCTGCTGCAGCACAATGCGAGAATGCCTATTTCTCAAATCAGCAAAGAGGTATCCATGTCTCAACCGTCTGTGAAGGAAAGAATTGTGAAGCTGGAAGAGAGAAACATTATCTCCGGGTATACGGCTTCCTTTGAGCTGCGGGAACTTAACCGGGGCACTACTACATTTATTCTATTGAAGACAGAGCATTGTCAGGAACTTGTGGATTTTTGCACGGGCTCCAGGGAAGTGACCGATCTGTTCCGCATCAGCGGCGAATATAACTATTTATTGAAGGTTCAGACCGCATCGGTGGAAGAACTGGCTGAGTTTCAAGATTCATTGATCAAGCTTGGACCCTCGAAGTCGCATATCAGTCTGAAAAATATTTTGGAGAATCGGATATTGCTATAAGTCAGCATCTGATATTATGAAGCTAAGGCACTAGGACATTTCGTACAGGAGTTACACAACGATGAAATTCAATCTCTATCTATCTGAAATCTTAATGGTTGCAACCATAAGTTCATTGATTCTGGTTTATCTTTCCTGGAGAAGAAGACAGCTTCCGATAGCAAAAAGTTATGGACTTGGTGTGTTAGCGGGTGCCTTTTATACCCTTGGGTATGCTTTCGAACTTATCAGTGACGACCTGAAGGATATTCTGTTCTGGCTCAAATTCGAGTATATCGGGATTCCCTTTGCTCCGACATTGTGGATGATTATGGTGCTGCAGTATACGGGGCGGCAAGCGTACATACGTAAATGGACAATTGCTATACTTATGATTGTTCCTGTCAGCACTCTCGCAGCTGTCCACACGAACGATTGGCACCATTTATTTTATAGGAGTGTGTCGATAGGTTCTTCTGAAGGAGTACCCCTAGTCGTTCTAAATCACGGACCCCTGTTCTATCTCCATGTTGTGTATTCCTTCTTTTTTTTCTTCCTAGGTATGGGTTTACTAATTCATATGTACTTCACAGCTCCGTCCCGAATGAAGAAACAAATTATTTTCATGATGATTGGATCCTGCGGGCCCTTTGGGTCCTCACTGATGTATGTTACCGGGGTTCTAAAAACCCCCATAGATGTATCCCCATTCGGCTTCGTGATCTCTGGAGTATTCTATTTACTCGGTATTTATCAATTCGATATGCTCAAACTCTCGCCCCTTGCACAGCAGAAGGTATTTGACTCTATACAGGATGCGGTTATCGTCTTTGATCTGGATGATAACATCTCTGAATACAACCGTTCAGCGAGTCGAATGATCAAGGGCCTTTACAACAGAAATGGTATTGGCCAGCCTGCAGCGATGCTATTCTCTTCCTATCCGACGCTTCTTCACACGATCTTGCAAGAGCCTCTCTCGGAGAACAGGATATTGTTCGGTGATGAAGACAATGATCGGATCTATCAGGCGCAAATGCTATATATCTACGACAATCGCTCGAGGCCATCGGGTAAGATGCTTCTTCTGCGCGATACGACTGATGCGGTACGTTCCGAGGAGAGACTGATCAACAACGCCACGCAATTGCAGGAGCTCAACACGTTCAAGGACGAACTCTTCAGTGTGGTGGCCCATGATATTCGTGATCCGCTGGCGATCCTTCTGAATTTAATGGAGATCTTGGAAGAGGAACTGCCTGCCGGTGATGCGGACCACGAGGAGATTGTTCATGAAATGGGTCAGCAATTACGTAAAACACTCACCTTGGCAGAGAATCTGTTGGGCTGGTTCCGGAAACATCAAGGTGGCATGATCCTCAGCCCTGACACCTATGATTTATTCGATGCCGTACAGATGAGTCTGCATCTTCTACGAATTCGAAGTGAAGGCAAAGGGATTGTTATGGTGTCTGAGGTTCCCCCCAATACGTGGGTCTACGCGGATAAGGAAATGTTGAATTTAATCGTTCGCAATTTGCTCTCGAACGCTGTGAAATTCACGGATACCGGAGGTAGCATTACGGTACGAGCTGAGCGATCGGACGGGAAGATGATTGTTGCAATAAGCGATACGGGTGTTGGAGTACGGGAGGATTTGGCCCAAACCTTGCTACAGTCAGAACATTCAGCCTCTACGGCAGGTACAGCTGGAGAGCAAGGTATCGGGTTAGGACTTGCGATTTGCAGAGAATTTGTTCGATTAAACGGAGGGGAGATCTGGTTCGACAGTAATCCTGCTCAAGGAAGCACATTCTATTTCACTGTTCCGCTTCCTTCAGAAGTCCCTAATATCAATTCAAATATAGCTGTTGCCTCGTATGGAAGGAGGGCTGCTGAATGAAGATCGTGCTTATTGATGATGAAAAAGCGATGCACTTGATTATGAAGCGGATGTTGAAAAAAATCGGTGATGTGGAAGTCGTAGGAACTTTCCTGAATACAGCTGCAGCCGAAGATTATTTGAACGATCATGACGCAGACATCGTCTTTATGGATATCCATATGCCACAAGAGAGTGGTCTTATGTTCGCTCAGCGGTTAAGGGACAAGGGTAGCAAAGTCAAACTGGTGTTTGTGACTTCGCATACTGAATATGCCTTGTCCGCTTTTGATGTCTATGCCTATGATTATATCGTGAAGCCTGTTGTGCTGGAGCGGCTACAGCGAACGGTTCAAAGAGCCATGGCGGAGGCTGAACGGGAGCGTGATTTCTCAGAATCCCCGGCAGATTCTCCGGTTCATGTGCAGATCAATTTCCTGGGCAGAATGGAGATGAAGAGTGCGCAGAACCAAATGCTTAAGTGGAAAACCAGTAAAAGCGCAGAATTGTGCGGATACTTATTATTGCATCATGGCAAATTGGTATCTCGCTCCAAACTGATCGAGGATATATTCAGGGATATGCCGCTCAAGAACGCAGAGACTTATTTGAATACCACCGCTTATCAACTACGCAAGCTGCTTGGAGAGAATGGTCTAAGAGACAGTCTATATTCAGATGGCAATCATTATGCTTTGAATCTCCCCTCGGCTGACGTCGATCTGTTTCGTTTTGAAGAAGGGTGTAAGGGTATGACGGTTATAGACGAGTCGAACCTCGAGCAAGCGATTGAATTGGAACGGCTCTATCTTGGTGATTTGTTCGGAAGTAATGACTACCCTTGGGCCATAAGTGAGATCGAGCACTTGTCGCTGCTGTATGTTCAGTTTACGCAACGCTTATGCAGAGCATTGTTGTCTCAGGGAGATTTCCTGACGGCTATTCCTATTCTCAATAGGCTAGCTACCTATAATGAATTGGATGAAGAGACGGTTAAACTTCAAATGCGGGCTTTGGCTTTGCAAAAAAATAAAGAGGCTTTGACTCGCCGTTTCACTCATTTCACGAGTCTGCTGAGACAGGAAGTAGGGGGAGGCCCTTCGCCAGACATGGTGCTGCTGTATGAACAGTTGCTGTCGGAATTGGAATCATTATATTCGTTCTATAGTGAAATATAGGCTTAAGCGATTATAGAACTGGAGGGTTATCTATGAAAGCATTGATTTTTGAACGTTTTGGCGGACCGGAGGTCCTGCGTTATGCAGATCTTCCAGATCCGGAGCTGGAGCCAGGGACGGTATGGGTTAGAACGCAGGCGATTGGATTAAACTTCGCCGACATTTATCGTAGACGAGGTGATTATCATTTAGCAGGGCAGGCACCTTACATTTTAGGGTACGAGGGTGCAGGAGTTGTGGAACGGGTTGCGGAGGATGTGAAGACGGTGAACGTGGGAGACCGGGTCGCATTTGCTGATGTTCCGCATGCGAATGCCGAATTGGTAAAGGCGGGAATCGATCATATCATTCCACTACCGGACGACATCACCTTCGAACAATCAGCCGCATTGCTGCTTCAAGGTCTGACGGCGCATTATTTGGTGAACGATAGCTATTCAGTTCAGCCAGGCGATGAGATTGTGGTTCATGCAGCAGCAGGCGGAGTAGGGCAGCTTCTGACGCAACTGGCTAAGGCCAAGGGGGCTAGAGTTCTCGGTTTGACTTCTTCTTCAGCGAAGCGTGAAGTTGCGCTCTCTGCAGGAGCGGACGAAGTGCTGCTCTACGATAGTGATTGGGTGGAAGGCGCGATTCGTTGGTCCAATAACGGCCAAGGAGTGAACGCAGTCTATGATTCAGTGGGTTCCACCCTCATGGACAGCTTCAAGGCGACGAAGATCAAAGGTTCAGTCGTATTCTATGGGATGGCCGGCGGCAATCCGCCTCACATTGATCCTCGCATGCTTATGGACACCTCGAAAACTTTGACCGGAGGCGACCTGTGGAACCATATCGTTACACGCAGTGACCGGATCGAGCGTTCAGAGGTGCTTTTTGAAGCGATAAGACAAGGGCAATTAAAGATGGAGGAACCGAAGTCGTTCCCGCTCCGCGATGGCGCCGAGGCACATCGGCTGTTAGAGAGCAGAAGCAGTACGGGTAAGATTCTATTGATTCCTTAAAAAATATTACTGCGAGCCTGAACAATACAACAATCGGACTAGCCGCAGGCGGCTTTTATCCGATTGTTTTTTTTATATTTATTAAATTCATTCTTCTACTGGGCGTTTGCTCTCGCACCCGAGTCTAGAATTGGGTCTTATTAGATTATCAATAGTTTCTACTCGTAGCGGCTGTTTTTCGCAGGACAATTCTGGGGCAGTGCTCTCCTACATAAAGTCAAAAAAGTAACGAATCACATGAAACAGCACCGGCGAGGTGTAGGTCAAGCTGTCGACCCGGCTTAGATAGCTTTTTTTCAGAGCCTCGAATTTGTCATCATCGCCGATCAGCAGATCGCGCTTCAGCACAGATACGGTCAAGCTGCCGAAGAAACCGCTGAGGCTAATCAGCATCCCGGAGAAAATCCCGAAAATCGGGGTGAGCGGTGTCAGATAAGGATAGATCAGATACGATACTGTCGTGGTAACCACGAACGCACAGGCGAAGCCTTCCCAGGTCAGATAGGGATTCGCTGTAGGAACCACTTTTCTTTTGCCAAAATAGATCGATGCCAGGTGATGCACCACATCATTAAGCTGTGTCAGCACAACCAGGAACAATACGAGCCCCGCCCCATACTCGGGGGTAGCGAACTGAAAATACGCCAGATGGCTAAGCCCGAACACCATCAGCATCAGACCCCACTGGGTCGAGCTGACACTGCGCAGAAATCCGACCGTCCCTTTGTTAATGATCCGGGGCAGCGGCAGCAGCAAGAACACATAAACAGGGATAAAGACAATGAACATCCCGTACCATTCGATATAGATCCAGTAGAATTGCAGTGGAATCGACAAGTATGCCCATAGAAACAGCCTGCGGTCCGCTTTTCTCGACTTGATCATGGAGAAGTATTCCTTCAGCGCGAAGAAAGTCAGCACCATCAGGGAGATCAGGGAGACCACAGAATTGAACAAGGTAGCGAGGCAGAAGATGAATACCATGCCCCACCAGCTTTTGATGCGTTTCCGATGGGGGCGTAATCCTTGTTCGGCTGTACTTTGCTTATCACATAATAGATGAGTTGAATGGCGCATAGGGCTGCCAAAATAAGGACCAACGTTAACATGTTTCTATCCAGAGCAATCACCAACTTGTCGAGAGGTAGGATTTCATGAGAGGGATCCTATGTTATTATGAAGGAATAGTCCAATCTTGATAAGGGGAAATTTCGTAAATGGTTGCAGATCAGTCGGTTTTTATCTTGCTTACGAATACCGGAACGCTTTTTACGAAAATGATTCAGACCTACACAAAAGCGCCGTATAACCACGCTTCGATTTCATTTGACCGCGAGCTTTCGGAGATGTACAGCTTCGGGCGAAAGAATCCGAACAATCCGCTAAATGGGGGATTCGTGAGGGAGGATATCCAGACAGGCACGTACAGCAAATATCCTAATACGACGTGTGTAATCTATGAATTGCAGGTAACCGAGCGGGAAGTGGAGAAAATGAAGCGGGTTCTGCATATCTTTATCCGCAGCCGCCAAAAGTACCTTTATAATATTTTGGGCGTCATCGGCATCGCCCTTAAAGAGCCTGTTGAGTTCAGTAACTCCTATTTCTGCTCACAATTTGTTGCGGAAATTCTGGAGCGTTCCGGCATCAAGCTGTGGAACAAGCTGCCTGCACTCGTGACACCGGATGATTTCCGGCAGAGTGACAGGCTGCAGTTGATTTATGAGGGAAGGTTAAGCGAGTATGTGGAGTAATTCGTATTCTATTCGGGATGCAGCTTAATTCTTCAGAGATAATGCAGCACGACCTATTTCTTTTAAAGCGTTCATCGCTTCCAGATAAGGTAAGGAACCGTAGCTGATACGCGCTACGCCCAGTTCGGCAAGCAGACCGAGGGACGGGGTGTGTGCGGTCACCATAACGTTCACCGGAAGCGGCGATTGTCTACATAGGGCTTCGATCAGACTGGCGTCGCTTAACCCCGGCACAAAAATACCGCCCGCCCCGGCTTCTGCATAAGCGTGCGCACGGCTGAGGGTCTGCTCAATACAGGCTGCGTGCTGCTCGGCTGGCGTTTGAAAGAAGATATCCGTTCTGGCGTTAATAAAAAGTGGTAGGCCGGTCTGTTCGCCTGCTGCTTGGGCAGCGGCAATACGCAGACATTGATCTGAGGTCGTGTAGAGACCTTCACCGCCAATCCGCTGATCCTCCAGGTTAATCCCCACAGCTCCATTTTCAATAACCAGCCCTACATTTCCCCTAACTTCGTCCGGATTTAGTCCATACCCACCTTCAATATCAATGGTGACAGGCACATCCACCTTGTCCTTGATTCGTTTCAAGTTCTCCAGGACCAGTGGAAAAGGAAGACTCTCGCCGTCTTCATATCCATGCGCCGCAGCTACAGACCAGCTGCCGGTCGCAATAGCCTTGGCTCCGATGGCTTGAACTGCCTGCGCGCTCCCCGCGTCCCAGATATTGATCAGCACCAGCGGGTCCCCTTTAGTATGCAATTGATGAAACTGAAGCGCTTGTTCATGTTGGGTATTCATATCATTATTCTCCTCCCTGCTCATGATGGAGCAGCCAATTTTTACGTGTCAGACCACCGCCATATCCACCCAGCTCGCCGTTTGCATTAATGACACGATGACAGGGAATCACAATGGCTAGCTGATTGGCCCCGTTGGCTTGGGCCACTGCACGGAAGGCCGTCGGTTTGCCGAGGGCTACGGATATGTCCAGATAGGAACGCGTTTCCCCTGGCGGGATCTTCATTAATTCTCCCCATACGCTTTGTTGAAAAGGGGAGCCAAGCAGAGCAAGCGGCGTGTCGAAGGTCGTCCGTTCTCCGTCAAAATATTCCCCCAGCTCCCGCTCAATCCAGAGAATAGGCGCGGTAACGCCCGGAATAATCGCCGATTTCGTTCGTTTCCGGAGTCGTTCCACCTCGCGTTCCAGGCCTCGTCTATCGATGAATTCCAACAGATACAAGGCCTCATCATCCCCAATGGCCATCATGGGTCCAAGCCGGGTGTCAATCCAGGCGGCTTTCAGAACCTTACCGTCCTCTAGCAAAGTGGGCGCTGCCCCCATGATCCGGGAAAAGGCGTCCCTGAAGCCGCTGCTAGATTCGTAGCCGGTGGACAGCTGGCTATCGATGACAGTCTTGCCCGACCTGATATTCTTCAGGGCAAGTCCCATACGGCGGGCGCGGGCATATTCCACAAAGGTCATGCCAAACCGTTTTTTGAATTGACGCCGCGCCGTGGACTCATCGACCGAGAGGTTCTTGAAATCCTGTGTTGTCCAGCGTTTCTCTGGATTGCTCTCCACGGCTTCAACGAGTACACGGACAATCTCCGGGACATGATTGGGATGGGAGAGCGGACGACAGCGCTGGCAGGGGCGATAAGAGGCCAGAAGTGCCTGTTGGGGATTTGCAAAGAACTCACAATTCTCCAACTTGGGCTTTCGGGCAGGGCATGTCGGACGGCAAAATACACCTGTGGTTTTGACGCCAACGTAGAACAATCCCTCGTATTCCGTATTTTTCTCCAGCAGCGCCTTGTAATACTCTTCATTTCGCTCAGCAGGTAACAATAGCAGCACGTCCTAACCTTTCAATGTTGTTCTCATTATAATCTCTTCCCGTGGAGGGCATCGCCGAAATTCAGGCATCGATTTTGGGATGTTAGTTAGAATTAGTGGTTGACGCTGCATTTGGCCGCTAGGGGTTCGGAGGGTTCTTACGATCGCTGTTAAAGCCCGATTCCTGGATTGTAAAGGGAGCTAAAGGTTGTAATCGGTCTTTAAAGGCGAACACTATCGTTTCTTCAGAATCCCTCCGACCCTCCGCTTTTTTGCTGCGTTTATATCAACCTCTAATTTTAAAATAAATCCCTATATTTTATTTTTATAAAAAAAGACGCCCTCAGGGGGCGTCCTTCACTATTTCTCGGAATGAGCGGCTTCGTCTTTGATTTCTTCTTTGAAGCCACGAATACTCTGCTTGCGGCGTGCATTTTTTTCCTCAATTTGATTACGTTCCTTGCTGTCCAGCTCTGAAGAGAATTCGTTCAGGTAGCCTTCGGCTTCCTTCAGGTTCTCCTGCGTATTCTGGATACTTTTCTGCAAATGATCTACATTATCTGCCCGATTATCTGGCTTTGCCATTGCTTAGATCGCCTCCTCATCATTAAAAGCGCCCAACTTGGGAGCTAACAGGTAGGTTGATCGTTGCTGGCTCATTTTATGCACTGAATCTACACAGACGCTGGTTGAGATAAAAAACCTCCCGCCTTAAGGGCGGAAGTAGAGTTTTTACACAGCATGAGTTAGCGTGTCAAAGTCCTCATCGCTTAGTTTAATGCCCGCTGCTGCAATATTTTGCTCCAGATGCTCTACGGATGAAGTTCCAGGAATCGGGAGAATGTTGGCGGCACGCTTCAGCAGCCAAGACAGGGCCAACTGGGCAGGCTGTGCGCCAAGGCGCTGTGCCAAGTCATCGAGCGGCCCACCAGCTTTAGCCAATTCACCTGTCGCAAGCGGGAACCAAGGAATGAAGGCGATCTGATTCGTGGTCGTATAATCAAGCACGGCTTCTGCATCGCGGTTCGCCAGGTTATAGAGGTTCTGGACGGATACGATGCTCGCGGTTTTACGGGCTTCCTCTAGTTGGGCTACGCTCACTTCGCTTAGTCCGATGTGCCGGATTTTACCCTCTTCTTGAAGACGGACCAGTTCTCCCAGTTGCTCGGACAGCGGAACTTGGGGATCAATCCGGTGGAGCTGCAAGAGATCAATCCGCTCCAGGCCCAGATGGCGCAGATTCAGTTCAACCTGCTGACGAAGATACTCCGGCCGGCCTACTGGCACCCAGTCTTGGGGAGTTGGCCGGGCAACCCCTACTTTGGCAGCGATGATAAGGTCATCCGCATAAGGGTGCAAGGCTTCCTTGATTAGTACATCCGTAACCAGGGGGCCGTAAGCGTCCGCAGTATCAATAAAGTTCACGCCAAGCTCCACGGCGCGCCGAAGGACGCGTACAGCTTCTTGAGGGTCAGCCGGATGACCCCAGGCGCCTGGACCACTTAGTTGCAAGGTACCGAATCCCAGACGGTTAATCTGTAAATCTCCAAGGGTATAGGTGCCGGATGCCTCTGCGGTAACTTGATTTGTGCTCATATTGTTCCTCCCTGTTTAATGTGAATTTGGCGATTGCTTATCCATGCTCTAACATGATTAAATTGTATCAGCAGTTATTATATTGCAGAATGCACATGCGTTCGTCCGGCCTGTTCATGTTGGTTCGTGTCCGGTACGGATGTTATTCTTGTTCGTTGAATCCACTTAGGGAGGTGCATTGCCTATGTCGCACGATACCCACGATCTGATGCAGCCGGAAGAGCTTATGAAGATGCTCAGAAACAGACCTTCTACGTCCCGGAAGAAGAGACTACGCCAGAGTGATCTGGCTTCGCGGGTTGGCGTGGATACAAGGGCCATTCAACAGTGGGAAGGCGGAGATAGACTGCCCAGCGCATATAACTTGCAAAGACTGGTGCAGGTATATGTGGAGGAAGCGGTATTTCTGCCCGGGACTGAACGGCAGGAAGCGTGGATGCTATGGCAATCCGTTAAGCTGGTATATGATAGCAGACCCGGTACGTATCGTTATTACCCTGAATTCGATGAGAACTGGTTTGTACAGGTTCTGGCTGACAGAGAGGCTGGATCTAACCATTCTATTATTCTGCAAAAGGGAGTAAGCACACAGCGCCCTGATAAACAGGTGGAACCGGCAGTGGGGGCTAATGAACGCTCTGATCTCAAAAAGCGCCCCGCAGGAAATCTGCCGATCCAGCTATCCAGCTTTGTTGGACGCGGAGCGCAGCTTGCTGAGATCCATGATCTGCTGCGCCAATCCTCTTTGGTCACCTTAACGGGTCCGGGTGGCAGCGGGAAGACTTCGCTTGCCCTTCAGCTTGCCTCGTCCTTGGCGGATAGCTATCCGGATGGCATTTGGCTGTTCGAATTTGCAGCGGTGTCTGATCCGCAACTGGTCGTCGCGTACATGATGTCTACCCTTGGGCTGGAGGATCGGCAGGGTCGTACTCCAATGGAGTCTGTTCTCGATGTTATACAAGATAGAAGCATGCTTTTCATCTTCGATAATTGTGAGCACCTGATTGATGCCTGCGCGGTGGTTACAGAGTCCTTGCTAGCACGTTCGCCTGCGCTTGTTGTTCTGGCGACAAGTCAGGAACCGCTGAACTTGCCGGGGGAGAACCGTTACCTTGTCCAAGCATTAAATACACCGCCCGAAAAGGACTTGTCCTACAGTCAATTGATGGAGTATGAATCGGTCCAGCTATTCGTTGAGCGGGCGACCCTGCTTCTACCCCATTTCAAGGTCCAAGAGCCACAGGCAGTGCATATTGCAGACATCTGCCGAAAGTTAGAGGGCAATCCACTGGCTTTGGAACTGGCCGCCGCCCGAATGAACGTGCTTTCCCCAGAGCAGATCAATGAACGGCTCACGGATTTACTGGGTTTTCTCACCGCAGGCAAAAGAACAGCCACCCCGCGCCAACAGACCCTTAAAGCGGCCATGGACTGGAGTTATTCCTTGTTGTCCGAGAAGGAACAGCTGCTATTCCGGCTATTAAGTGTTTTCATGGGTGAATTCACACTAGAGACCGTGGAAGAGGTCTGTGTGTATCGTCCAAAACATCAGGAGCCTTGCTCGCTGACGAAGGAAGAAATTCTGAATCTTTTCGCCAATCTGGTCAATAAATCTTTAGTTTCCATGCATAGTTCCACGTCCGCGGATCGGGTAACTTATGCCCTGTTGGCCCCGGTGAAGCAATATGCCCAGGAACAACTGGAATCCTGCCAACTGGAATGCCACAGAGTGCACGGTGCGGACAAAGAACATATTTACCGGCTTCATGCGCAGTATTTTGCCCGATACATGGAAGAGATGGAACAGGAAGTCCAAAGTGGCAATACCACGATTGCTCTAGGAAAGATCAGGACGGAGTACGATAATCTACGGGCCGCTCTACAATGGGCGTATTCGCAAAATGATCCGGAAGGAACGGGACTGCGGATTGCAGGCTCACTATGCGAGTTCTGGTCTCTGGAAGGCAACTGGAGCGAGGGACTGCTGTGGCTGTCCAGGCTTCTGCCGGCTGCTAATAATTATGAGGACCTGAAGGCGCTGAACAAAGCTTTTAAAGGTAGAGAATTGCTGTTGTCGGCCCAAGGCAGTGGGGATGTTTATACGGCTTAGCCTCTTCTTATAGGATTTCATTTATTAGATAGCATTGTGCAAGCAAGTTCAGTAGGTAATTTTTTTGCAGCCAAAATGATAATATAACTGACCGGGTGCGAGTTTTGGCTTGCCTGGTCAGTTTTTTTGTTTCTTTTGTTAAGGGGTAACAGTGACCGGGAGTCCGAACCTTCCACCGCAATGACAACCGGGTCTTTTGTTTGGATCCTTAGCTTGCCTTATATAGTTCAGTTCAAAATGTTGTAAGAAGGCATCTCCACATGGTAGAATTAGTTAACGGATTATTGATACAGGTAACCTAATTCAAAAAAAGTGAAATGGTGATCATATGGACAACAAGAAGATTAAGGTGGATGTCGCCAATAAGGAGGGGCAGCTTGGTTTTGTATTCACCCGAGGGGGACTTCGTGAAGGAGCGGGTAGAAAGGGAATCGGGGTGACCAAGAAGGTCTCCCTAACCTTAACGGAGGAACTGTGGGGCAAGCTTGAGCAGCAATGTGCTGATGATGAAGTGTCCCGATCGGAGCTCATCCGCAAGATGATTGAAGCATATTATTCCAATTAGCGTATCGGGAGGAAGGTCATCTATGCGGGTCAGTGTAACCAAAGAGTCTCTTCTGCATGCACTCCAGCATGTGTTAAAGGCCGTTTCGGCGAATCATCTCATCCCTATCCTGTCAGGGGTCAGCATTCGGAAGGATCAGGATGTCCTGATCTTTACCACAAGTAATACGAACATGACCATAGAATACAGAATTTATCTGACCAATAGCTCCACGTTGGAACAAGAGGACGGTGCTATTGTGGTGCCAGCGCGTTATTTATATGAGATCGTTCGTAAGCTCGAACCAGGATCTATCAGGCTGGAGACTACAGAGCAGATGCTCTTGCTCCTCTCTTCCGGGGAGACACAAATCCGGCTGTGTGGAATGGACCCTGTAGCATTCCCTATGATTCAACAGACAGAGCGCCACACGATATCCAGATTTAGCATCAATAACGCCATGCTGAAATCTGCTGTTAGACAGGCTGCTTCTGCGGTCTCTACTTCAGAGACTAGGCCGATCCTGACGGGAGTGTTTTTCGAGTGTAAGAATGAAGATCTGGTGCTATCGGCCACCGATGGTGTGCGTCTCGCTTCCCGTACCCTAACGGTAGAACAATCTGAGGCCGTTCATGTCCAAGGTGTTATCCCGGGAGTTAATCTCTACGAAGTATCCAAGATGCTGAAGGACGAGCAGGGGACGACCGTTATTGAAGTGGGGCCTAGCCAGATCCAATTTACGTCAAAAGAACTGCAGGTTCAGTCCGCTCTCCTTGAGGGAGTCTATCCTTCTGTAGAGAAGCTGATTCCACAGTCTTTTTTATCCGAATTGACGGTAAAGACGGTACCTCTATTGCAGGCAGTGGAGCGTGTGTCTGTCCTAGCTTCGGGGAGTATTATCAGATTGATTGTTTCTGCGAATAGTCTGGAGCTATTGTCGCAAACTGCGGAGATAGGGGATGTTCTGGATCATGTTGCTTTAGCGGAAAAGAACGGCGAGGATTTCAAGATCTCCTTGAATGCCACATACCTCCTCGATATTCTGCGTTGTATAGATTGCGAGTATGTCAGATTCAGGTTTACGGGAATTATGAGGCCGCTTGTTATTTTGCCAAAAGACCCTTCTGAATTTACGCTGTTTCTGATTACGCCAGTAAGGACTGCCAACTGATATAGACAGTATGTGCTGGAACCCTCCCATAACTTCCCCTATACTTGAAGAGAACAACTATTAATTTATCGAATGGAGTCTATGAATTCATGTCTACTTTACCAAACTGCCCGGAATGTAACTCGGAATACGCTTATGAGGATCGCGGAATGCTGGTCTGTCCAGAATGCGGCCATGAGTGGTCTCCGGGAGCAGAAGCCGAGCATGACAGCGAAGAAGTGAAGGTCATCAAGGATGCCAATGGAAATGTGCTCAGCGATGGCGATACCGTAACCGTAATTAAGGACCTTAAGGTGAAAGGAAGCTCCCTCGTTGTCAAAATAGGCACAAGAGTCAAGAACATTCGCCTGGTTGAAGGCGATCATGATATTGATTGCAAAATCGACGGCTTTGGTGCGATGAAGCTGAAATCGGAATTTGTGAAAAAAGTATAGCTTACGCTTGGCGGCAAGCATTCTGTTCATCGAGAACAGGGTGCTTTTTTCGAATAATCATCATAAAACCAGCAACCTTTCCAGGCAGTCCAGCCTGTCTCACAGACATGGGGTGCCCCTACGCGGAAGGGAATGCTGGTTTTTGTTGTGGATCTGGGGGGATACCTCAGCGGCTACTCAAACGGCATAACAGTTTAGCAGCATCTCACGAACAGCATCGTCTATCACGGTGTCGTTCTCAGGAGCAAGCCACTCTTCGCTGACAATGATATGGTTACACGAGCTACCCTTAAGATAACTATATATAATTTGGGCCTCATCAATCTCATACCTACTGACGGCTGCCGATCCTGTAAAGTTATGACCTCTGAAGACGTCCTTGATGATTGTTGTAATCTCTGCCTGCAGGCTGGCGTTCCTGAAATACTCTAATTCAAGCTTGGTTTGAAAAAGAATACGGTTGCCCTGCAGCAACAGCAGCTTGAGTATCTGGTCGTTAATGGGTTCAACCATGGCGATCCGCTGATTCGCTCCGGCAAATTCAATGACCTTCTCTTTCTGGAGGAGGGAGCGCACCGCCCCAATGTAATCACGGTATTTAGCCGCGACTTCGAAATTATAATTCTCTGCAGCTGCCGCCATCCGTTGTTCCATCCCTTCCAGAATCCGCAGATCTGTTCCGTCTAAGAGGGCCACGAAGTCGTCCATAATGCGGTTGTATATCGTCAGAGCTTCCCCGCCAGCGCACATTCCGATGCAGAGGCCCAGTGAGTGGTTGAGGCAGAGCGAAGCTTTTTTGGAGTGGGGATTGCTGCAGAGTATGCTGTAGCTTTCCAGGACTCCCTGTATCGCCCGTTCTACAGTGCTTCGGCTTGTGTAAGGGCCAAAAAACAATCGCCCATCGCTTCGTTCTGCACCGTCGCCGAGGTCAGGGGTGACTTCAATCCTCCGTCGTTGACCGTCGGTTCGAATCACAATGTAGGTGTAGGCGAGGGGATTTTTCATTTTTTTATTATAAGGCGGCTTAAGCTCCTTGATTAATGTGCATTCCAGCATAAAAGCTTCGAATTCGGTGTCCGTCAGTGTATAGTCCAGATCTCTAATGTTTTTGACGAGACGTTTGACCTTAGGCGAATGGGAGTTGGAGTCTTGAAAATAGGACTGCACCCGCCTCTTCAAAGCCTTGGCTTTGCCGACATAAATGATATTTCCCAGACTGTCTTTCATCAGATATACGCCGGGAGTCATAGGGAGGTTTTTTACCTTTTCAGTTAGATTCATATGTACCCCTCCGTGGCTTCAGATTCATCTGTAGCTCAATTATAGACTAGACAATGGGCCCAGGCATATAAAGAATGGGGACGAGAGCGAGATCTGTTGATCCTCATGTATAAGATGTTGCTCCCTTATCCATCCTAATCAGGAATAGCAGGAATGCCAGAAGGGAGACAATCTCATCCATGAATAATAGCAATGATACCAGTTGGAAAGAAGACAATGTGGTGACCCAGGCCCAGCGGTCGGTAAAGAAGCTGCATGATGCCGTATCCCAGGCCTTAAGTCATCCGAACGAACAGACGGTCGAACAGGCCGAGAATCGCCTGGAGCATACGGAACAAGCGGTCCACGAGGCACAGCGAGTATTTAATGGTCAAGGAGCAGAGTTAGCCGAGGAGTTACTTGCCGATGAGAAGGATCGCCTGTCTTCGCTGGATAATAAGAACCGCTGATAGCGGTTGTGCATCAAACTGAGCAGCCCTTTAATGCTGATTGCAGCAATGAGGGCTGTTTTTGCGAAAATAACTTCTATTTCAATTAATTTTTATTTAAAATAGTACAGAATGCGCTATAGAAATACCCACTAATCCGATGTATAATTAATGAAATACATACATAAGATGCTTACTTCATGGCTTTATAGTGTGGTTGCAGGCGTAAGATTATTATGAACACAGGGGAGATGAAGAAGATGGCAAAGGGGAAGACATTATCAATCAAGACGATTGTAGCGATCGGCATCGGTTCGGCGCTGTTCGTTATTCTGGGAAGGTTCGGTTCCATCCCAACGGGTATCCCGAATACCAGCATTGAGACCACTTATGCAATACTGGCGCTATTCGCGCTGCTATACGGGCCTACAGCAGGACTGCTGATCGGCTTGATCGGGCACACACTGAAGGATGCAATTTCTTACGGGTCGCCATGGTTCAGTTGGGTTATTGCTTCCGGTGTGGTCGGTCTTATTATTGGACTGATCGTACGCAATATTTCCATTCATGACGGGGAGTTCGGCAGAAAAGAAATCATTCGTTTCAATATTGCTCAGATTATTGCCAACGTTGTCGCCTGGTTACTTGTGGCTCCAGTCCTCGATATCCTTATTTACGCGGAACCAGCCAACAAGGTATTTACACAAGGGATAACAGCCGCTTTGTTTAACATTTTATCTGTAGCCGTAATCGGCACACTGCTTGCCATTGCTTACAGCAAGACAAGAACTAAAAAGGGAAGCTTGACCAAGCAGGCATAATCCCCTACAATCCAAACCAAAGGCCGGTGAGCATCACCGGCTTTTCCATTGCCATTTTAACTAATAATCCCCGTCTGCTACTTATATCAACACTGAGGAAGGTCATGTATGAATGTCGAATAAAGCGGTCATCGAATTTACGAATTTTAGCTTTCAATACAGGGCTCAGACCGAGCCCACATTGCAAGGGATCAACTTAACGATCTATGAAGGAGAGAAGGTATTGATTGTCGGTCCTTCCGGGTCTGGCAAAAGTACGCTAGCCCATGCGATCAACGGGCTGATTCCGTCCTCTTATCCAGGAGAGATCACTGGGTCATTGCGCATTCTGGGCTTGGACCATCAGGATTCAGGCATTGCTGGACTGTCAGAACGGGTTGGAACGGTGCTTCAGGACCCGGACGGCCAATTCGTTGGGCTTACAGTGGGTGAGGACATTGCCTTCAAGCTGGAGAATGAGGCCATTCCCCAGAGCGAGATGAAAGACAGCGTCGCCGCAGCCGCCAGAGCCGTGGATATCTACGACTATCTTGGAGCTTCACCCCAGGAATTATCGGGAGGGCAAAAGCAAAAGACGACGCTCGCCGGGGTACTGGTGGGCAATGTCGATATCCTGTTGTTCGATGAGCCGCTGGCCAGTCTCGATCCCTATACAGGGACCAAAACGATCGAATTAATAGACCGGGTACAGCAGGAGACCGGCAAAACGGTCATTATTATCGAGCACCGGCTGGAGGATGTTCTGCATCGGGCCGTTGACCGCATCATCGTCATTAATGATGGCCAAATTGCCGCAGACCTGCCCGCAGCCGAGCTGCTGAGTTCAGGTATGTTGCCGGAGGCGGGCATCCGCGAGCCGCTGTATTTGACGGCGCTGAAATACGCTGGATGCAGCATTACGCCGGATATTAAGCCCGAGCATATGGATACTCTAAAGCTTGAGGACTGTTCCGAAAAGCTGAGTGGCTGGTACCAGGCCAACGATGCGCAGCCGGAATACCCGGACTGCCCACCTGTATTGGAGCTGCGGGATCTTTCGTTCGGCTATGAGAAGCGCAAGCCGGTACTGCATGGACTATCCCTAACCATCGGCAAGGGCGAAATGGTCGCTATAGCCGGGAAGAATGGGGCAGGCAAGTCGACAGTATCGAAGCTGATCTGTGGCTTTTACCGTCCATCTTCGGGCATGATTCTGATGAACGGACGTGATATTGCTCCCGATACGATCAAAGAACGGGCTGGGCACATTGGCTTCGTGATGCAGAATCCCAATCATATGATCTCGAAGACGCTGCTCTTTGATGAGGTAGCCCTAGGGCTCAAGGTTCGTGGCATGGAGGAGGCGTTCATTCAGGAGCGTGTTCATGAGGTACTGCAGATCTGCGGTCTCTACCCGTTCCGCGCCTGGCCGATTTCGGCACTCAGCTATGGCCAGAAGAAGCGGGTTACTATCGCTTCTATTCTCGTTCTGCAACCGGAGGTCATTATTCTGGATGAACCTACCGCTGGGCAAGATTACCGGCATTATAATGAAATGATGGAATTTCTACTACAGCTGAGCCAGCAAGGCATGACAGTCATTATGATTACACATGACATGCACCTCATGCTGGAATATGCACAGCGGACGATTGTGCTTGCAGACGGAAGAAAGATCGCTGACGACCGCCCGGAATCTGTATTGTCCGATATGGAAGCTGTACGTAACGCCAATCTTAAGGAAACCTCGCTGTACACTTTGGGAGCGAAGGCCGGAATAGAGCAGCCTTCCGAGTTCGTCAGACGGTTCATTGCCTATGATCGGAGGGCGAGACACTGATGAAGGTCAAGATGCTGTCCTACACTGACTTGAACACACCGATTCACCGTTTGACCGGTGCGACCAAGCTGCTGTTCTTTGTGCTGTGGTCCGTCTCTGCGATGATAACTTATGATACGAGAGTTCTGGCTGTCATGCTGCTGTTCAGCTTGATTGCTTTCAAAATGTCACGGGTGCCGTTTCAGGAGTATGCATTTGTTCTATATTTTATCCTGATTTTTTTCGTGCTGAATCATCTGGCGATCTTTCTCTTCTCACCTCTGGAAGGTGTCTCGATCTATGGCACGCGGCATGATATTTTCCATATTGCCGGACGGTATACCGTCACTTGGGAGCAGTTGTTCTATCAATTGAATATTGCTTTGAAATACGCTGTGGTTATTCCGATGGCGCTGCTGTTCTTGCTGACGACAGATCCTAGTGAGTTTGCCGCATCATTGAACCGGATTGGCGTGAATTACCGGATTGCTTATTCCGTCTCGCTGGCGCTGCGTTATATTCCCGACATCCAGCGTGATTATGAGAATATCTCCTTCTCTGCCCAAGCCAGGGGAATTGATACTTCACGCAAGGAAAAGCTGCCTACTCGGCTGAAAAATATCGTATCCATCCTGTTCCCGCTGATTCTAACCAGTGTGGAGCGGATAGACAAGATAAGCACAGCTATGGAGCTGCGCGGTTTTGGTCGAGGCAGCAAACGCACCTGGTATAGCTTGCGTCCGTTCACTAAGAGCGACTACATCGCTTTGGCGCTGATTATCCTCATTGCGGCAGCGTCGGCTGTGATTACGTTCTCTGACGGCTCACGGTTTTATAATATTTTTGTGTAATAATTACCTGATTTTATGAAACTGGACAGAGGGCTGTCTACTTTGACTCTGTATAATTAGCTACAAATACAGAGAAAAGAGGACACAGCCTATGCATACCGAGATTGTTCATAGACCAGAGATGATCCTGACAGGAATAAGCGCACGGACGACCAATGCCGAGGAAGCCGGGCCAAACGGCGTGATTCCGGGACTGTGGGAACAATTCTCCCAAGCTAATCTTGCGGAGGCCACAGGTGCAGCTAACCCTCATCTGACCTATGGGCTGTATACGGATTATGAAAGTGACTTCACAGGTGCTTACACGATTCTTATTGGTCATGAGCACGGAAGCGCCGAGATCCATAAGGAGAGCGGAATTGCCCATGCTATCGTTCCGGGGAGCAGCTATATGGTGTTCACGACTGCAAAAGGGCCGATGGAAGAAGTGGTCCCGCAGGCTTGGGCGGAGATCTGGCAGTATTTCAAGGATTCACCGGAGAAGCGTACGTATACCGGTGACTTTGAAAAGTATGATGCACGCAAGTTTGACTCGGAGGGTGTAGAAGTACAGATTTATATCGCTATAAAATAGAAAAAAACTGCCGGGATTCCCGGCAGCCTAAGGCAGACCTGCGGGTCTGCCTTTTCTTATATAATTCAGCGGTCATATTCTCTTTCCCGCTGCTGCGTGTCCGGCGTCTTACGCTCCGGACCACTCTTGATCGCCCGACAAATATTTCTCGGTCAGGACGGACAACAGGTGTATGCCGACTTCATTCTCTCCACCTTCAGGGATAATGAGATCTGCGTATTTCTTGGAAGGCTCGATAAAAGCTTCGTGCATCGGCTTCACTGTAGTCAGATATTGTTGGTGAATCGACTGGATGGTCCGGCCGCGCTCTTCGATATCGCGAAGTACGCGGCGCAGAATACGTACATCGGGATCGGTATCGACGAAGACTTTGATATCCAGCATGTCCCGCAAATGCTCGTCCGACAACACGTGCAACCCTTCGATGATAACGATGTTGTTCGGCAACAGTTCTTCCGTCTCCGTTGTGGAACGTGCATGAACCGTAAAATCGTATACTGGAGCCTGGGCCGCGAGCCCTTGCTTCAGCTCTTTAAGATGCGCAATCATCAGCTCATTGTCAAAGGCGAATGGATGATCATAGTTGATCAGCGCCCGCTCTTCCATATTGAGATGCGAATGGTCTTTATAGTAATTATCTTGAGATATGAATGTTACTTTGCCCGTCCCAAGCCGGTCTATGACGGAACGAGCCACCGTGGTTTTACCCGATCCGGTGCCGCCGGCGATACCAATAATAAGCATGGCGATTTAATATCCTCCCTAACCATTGCCGTTGCAATTCCAATATTGTAGCACAGCGACAACATTTTTTCATCACGATACGACAAATGAAAACTGGCATTTTTTAAAATACGGCAATATTGAGAAATCGGCCATGCGGAAGGCTGTCACGCAAGTGATTTTTGCATGAAATATAGGGCATTTATTGAAAATAGGTATAAGGGTGATTCCAGCTTGGGTCACAGAAACAGGGTTGCCGGGCGACTGCGCATGGCTGCAATGAGGATAAGCAGGCTAGGGTACTGTGCAAAAGATGTGGACGGCAGGGGATAGATGTTATACTTTGATCAAAGAAATGAGGCGGATAGCCGTAGATCGGGGAGTGGGCAGCATGGAGAACAGTAGTGTGGAAGAACTGAAGACGCAAGCAGAGCTTTTCCTCAGGGTGTGTCATCAAGAATTGGGATCATCTGAAGCGGAGCTGGAGAAGCGTATCCTGGAGGTGCAGGAAGAGATTCGGGCCACTGGCACCTACCGGCATACCGGAGAAGAACTGGCGCATGGAGCGCGTATGGCTTGGCGGAATAACAGCCGCTGTATCGGCCGTCTGTTCTGGCATACGATGGAGGTCATTGACGCCCGTCTGGCAGAGACGGAGGACCAGATTGCAGAAGCGCTGCTTCGGCACATCGAAAGAGCTGGCAACGGAGGCCGCATCCGCTCTGTGATCACTATATTCCGCAGCGGAGAGGAACCGGACAGTCGAATTCGCGTCTGGAATCATCAACTGATCCGTTATGCCGGTTATCCGGCGGAGACACCGGGTGGTGAGCGTTTCGGTGATCCCGCTTCCGATGCTTTTACCGCGGTATGTCGCTCTCTGGGCTGGCAGGGGACAGGCGGTGACTTTGATATTCTGCCGCTGGTGGTCTCGATTGGAGAAGGCAAGCCCCGCTGGTATCCTATTCCAAAGTCTCTCATTAAGGAAGTGCCGCTTACTCATCCCGAGATTGAACGCTTCCCGGAGCTTGGGCTGCGCTGGTATTCGGTACCTATTATCTCGGACATGCAGCTTGAGATCGGCGGTATCCGGTACACGGCGGCTCCTTTTAACGGATGGTATATGGAGACCGAGATCGGCTCCCGTAATCTTGGGGATACTGGAAGGTACAATCGCCTGCCGGCAGTCGCCGATCTGATGGGGCTGGACCGCTCTACGAACACCTCGCTCTGGAAAGACCGGGCCATGCTGGAATTGAACCGTGCGGTGTTACATTCGTTCAAGCAAGCGGGTGTCAGCATCGTGGACCATCATACGGCGGCTGACCAGTTCGTCAGGTTCCAGCAGCAGGAACAGGAAGTGGGCCGTGAGGTCTCCGGCCGCTGGAACTGGCTGATTCCGCCGATGTCGCCTTCGACTACCCCGATCTGGCATGACAGTACCTTGAAGGAGCTGGACCTACGTCCGCGCTTCCGGTATCAAAAGGCCGCTTATGCTGGTTGGTTGGATGGGACTGGACAGGACCAAGATAAGTCTGATAAGACAGAGGCCGAAGACAATGGGGCGGAGCTGGTGTGTCCTTTTCATCATAAGCTTTGAGCTTTCTTACGAGAAAGGCATTACAGAGACGATTCAAGCCATCAAGCGCCGCCAGGCTAAGACAAAGCCCAAGTCCTGAATCCGCTGCTGATCTGCTGAAGTTAGAAATGGTGTTGCGTGATGAACTGTGATAAGATTTAGGTCTATATAGACAGAGGAAGTGAATCTTACCCATGATCAAAATCACCATTCCGACACCGGAAGTTACCATTACCAAACAGGACAACCCTGTACTTAGCAACATCTACGGATTTACTGATTTCCACTTGATCACTCGTGAGCACGGCGGAATTTTTATGTTCTACAATGACAGGGATGAGCTGTTGTTTGTAGGCAAAGCCAGAAAGCTTAGACCGAGAATCAAGAAGCATTTTGAAGACACTGTATCGCCAATCAAGCAGCATCGTGATGAAGTTACCAAGATTGAAGTATGCCTCGTGGAAGATGCGGTGGACAGAGAGATCTATGAGACGTACATCATCAATACCGGAAAAGCCAAATACAATGTAGATAAAGTGTTCTACAAATAATAGGATTTAAACAAAGTAAACGTCAGTCCTTGGGCAGGCGTTTATTTTTTGCGGACCCACGCACTGAAATTGCGGCATCTACGGATTTGCATCAAGCCAGCTTCTGTTATCCTGTCGTTAGCCGATGGATTCACTACGACTGACCTAACACCTGCCGGCAATGAGCCAGCGCACCGTTGAATAAATGAAAAAGAGCTCAGCCACCCCAACTAACGGCATTTTTGTACCTTATATTTGTTAAATATAGAAAAATAACTGGTATAAGGGCATTATTGTATCTTATTTTTGGGAAAAGAACGCTAAAAGGGCCATTTTGGAAGATTTAAGGTACAATATTGCCTTTAATTCAAATAAACCCTTAGCTGCAGATGATTTAGGGTACAAAAATGCTGTTAATTACACTTCAGAGCATCATTATTATGATCTCTCTTTTTTCCAGGCTTTGTTTGTTACTTTAATGAGTTCTAGATAAAAGGAATAGCGGAGCGGGAGATTATGCAGACAGTGGCTCGCCCAGGAAACGTAGCCGCTGCTCTGAAAAACGCACGAATGGGGCTTCACCCAGACAACCGCGACCCGCTCTCCGTAAAGCGCCCTGCCCCCGCGGCGCTAACCGCCCCCCGCATAGCGACCCGCCTTCCGCGCCGCGAATTGCCCCCCTCGCCGCCAACCTCTTGCCCCTATCTCTATACCCGGGAGCGGGTATGGACGCTTTTGTCCAGATTGTTAATAAGCTCTTCTTGTATACCGTGTCCGGTTACTCGGCTGATGGCATAGAGCACAGATCCGGTGACGGGCGTGAAGCGGGGCTCCACGATCGTGTACATTTGGTTGCTGGCTTGCATCAAGAGAGCCGAGAGCTTTTCTGTGAAATAGCTGCTGTTAATGACGCTTCCAATGAATGAGACGAGTACGGTCTCTCCCGCTACAAAAGGTGCAACCAGTTCGATCCCCATTTTAAGCTGATAGATAGCCCGGTCTGAGACCCGTCTTGCCAGGGAACTTCCCTTGAAGGCCGCTTCGGTGATAAAGGGGGCGAACTGTTCGAACTTGCGGTCCCGGTTCCGGCGGTCCTGAGTGAATCCGCTTTGACCAAGCTGCCACAGGTCCTGAACCGTGCCTGCGTCCCAGTGACGGAGCATGTCCCGGGTCAGCTGCTGATCTGTTCCGTCCGCATGCCCTGCCAGCACTTCATATACAGCATCATAAGCCAGGAAGCGGGCTCCGCTGCGCGTATAATGGTGAAAATCATAATTCCGAAGATATTCACCGTCTTCCTTCAAGGCCATAATGATGGAGCCTGTGCCGGAAAGGGCAACGATGCCGGGCTTCGTTAGAAGAGCGCCGTAATGTGCAGCGACCGCATCATTGTAATGCCATTTAGGGCAGTCCAGTCCCTCCACTGCAGTTAGCGCTTTAACCCATTCCAGATCCTCTTCCGAATCGTATCCAGCAATGCCGGCCGCAAGTCCTCTCACATCGCCCAGTGTCCTGCCTGCTACTTGCAAAGCCTCTTGTATCCCTTGTTTTACGTTGTGTGTGGCCTGCAAATCTTTATGTACCCAAGCTGCCCCGCTCTCGACATAAGAGAGAATACGTCCATCCAGGCTACTAACCATTACACGAGTATGGGTGCCTCCACCATCTACTCCGATAACTACTTCCTGATTCTCAAGCATAGGAGCCCTCCTTGGCTATATTCACAACCATTATAGGGGGAAGCGACAGACGATGAAAGGGCCTGAATCTGAAACGATGAATGAAATAGACGGGTTAGTTCACACTAGACACGATGTTGAATTCCCAGTTTAAAGGAGAAGGTATTTCATGAGTAGATGGTTAAAGCTAATATTGCTGTGCGCATTCGTTACAATCAGCGTGAACCCGCCATCGGCTCAAGCGGCAGAGAGTGCGTCTGCTCGTGCGGGGAAGCAATGTGTGAGCCCAGCGAAGGTCAAGCTCAAAGAGGATCTCAGAAAGCTGTGGACCGATCACGTCCTCTGGACAAGAAGCTATATTGTCAGCGCTTTGGCAGGCCTTGAAGACAAGGACGAGACACTGAAGAGATTGCTGAAGAACCAGCAGGATCTCGGAGATGCCTTCAAGCCGTTTTATGGAGAGGCTGCAGGCAATAAGCTGGCTGAGCTGCTGAAGGATCATATCCTGCTAGCCGGCAAGGTTCTTGATGCTGCGAAAGCTGGAAATAAGACCGATCTGGACAAATACAATAAAGAGTGGCACCAAAATGCCGACGAGATCGCCAAATTCCTCAGCAGCCTTAATCCCAATTGGTCAGAAAAGGAGCTGAAGGAGATATTGTACACCCATCTACAATATGTTACGGAAGAGGTGGTCACAAGGCTCGGCAAGAAATGGGGCGCCGATATTGCTGTTTTCGACAAAAATTTAAACCATATGCTCATGCTGTCAGATATCCTCAGCGAGGGTATCGTCAAGCAATTTTCGAAGCAGTTTGAATGAATAAGATCCACATCTAGGCACCCGTAAGGGTGCTTTTTTATAGGGAACATGGCCTAGAAAAAGGCGTTTAGATCCTTCGCTTTGCAAAATAGGTCTTTAGTAACAAATAACAAAGTTAGATATAAAGGCTCACTAATCACCTGATCAATTAAACTATAATAGACTCGTAAAGGGTCGACATATTTTGACATTTATAATTGAGGTGATTGGAATAGATGATTTCTCCCTTTTTTAAAAAGAAAGAATCAGCCGATAAGCAGCAGAGGCCAGATATGGTTCAAA
The DNA here is from genome assembly GCF_058133325.1 of Paenibacillus sp. MAHUQ-45. Taxonomy (NCBI): domain Bacteria; kingdom Bacillati; phylum Bacillota; class Bacilli; order Caryophanales; family Paenibacillaceae; genus Paenibacillus; species Paenibacillus sp. MAHUQ-45. The sequence continues at coordinate 168,756 of NZ_JBYUPV010000004.1, forward strand.
AGATGCAAATTGCCGAAGAATCTGAAATCGAAACAGAGATCGTGGATGTCGTAGAGCAGCCAGTGGGTATGATTTCGACAGGTAAAGCGCAGCTTGATAAAAAATCGCTTGATTTGATCTTTGCCGTAGAGCAGATGATTCAGGCCAGACAGCATGCCGAGACGAACATTCATGAGCTTCAGGATCGCCTTACACATACGAACGGGCATGTAGAGCGACTCAACCGGGACATTAAGAATCTTAGCAAGGTCATCGAAGAAAGAGAAAAGAACGTTATGGAGCTTGAGAAGAAGCTGATCGAAAAGAATCTGAAGGTTGATCAGGTGCTGGAAGATTACCGGGAGCTTCAGGCGTCCCTGTCTACCGAAATCGACGAGCTCAAGAATAACATTGACCTGGAGCAACAGAAATATGTGAATCTAGTGCAGAAGCACAATGAAGCACATGCGGAAAAACTCAAGAAAATGAATGAGCTGGAAGAGAAGATGGGACGTCTGGAAACCGAGAATGCTCATCTGAAACAGAAATACGACACCGTGCGGCAAGAAAAAACCTACCTCTCAAATATGATCAGCGACTTTACCAACCGTATGTCGATACCTTTTGGTAACACGAGTAACGAGCGCAAAGAAGGAAACGGGGACGCATAGACGCTATGTCTGTAAGTGAAACCAGTAGCACGGTAATGATAGAGCTATTGTCGCTTGGTCAGGGACCAAACGGTTATGAGATTGAGGTAGGCTTAACGGACGGTAACGGGTATCATACACGTATTCTTGAACTGGATGAATATACATATAGCCAATTGAATGCACTGGGGCCCTTTGACTCGGACAGAGTGAGATTATCACTGTACCCCAAATGGGACCCATTTCGGAATATATATTTCAGTACGCTCATCAGAATGAAGTCTACCTTCAATGAGACGCTTTATTTTGCTTGTTCCCAGTATTATGTGTCACAGCTGAATCAATTGAGAGCAATAGAACGTATTGACCAAGCGGAGGAGACGGTGCCTGAGCTTCTGCAGATGCCATTCCAAAGAGAACGGATAAGCAGTGTTGCTGATTATGTAAAATCGCGAGCTAAATCGCTCGTGAAGCGGCGTATAGGCCCTGTTGTACTACTCGCCTTAGTGTGTATTCTATTGCTGTTGTCCCCCTTACGCGAAGACCGAGCGCTATCGGTCAAGAATGAAGAGGCACTCGAGCACTCTGAAATTACAGAGCAGCCGAAGGCCAGCTTTCCTGTGCCTGCTCTTCCTGATCCAAACAATGCCTCCAACAATGCTCCACTCCCTCCCTCTACAGAACCTGAAGTTCCTCCGCAAGCGTCCCAGAAACCCCAGAAACAGGCTCTGCCAATTGAAGAGGTTGTCATAGACAAGGGCAAGTATACCTCTAAACTGCCCAAGGGATACGTTGCGTTGTCCTTTGACGACGGGCCATCCAAGTATACCCAGGAGATCGTGGATATTCTGGTGGAGCATGGTGTGGCAGCGACCTTTCTGTTTATAGGGAAAAATGTGGTGCATCATCCCGATGAGGCTAGATATGCCTTGGCCAAGGGGATGACAATTGGCAATCATTCCTGGGACCATAGCAAGCTGACGGCGAACAGCGAAGCCGTGAATAAGGCGAACCTGATGAAGGCTAATCAAGCGCTGCAAAAGATTACAGGTGCGCCGATTTCCCTCTTCCGTCCGCCTTATGGAGCCATAGATGCCAAGGTATCCCGTAAGGTGACGGAGCAGCAGATGAAGGTTCTCATGTGGAATCGAGACACGGAGGATTGGCGGAAGAAGGCACCGGAAGACCTGATTCAGTATTTCCATAACGTTGATCCCTCTGGGGCGATCTTCCTCCTGCATGAGAAGAAAATAACGGTGGAAGCTTTGCCTGAAATTATCGAGTACCTGATAGCGAAGGATCTGAAATTTGTTATATTCAAGTAGCAAAAGTTAAGAAGCGTATCCGTGAATTTTCCGGATACGCTTCTTAGCATTAAAACAATGGATTCTTCAGGAACACGATAGGGCTAAAATTGTAAGGCAGCAGCGGTATCCACCTGCTCTATTGCCGCAGGATCGGCTGCCAGCAGCTGGTCATAAACGGTTTGGTCGAGATCTGCGTTCGACCTTTTCAGGGCGGCGAGATACCAGCGAGCCATTTCACGATTTGTAGCGTCACTGTAATCTTCGGTCAGACCTGATTTGAAAGTAGCGGCTGCGTCTTGCAGCTTCCCGGTAATCATTTTCATTTTGCCGACATTCAGCGTAATAGCAGGAGGAATAGCTAGCTGTTTCCCCTGAAGCTCTTCAGGCGAAAGTGTCTTCTGGTATTCCAGATCGGCAACAATTTGGCTGTATGCTTGAAGTCCGACGCTTAAATTGGCCTCCATATTGTCTTCATCTTCCCTCTTGAATGCAGCTAGTTCCAACTCATAGGCACGGCTGATTAGTGTGTCGTACCAATCCATTTCCCAGAGATTGCTGCTGGATAAGAGATCGGCGTAAGCCTCATTGAATCCAAGCTCTAGTGTGGCTTCTGCTTTTTCCGGTTCACCGGTCAACAACTGCATTTTACCTACATTCAATGCAATGGTCGGTGTGACAGAGTATGGACGTCCTTGCAATTGCTCCGGAGGTAATGTCTTCAAATACTCTACGCCAGCGAGCACCTTAGCATAGGCTTCAAGGCCGGTGTTGAAGTATGCTTGTTTTCTAGCGTCGTCCTTCAGGGTATTGGCCTCAGCCCCCATGGCGAAAGAGCGACTGATTAATGTATCAATCCATTTAATATCCCAGACGAAATCTTTAGCATGATCACGATACACGCCTAGGGCTAGATCACCTTGACCTTTGAGGTCATAGTAAGCGGCCAATTGGGTCAGTAGCTGCTTGTTGTAAGGCTCGTTCTTGAGCGCTCTCATAACTAATTGATAGGACTCGTCAAGGAACTGCTCGTTCAAAGTCTGATTAAATACCTGCTGATCGAGAGAAGAGAGATATAATGTCGCTTCAGGGTGACCCGGGCGCTGATTCAGTACCTTAATGAACGGTTCCTTGATTTCTTCGTACATCTGGCTGACACGAAGCAGCTGTTTACCTTTGGCAAGCGCATTGGTTGAACTGATATAACCGACCAGGATGAACAGCAGAATTAATGAGCCTGCTCCGAGCACGGAGAAATACCCCCAGCGCAGCCATTGCTTATTCCAGTTTCGCTTTAGCGGCTTGCTGTCCATCGCTACGGCCATTCCAGCCAAGCCGATGAAGACCAATATGCCCATAAAGGCATAGCTTAAATTGAAGTCGAGCAGACTGTGAAGCAGGATAGACAGTGCAATAATGAGATAGAAGAAGCCATTGGTGAATTCGTCTTTTTCTCTTTTTACATAGCCCAGAATGTATTTATAGAAAATATAAAGAATAAAGCCCATGAAAATGATAAATCCCAGAATGCCAACCTCTATCAGATACTGCAGGAAAAAGTTATGTACCTGGAAGCTGATATAGGGGTTGTTCTGGTAATGTTCATATAGAGCGGCCCAGCCTCCCCCTCCGGCACCGAGCACCGGATAATCCTTCATAACCTTTACTGCATCCTTATAAAAGGTAATCCGTTCAAGCACACTATGCTGATTAAAATTAATATTCTCAAGCCGCGTCTCCATATTGGCCGGCAGAATATGCTTCATGCTGGTGCTGATAAACAGGAAGGCGATGACTCCGACTAACAGTACGGATCCCAGTGGAATCCACAGTCCAGACCATCTGCGTGAATCCAGTCTGCGTAGCTTATCTCCTAACCGGGGTGCGACATGACGCTGAATTAGCCAGCTTAACGCGGTAGAGACCAGGGAGCCTCCCAGGAGATATCCCCATCCCTTTAGAGCGGCGGAAGAGGTGTATACCTCATTTAGTGCAATACCTGCGCTTGTGACAGGTGCAGCAATAATTAGTGAGATGATACCGGCGATGCCAAGATGTACGATCCATAGGATCTGCTGCAAAGGCTTCAGGAACAGGAGCAGCAGGATGAAAACAACCGGCAGCATGACCAGTCCACCGCGTGATAGCGTTAGCAGGATGGACACGATGATGGGGACCAGCATAAATCCGTGAGCCAGCCTAGCATATCTCTTTCGGGTACGAATCAGGGCGAATAAGGCCACGAAGAGGAAGGCCATCAGGAAGGCTGCATATGTATTGGCGTATTGAAAAATGGAAGTCAGTCGCAAGCCGTTGGAGTCGATCATTACCGCATCGTTATATTTTCCTTCGTATACAGTTCCAGAGAACCAGCCAACCAGAGAGCCGGCCAGTTTCCAGCTTCCCAGCCAGTTCAGTAGTCCGAAGGCTACGATAAAATAAGCGATAGCAAGCAGGCTATGCTGGAGAATAATGTTTATCCTTACTTGCTTCAGCAGGTAGACTGAAATTATGAATATCGCTGCAAACATGCTCTGGATGAACATCATATTCATAGCTGTATAATTGGACACGGCAACGAATAAGGACAGGTTGTATGTAACCGGCAGCAGCACAGCAGCCAAAGGGATGAGATCACGCTGCTCGGTTATTTTGAATTTGGCAGCATCCAGAGCGATCCAGCCCAGCAGCATCAAGAGGCTTATTAAGGCAGCTATATACAGAGGTTTCTCAAAATCCGCCCTAAGCCCATTAAATAAACCGATTTGAAAAGGGGTCCAGACTAAGAATAGGATAAATGCAACAACCAGGGCCCATATCGGGCTTGCAATCTTTACAGAGCTTTTAAGCTTCACTGCATTTTTACCGTACACAGGATTTGGCACGTAAACAATCTCCTTTTCTTGTAGATATTACAATACTTTATCATACTTATATTTACATAGTCTTCTAATAAATGTTTTTTTGTGTAATTCTAATAAGTTCGCAGGCTTTTGTTTACTACCCTTGTTTTAATAAAAAAAATTTGAGACAATAAATAGGCATTGTTAGCCTGGCTGGAACACGCTAGAATAGACTGGACTTTATGTGTTGAAAAGAGGATAACCAATGAATAAAGAATCCATTTATGGATTGACTTTTGAACAACTGACGTCATGGCTGCTGGAACATGGGCATAAGAAATTCCGGGCCACCCAGGTGTGGGAATGGCTGTACCGGAAACGGGTCACAGACTTCGCCGAGATGACGGATGTAAATACAGACTGTATCGCCCTGCTGGCTGACCACTTCGTGATTCGTACGATGGAAGAGCATGTGAAGCAGGAATCTACAGATGGCACGATCAAGTTCTTGTTCCGTTTGAAGGATGGCAACCTGATTGAGACTGTACTCATGCGGCAAAAATATGGCTTGTCTGTCTGTGTAACCACACAGGTGGGCTGCAATATTGGTTGTAGTTTCTGTGCCAGCGGACTATTGGCCAAGAGCCGGGACCTCTCAGCTGGAGAAATTGTAGAGCAAATCATGAAGGTGCAACTCGATCTCGACAGTAAAGGAAAAGGCGAGCGAGTAAGCCATGTGGTCGTGATGGGGATTGGTGAGCCGTTCGATAACTTTAAGAACATGGTCGACTTCCTTGGAGTCATCAAGGATCATAAGGGCTTGGCGATTGCCGGAAAAGGCATCACAGTATCGACAAGTGGTCTGGCCGATAAGATCAGAGAATTCGCCGACGCCAATCTTCAGGTGAACCTTGCTGTGTCTTTGCATGCGCCTAACAATGAGCTACGGACACGGATTATGAAGATTAACCGCGCCATTCCGTTGGAGAAATTGATGCCTGCCATCGATTATTATCTGGAGAAGACCAATCGGAGACTTACGCTGGAGTACATTCTGTTAAAGGATGTGAATGACCAGCGGGAGCAAGCGCTGGAGCTGACGGAACTGATCGGGGATCGGAGACAGCTCGTCAACGTGAACTTGATCCCGTACAATCCGGTGGATGAGCATGGCCAGTATCAGAGACCTGAGCGGGAAACGGTGCGCGCGTTTTTTGATACACTCAAGAAACAGGGCGTTAGCGTCAGCACCCGTCTGGAGCACGGAACCGATATTGATGCTGCTTGCGGTCAGCTGCGCAGTAAGCAGATCAAGAAGACTAAAGAAGGCAAGTCTGCACAGGATACAGTTGCGGCTGGCTAAGCATGATATTGCGGGCGTCCCTTCGGGGACGTCTTTTATTATGCCTAAACACAGATGCTGTCTGTGCTCAAGAAGACATCAGAACTTATGGATACTCAACCCCGTTTGCCGCCCAGCGGATGTTAGGTTATGATACAGGTAAGCGGCAGTTACGAGGAAAAGAGGCTGATGGAGCAGTGTTAACAGTTAAAAGCTACATAGTGGAACATATCAAGGACCCGTTCGGAATTATTTCCGGCAAACGATATGAGTTTATGGTTCATCTGGATATTGACGAGGACGATGAGTTGTATGTGGACGGCGGCGTTACCGCACGGACCATTGTGAAGGTCGAAGATGATGTTACCAGTATCGTGACCTATGATCTGCTGGGGACGACAACTCACCAGATTCTGGAGTTCGACCTGGAAGAAGATGAGGAAGCAGAGCTGCTGCAGTTCTGCAAAGACAACTTGCCGGAAGCATAAGGCATAACGACAAGACAATCACAAGAGCGCCCCGGGCAGGATGCCCGGGGCGCTTTAACGTCATCAGGACTTAGAGGCAGTCGCTGACATAATGATGAATTTGCCGGTTCCACCAGGGCCAGTCATGGTCGACATCTGTGCCCCAATAGTCGATACGTGCCGGGATCTCCTTGCGTTCCAGCAGATCCTGTAGCAGGTGTGTCTCTTCCAGCATCTCGTCTTCATAAGCACCCTGGCCGCAGCAAATGATGATGCTGCTGTGCCTGTACTGGTTCAGGTAATAGTCATCGTGCAGTTGGGGCAGATAGTCCAGTGGTGAGTTGAAATAGACAGATTCACTTACATAATCCCCAAAGAAATATCTTGTAGAGTAAACCCCGCTAAGGGCAATCAAGGTATCGAAATATTGCGGATAACGGAAGAAGAAGTTGCCGCTGTAATAAGCGCCCATGGAGCAGCCGGAGATCAGGATGCGCTGCTCGTCACCGCCGTTATTCCATTTGCTCTGCTGAAGGATACCAGGTACTAGCTCTTGAGTAATGTACTTATCGTATTGCTCATGTCTGGCGACCCTGTCTTCAATATTCCAGTGCGTAGAGAAAAAGGTCTCCTCATCAATGCTGTCGCAGGCCCAAATCTGCAATTTTCCGGCATCGATAAATTCCCGGAGCGTGTTCACCATGCCAGAGTCTTCATATTGATAGAATCTGCCCAGCGAGGTGGGGAATACCAGCATCGGCTTGCCGGTATGGCCATAGATTTTATACTCCATATCACGGTTCAGAAAATGACTGTACTCTTTATGATAGCTTATCCTCATCCTCACACTCCCTGTTCTTCTTGTTGGATATAGCGGACAATCTGTCTGATCTTATCCAGATCTTCTGCACGGAATTGATAGGCGCTGTTCCCTGAGGCCCTGCTAAATACCTCCTCGATCACATTGAAATGGACGATATTTGCGCCAAAGGTGGCCAGAATATCTTCATGGCTATAAGTATAGGTTTTGTGATTTTTACGGCTGGCATAACCGGTGTAGTATTTGCCTTCGTAGGGACCACCAACCTCGTTATGGACAATCATGGAGGCCCATTCCTTGTATACATCGATATCATGAGTGTAGTTGATAGCATCCGTCATCCAGGCTCCGGGCGGCCGCATGTTGACCTCCAACGCAATGATCCGGCCATCCTTGTTCGATTTGAACAACTCAATATGGAAGAAGCGTTCGCGAATATCGAAAGCCTTCAGAATACTCTTGCCTGCCTGCTCCACATCCGGACTGATGTACTTGAGGCAGAAGTAGAAGAGATGATCATCATTGTTGACGACGTCCATGACACTTTGCTCAAAACGGTGGCTAGTCGCAAAACGCACGGTCCCATTAATATCGACCAGTCCGTCATAGGTGAGGATGATGCCGTCGATGAATTCCTCGATGATAAAAGCCACGTCCCCGGGCTTAGTTGCAAAAAATTCGTTCAGTTCTTCTTCATTGCTGATCTTGTAAGTCATGCTGGCTCCTGAACCAAGGTCAGGCTTAACGACCAGAGGGAAATCGACGGTCTGAAGGAAGGGATCAATGTCAGCATGGGTGGTTCCTGTAGAGAACTGCACGGTACTTACACCGCTTTTATGAAAAAACTCTTTCATCTTGGACTTTTGCTTTAGGTTATACACAAAATCCGTTTTGGTGCCATAGATATTGAAATCGGTTCGAATGCGGGCGTCCTGTTCCAGCCAGTATTCGTTCAGGGATTCGAAGCGGTCGATTTTGCCGTATTTATGGGTGAAGTACCCTACGGCCCGCAGAATCTCATCATAATTCTCCAGATCCCTTACCTTGTAATACTCTGTAAGCGAGGTTGTCAGCTTGTCCTCCAAGTGGGCATACTCGACATCGCCAATCCCTAACACAGTTGCTCCCTGTTCATGTAGATGGTAACAAAACTCTGTGCTGTTCTTCGGGAAGTGAGGGGAGAAAAATACAAAATTCATGATAACAACCCCTTTAGCTTAAAAGTATTAATTCCGAGTTGAATTGTATGATTTAGATTCAATCTACCAGCTTCGTCCTGATCCGTCAATGCTCATTCACCGGTATTCTTGCTCTTGCTTTGCTATTGCAGCACGATCTTATAATCCTTGGCCAAGTACTGATGGATTATCTTGAAATCGGCCGGTGTCAGGTCAACCAGCCGCTTATTCTTTTCTCGTCCTAAAATAATCCCAATCGTTTGTGCGGCAAGCGCTGTGGTTGGCATAATTCTGGCGCTGCCGTATGCCTTGATGGCAGCACCGACATTTTTTCCAGTTACCAGCACATTATCATAGGATTTCAGCTCGAACGAACGCAGCGGGAGGCCGTAACGATCCGGCTTGCCGAAGCCGATGCCGGTTGGAATGGCCCGCGTACCTTGCAGATCTATCGAATAGCCGCCGATGCTGACATTATCCCAGAACATCTTGCTGTCCATGAGATCAGGGTAGTCCAGAACATATTTCGTCTCGAACCGGTTATAGTCGCGGATGTACAGATAGTCAGGGAAGCCGTTCAGCTCCGCCTTGGCGAAACCAGGGATATTGGCCCGCAGGAAACTCAAGATGTGCGGCGCTTCAGCACGGCCTTTGGCTACCGCACCCTGTACAGAGATGGGGTCAGCAGGATCGACATCATAAATGAGCAGAGCGTTGATGATGGCCTGGCCATCCTTCTGATAGGTTACGTTCAGCCCGCGCAGCTTCAATAGCGTAGTTAGTGCCTTGTACTGGCTGGTAATGTTGCTGAAGCCGGTGGCAAATTGCCAGTCTACATAGGTGTTAGGACCATATTTTTTGGCCACGTTGGTTAATGGATAGTCTTTCAAAACAGCCTGGTGCAGCTTGCCCCAATCCACATTCTTAAAGTTCAGCATATAAGTAGCTGCCATGTAATCCGGCTTTTTGCCGTTGTACAGGGTTTCCATTCCGGGGATACGCTTGCCAGCAAGCTTACCGGATAGGGCATTGAAGTCTGTATTTTCCACCCAGTATCTGGAGGTGACGTTAGTTTTGGAACCGTCCTTGAGACGGTAAGTCAGGGATTGCAGGGACTTATCCTTGGCACCACTCAAGGTGGACACGGAATCAATGGTGATGCCGCTCTTCAGCGGAATGCCTTGGAGTAATTTCTCATAATAGAGCTCGAAATCGGCAGCCTTGCGGATCTTGCCTTTCTTGTAGTCATTGAAGAGGTTCTTGATCTCGCCTTGAACCAGGTTCTTCTTGCTGTTGTCGTTCACATCATCCAGGAAAAACATCTGACCCTGAATTAATTCGCCGCCCGGACGATTGCGCGGGTCTAGAATCAGTACGTTCAATCCCTGATTCCGCGCCTCTCTGGCCAGCAGGACGCCCTGAATTTCGCTTCCAATCACAACGACATCATACTGGGCAGATCCTGAACTGGATGCTGAAGCGACCTGGGTCGTTGAGGAGAGAGGAATAGGGGTGAGCAGCGACAGAATAAGTGTAATAAGCAGCCATCCATAAGTCTTCTTGAGCTTGCTTTTAGTCGGTTTGAGATTCACATGCCATACTCCTTACTGTAGTTATTTTAGAGGCATATTCCTGGAAACGTGGAACATTCATGCGACTATGGTACAGTAAGTTTATACTTTCCAGCAGACGGAAAGTTCTTGCAAAGATTTTAAATCGTAGATTATCGTCTGGTTTCGCGTTTTCTTTTCGCAAGTTTGGCCAATATAGGTTACACTACAGTAAAGGAAAGCCAAATAGGAGTTGTAGAATATGTCCAATGAAGAGGTATTGTTAACCAAAGAAGGGTTGGCCAAGCTGGAAGATGAGCTCAGAGACCTGAAGACCGTCAAGCGGAAGGAACTGGCCGCACGTCTGAAGCTGGCAATCAGCTATGGGGACTTGAAGGAGAACAGCGAATACCACTCTGCGAAGGAAGACCAGTCGTTCATGGAGACTCGGATCATGATTTTGGAGAAGATGCTGACTAAGGCCCGGATCGTGGATGAGAGCAGTGTGGATCTCTCCGCGGTTAGTGTAGGGGCGACGGTCACGCTGAACGATATTGAATATGCGGAGAAAATCGACTATAAGATCGTCGGCCCAGCCGAGGCAGATGTGCTGGACAACAAGCTGTCCTATGAGAGTCCTCTAGGCAAGGAATTGCTGGGAAAGAAAGTCGGCGATGTTATCCACGTTAATGCACCTGCTGGCGTCATCAAGTACGAATTGCTTGAAATTAAAATGGTATAACCGACTCCCGGGAACTCTGGATCAGAGCCCCGGGAGTTTGTTTTTAGAGCAGGGGATAACCATGTTTTGCGAAATGGATGAAATGGTTTATTTCATTAAGGCAGGGAGAAACACCCTTAAAATTTTGCTTGTAACACCTGAGCTGACCGTGTAAGATAAACAAAGTATTCAATCGGAATATTCATAAAAACTCATATAATCATGGGGATATGGCCCATAAGTTTCTACCGGATGACCAATGTAATTGTCCGACTATGAGTGAAGTAGCGCATCTAGGGTTCCGCTTCTGCTGCTGCGGCGAAGAAGGACTGGTCCAAGCGATGCGGACACTATAATGTGTTACACCACTAAGGGACAAAAACCCAGAAGGACAGATTCACTTGAGAGAAACTGCTCAAGGAGTCTGTCCTTTTTTATTTTTCAACATGAGAAGGGGCGACGAATTTTCATTATGAAGGTACTAGAGGAACGCATTAGACAAGAGGGCTTGATTCTATCGGACAAGGTGCTGAAGGTGGATTCCTTTCTGAACCATCAGGTCGATACGGAGCTGGCACTGGCGATCGGGCAAGAGTTTAAGAGGATCTTCGGTCACTTGCCGATTACAAAAATACTCACGGTGGAGGCCAGCGGAATTCAGTTTGCGATGGCTGCGGGGATTGCCCTGGGCGTTCCGTTCATCTATGCCAAGAAAAGAAAGGCAGTCACTCTATCCGAAGCAGTATATTCTGCTCCTGTACATTCTTTCACCCGTCAGGAAGATTACCAAATTAGCATTTCGCAAAAATATCTTGGGCCCGAAGATAAGGTACTCGTTGTCGATGACTTTCTGGCTACGGGCGCAGCCCTGGTGGGGCTGGCTGATATTATCGAGGAGGCGGGCGCAGAACTGCTCGGCGTAGGCTGCGTGATTGAGAAGAGCTTCCAGGAAGGACGTGGACTGCTGGAGCAGCGGGGCATCAACGTTCATTCTTTGGCCCGTATATCTTCTATGGCACCAGGGGAGATTCATTTTATAGACAATGATACAAAGGTAGAATCACAATTAATGAAGGAGAGTGCAGGATGTTAAGCAAACAAAAAGTATTCACACTCGGGCTTCAGCATGTACTGGCGATGTATGCCGGCGCGGTCATTGTCCCGCTGATTGTGGGAGGCGCGCTGAAGCTTAACAATACGCAGATGGCGTATCTGATCGCCGCCGACCTATTCACCTGCGGGCTGGCAACACTGCTGCAGGTCATGGGCACCAAGTATTTCGGCAGCCGTCTGCCGGTCATTCTCGGCTGTACCTTTACGGCCGTAGGTCCGATCATTGCGATCTCCCTCTCCAGCAATCTGGCGACGGCCTACGGAGCTATTATTATTTCAGGTATATTCGTCGTGTTGGCGGCTCCCTTATATGGCAAGCTGCTGAAGTTCTTCCCGACTATCGTTACTGGCTCTGTCGTAACGATCATTGGTCTTTCGTTAATCCCGGTAGCCATGAACAACGTGGCTGGCGGCCAAGGCAGTCCTGACTTCGGACAGCCCCGCAATCTGCTGCTGGGCCTGATTACACTACTGGTCATCCTGCTCGTCAATCGTCTGGCGACTGGCTTCCTCCGCTCGGTATCCGTTCTGGTCGGATTGGTTGTCGGTACGGCCATCGGCTACGGTATGGGTATCGTGCATTTCTCCTCTGTAAGTGAAGCCTCTTGGGTGAGCATTGCCCAGCCTTTCTACTTCGGCTGGCCGGAGTTCAATCTGACGGCGATCGTGACTATGATTATCGTGAATATCGTTAGTATGGTCGAGTCCACAGGCGTCTACTTTGCAGTAGGCCGTGCGACAGATCAGAAGGTAGAGCAGAAGCAAATTGTGAACGGACTGCGCTCGGAAGGCCTTGCCATTATGCTGGGCGGGATCTTCAACGCCTTCCCGTATACCGCATTCTCCCAGAATGTTGGCTTGATCTCTCTGACGCGCGTGAAGACACGCAATGTTATTTTTGCCGCAGGCGGAATTATGATCGTGCTTGGTCTGCTGCCTAAGCTTGCTGCACTGACTACTGTCATTCCTAATGCAGTGCTTGGCGGAGCCATGATCGTAATGTTTGGCTCGGTAGCTGCCTCTGGGATGTCAATTCTGTCGGAAGTAGATCTGCGCAAGGACGGCAACCTGCTGATTGCTGCCTGCAGTATCGCAGTAGGTCTTGGTTCAGCTACGCTGCCTGCCATGTTCGACCAACTGCCTGAGTTTGCCAAAATGTTGCTGCAGAACGGCATCGTGTCCGGTTCGCTGACCGCCATCATTCTAAATATTTTCCTATCCAAAACCAAGGATAATGCGGCGCCTGTAGCGGTTTCGCAGGAAGCCCAATAAGATATCCCTATTAGGGACAGCAGAAGAGCAAGCCTATTCCCAGGCTTGCTCTTCTTTGCATGAAGGTTATACTGGATTCATAACAAGAGATAGGGATGAAACCTGATGAATGATAAAGTCGTGATGCCGCTTTGGACCTTTTGCCTCTTTATTGTCGTGATGAATACAACGATGTTTAACGTATCCATTCCAACGATTATACAGGATCTGCAGATCACCGCCGATTTGGGTTCATGGGTGATCTCCAGCTATTCGATCGGATATGCGTTGTCTACAGTGATATACAGCCGATTATCGGATCTGGTGCCGATTCGCAGACTACTCAGCGTGGGTCTGATTACGCTCGGACTAGCTTCGGTCTTCGGGCTGTTTGCACATGATTTTACGGCACTCTTAATCACGAGAATTTTGCAGTCGGCAGGATCGGGTTCTATGGCAGGACTCGGTCTTGTTCTGGCCAGCCGGTATGTGCCAGCCGAGCGCCGGGGCGCAGCGATCGCCATGATCTCGGCGGGGAGTGCTATGGCCTTCGGCCTCGGACCGATTGTGGGCGGCCTCATCAGCCAGTATTGGGGCTGGAACGGACTGTTCGGGGTTACCTGTCTGGTGTTGTTAGTGTTGCCGGTGCTTCTTCGCCTGCTGCCCAAGGAGATGCCGCAGCAGGCGAGCTTCGATGTGACAGGCGCTACTCTTACAATCATTAATGCGGCCAGTCTGCTCATTGCTGTAACGGGTCAGTCGTTGATCTGGCTTAGTATCAGTATCGTTTCGTTCGCGGTGCATGCGCTACATCTTAAACGGGCGAAGAGCCCGTTTATAAATCCTCAGCTACTAGGCATGTCAGGCTATAGAAAGCTGGTCGTCATCGGATTTTGTATCCTGGTGTTGAATCTTGGCAATCTATTCCTGATGCCGCTCGCTCTCGCAAATCTATTCCATCAATCGGCGCTGGCAATCGGCCTGTTTATTGCCCCTGGCGCAGTCTTTTCCGCTTTCTGTACCCGCTTTGTCGGCCGCTGGATCGACCGTTATGGCAATATGCGCTTCCTGCTGATCGGGCATGCCGTCATGGCCATCACGCTGGGAGTGTTCGCGCTGGATCTTTCGGCCTCGCCAGCGATTATTCTGCTCGGCTATCTCTGCTTTTCCCCAGCCTTCTCAGCAACGATGGCGTCGCTCAACAATGAGACCTCACTGATTCTTCCGCCTAAATGGATCGGGTCCGGATTGGGGCTGCTGCAATTAATTCAGTTCTTCGGCGGATCGGTGTCTGTGGCTGTCTGCGGTTTACTGCTGCATGCCCAGAAGGATCTTGCTCCAGCTATAGCTTACAAGCAAGTATATGGGGTACTACTAGCAGTCTGCCTATGTTCACTGGGTATGCTGATGTGGTACAGAGGGTCACGATCAAGGCGCCAAGTCATCGTAGAAGGGAAGTGACGTGTTGAAGGGAACAATGAAACGAAAGATGAGCGCTATTGCGGCGATAGCCGTCACTATGACCGTGTTGTCCGCCTGCGAAGCAAAGGTAAAACCTGTTGTCCAAGACCCAATTAGCCATACGGAAGCTCCAGAGCAGATAGACAGAGCGGTGCATAAGGCAGGCGAGATACAGGAGGCGAAGACGCTCTATTCCTTTATCTCCTCCAGACTGACTGGAGAGTATGGCGTATACACGAACCTGCTGGATACCGACCAGAAAGGCGAAGCTGCCACTGGACACGAGATTCTGAGCGAATCAGCGTCTCTGATAATGAGATACGCAGTGCTAACTGGTAACCGAGCATTGTTCGCCGCGGAATGGGAGACGGCCAAGAAGACGTTTGATATGGAAGGCGGCTTTAGCTATCGCTTCAGCCCTAAGCTACAGAAGCAGTATCCTGTAAATGCGGCAGTGGATGATCTGCGCTTGATTGGGGCGCTGGAGGAAGCTGGAGCGGCCTTTAAGGATGAGGGCTACTCGCAGGAAGCAGAGAAGTACGGGCAAAGATTTTATAATTACAATGTAAAAGATGGATATATGTATGATTTTTACGATAGGAACTATAATGTCACTAACAAGTTTGTAACTTTATGTTATATTAATCTAAGTGGATTGCAAAAAATGTCGATTCCTGTTGAAAAACGCGCCGTCCTCATGCATAACATGCAGGAAATTCAGGAGCAGGGCTATCTCTCGGATTCATTTCCTTTCTACGAGACTCGTTTTGATTATGAGACCGGAAGGTATAGCTCTGAGAACATTAATACAGTAGAATCCCTACTAACCATTTTGGCTCTATCGGAGGTCCATTTGCAGAAGCCTGCTAGCATCCAGTTTATCCGTCAGCAGGTTGAGGCGGGAACACTGTATGGTCAATACACGCGGGAAGGCACTCCGGTGAATGATATTCGTTCCACAGCGATTTATGCCATAACGGCCCTGATCGGGGCGCAGCTCGCAGATGATGAGCTCTACCGTACAAGCATTGAACGGATGAACGAGTTCCGTGTGCAGGACACTGGTAGCGTGCTGTATGGGGGATTCGGCGACACGGCGAGCGGACAGGCTTACTCTTTTGACAACCTGATGGCGCTGTTGGCTTACTGTTACGAAGACTAATCTATACAGAAGGAAAGGAACCTGTATGCTTGAATACAATCTCAGACCGTCTTTCCGGCAAAGGCTGGTGCTTTCAAATCGCCTTACATCTCCTGCGTTTATAGCAGCATTTGGGGTATTGTTAATTACAATCATCGCTTTATTTACAGCCCCCTATATTGGTATGGCCGATAATGGCGATTTCTTTCGCATCACTTACAGCAACGGGCTTTATTTCAACCAGCCGGACTATGACAGTCAGTACTTTGGCTACTTTATCAAGCAGTTCGGAATCTTTCAGTATTACAATGAGAACCAAGCGATTCTGAGCTCTTCCCAGTCGTTGTTTATCAAGCTGGCGATCGGCCTGAACAAGTTGTTGTATAGCGATAAGGTGTTTGATGTTCGTTTTCAAGCTGCGATGTATACCATACTGTATGTGTGCGCTATTTATATTCTGATAGAATCGATTACGTGGAAAATGTCCCGCAAGCAAGGGCTGCTAATTGCAGCGATTGCTATTTTTATCTTTGGCGATACGGCCTATACGGCTTTTTTTAACTCTTTTTTTGGTGAAAGTGTGGTCACGATCATGATGATTTTCGTGTTCGGTTCATGGCTGGCTTTATACCGCAAACGATACAATGACTACGCGATGCTGGCCTTGTTAGTCACCAGCACTGTTATTCTGACCACCTCCAAGCAGCAAAATGCCCCAGTGGGCATGATTATCTCCGTGTTAGCTATCACACTTATCTGGATTCGCAAGGATAGATTATTTCACTGGCTGACCATGGGCTCCGTGATCTTGATGATGTTCACTGGCGTTGCAACCTACTTGAACATTTCCAAAGAATTCGTGGATATCAACCAATACCATGCCATGACCCGCGGGGTGCTAAATCAGTCCTCGAACCCGGAAGATACACTGAAGTCCTTTGGCATCGATGAACAGTACGCCATTTTGAAAGGGACGATTTACTATGAGCAATACAGTACGATTGATGTGAACTCACCTATTCTCCAGAGAGAGTTCTACAGTCAATACGGGTTCGTTCCTATTCTGAAATACTATGCCAGCAATCCGGGGCAGTTGACTTCTATTCTGAATGTAGCTGCCAAAAGCGCGTTTACAATAAGGCCGCCGGCGATGGGGAATTACGAGAAATCTGTGGGAAAAGAATATGGTGCACACACCTTTTTTTTCTCTGGCTACAGTTTACTTAAACAAAAGCTTGCTCCTCATACATTCGGTTTTGTTGTTATCTGGGTGCTGCTAATTTTGGGGTTGTACATGCCGTCCTGTATAGCAGCTGTCAAGGAAGGGAACCTGCGGGGAATTCAGCGCATGGCGCTCGTGCTGGCAACGATGGGTGTAGGGGTATCGGGTATCTTGGTTTCGATTATCGGAGCGGGTGATGCCGATTTATCCAAACACGAATTTCTGTTCACGTTATCGTTCGATCTCGTTACCTTCCTGGCTGTGTCCAATGTCATTGGCCGTTCCATATTCAAGGATGTAGAACGGAATACAACCGGCGGTTACAATCCGGAAGTGCAAAAGGGTGTGGGCGCATGAGGACTCGAGTTACAATGGTTGTACTGCCGTTATTCCTCTGTCTGCTGCTCCTTACGCCTGCCCCTGCGCAATCCGCCGCCGCGCCGCTGCGTGTCCTGCTGCTGTTCGATAGTCTGGCGAAAGGGACCGTACACGAGGGCAATGTTGATGAGCTTCAAAAGCAGCTGGCGGCCTACAGTGCGCAGGTTACAGTGGTGCACCTGGATCAATATGTTAAAGGCGCCATGAATGATTATTCCAATGTGATAACGGTAATAAATGCCGCTGATATTACTACTGACAATCATGTTTTTCTGGAGGATTTAGCGGATTATAAGGGGCAATATTTGCATATTGGGTATAACCCTATGGCCGATATGAAAGACGCCCTGCATCTATCGGTGGCTGTACAGCCTGGCGGTAGCGCAAGTCTAAGGATTGGCGGGCTGCCGGAGGCAAGCCTACAGGTGCAAGATATGCCTTACATTGCTGCAAGCGAAGCAGACCGTTCATATGGGAATCTATTGTTTCTTGGAAGCAGTGTACAGGCTCCTTATGCTGTGAGCAGCGGCAAATATACGTATGCTCCATATTTAAATCAGGGAGATGGAAGTTCGCTGGCGATGGCCTGTGTCCTGAGAGAGTGGCTCCGTATTACGGATATCCCTCATTCGTATCTCATATTAAAAGAGATTTATCCGTTCACTGATCTAAGCCTGCTGCAACAGATGGCGGAACGGTTATATCAGGAGGGCATTCCTTTCATTGCGAGTATCCGCCCTGTCTTTACCAATACTGACTTCCCGGCAATGATGCGGTACCTGGAGGCGCTGAAGGCTGTTCAAGCCCGTAACGGCAGTATTGTGGTTAATGTCCCGGTGATTGGCCCCGTCATTAGCCGGAGCGACGATACGCTACGGGAGAAGATGAGCAGCTTCATCAATCTACTGGCAGATCAGGGCGTTGCTCCACTTGGCGTCGGCGCAGAGAGCTACTGGACCTATGACAAGGAATATGCACAGGACGGCCTCCTTTTCTTTGACTCGGCAGTGCTTTTTCCCAATAAGGAACTCCATTATATGGAGCAGACCAATACATCGAAGGCATTTATCTCCTCACTATACAGTGTGCCACTGGATGATCTAGTGACACAATACAAAACAGGGAGCAGTGGACTGACAGATCTACCAATGGACACCGCTATAGTCGCCGATTTTCCGGAGGATGAAGCTGGAATGGAGAAGCTATTGCAGAAGCTGGAGCAGTCCTGGATTCCTTTTGCAGATTATAAACAGGAAGCGCATAAGGTGGCTACAGACACCTATACAATCACCTCCTCGCAGGGCGTGATCTCTATAAATGGTCAAGAGCTGAATATAGATTACAGCCCCAAGGCCGTGAGTGCAGATTTCGAGTATTCACAGAAGCAGGTCAAGAGCTTCACAAGGCTGTTCAGTGTACAGAACCAGTTCTTCATTGTGGCGATTATCGTATCCTTGGTGTTCTTCGGTGGACTGCTCATTATCGGCTACCGGATATATCGCCGTAAATATATGAAATAATAAAATAACTTGTTCATAGGAGAAAACCATGACAATCTCGGATGTGTTGATGGTCATTGCAGTGGTCTGCATCTGGTCGCTGCTGCTGGTGAATGTGGTTCTTATTATTGCCGGGTACCTGTATTACATTAAATCTGAAGATGAGGAAGTGCCTGATATCAAGGGAGAGATCCCCTTCGTCTCCATCATGGTGCCAGCCCATAATGAAGGTGTTGTCATCAGCAGAACGGTGGAATCATTGCTGGAGCTGGATTACCCGCATGACCGCTATGAGATCATTGTCATCAATGACAATTCATCGGATAATAGTGCTGAATTGCTGCAGAATATCAAGGATCGCCATCCCGGGCGGAACCTGATCGTGATCAATACGGATGCTGTAACCGGCGGTAAAGGCAAGTCGAATGCCCTCAATATTGGCTTCAGCCATAGTAAGGGGGAGCTCATCGCCATCTATGATGCCGACAATACGCCGGAGAAAACGGCGCTGAGGTACCTGGTAGGGGAGATTATGAATGATGCTACCTTAGGCGCGGTGATCGGGAAATTCCGGACCCGCAATCGTGATGCCAGCTTACTGACCCGGTTTATTAATATTGAGACCTTGTCTTTTCAATGGATGGCACAGGCAGGTCGCTGGAAGCTGTTCAAGCTGTGCACCATACCTGGCACCAACTTCATTATGCGCAGGTCGATTGTGGAGAGTATCGGGGGCTGGGATGTCAAGGCAATCGCAGAAGATACCGAGATCAGCTTCCGCATTTATATGATGGGCTACCGGATCAAATTTCAGCCCAAGGCCGTGACCTGGGAGCAGGAGCCGCAAACGGTGAAGGTCTGGTTCAAGCAGCGGACGCGCTGGGCTAAGGGCAATATTTATGTCATCGTTAAGAATATTCCGTTGCTTTTTAATAAGTCTGCCAAGCGAGTACGCTTCGACATCCTGTACTTTCTGTCCATCTATTTCCTGCTCCTGACCTCGCTCGTAACCTCTGATGTGCTGCTGATTCTGCATGCATTGGGCTACGTGCATACGACCATTGCCGGATTAAGCAACTTTCTGTGGCTGCTGGCGGTCATCCTGTTCATAGTAGGCACTTTTATTACACTGACAACCGAGAAGGGCGAGATGAGCCTCTCCAACCTGTGGATTATCCTGCTGATGTATGTCTCCTACTGTCAGATGTGGATGGTAGTTGCCGCTTATGGACTTTATAACTATATGAAGGACCAGATCTTTAAACGGGAAGCCAAATGGTACAAGACCGAGCGTTATTAGTGCCAGACGGCAGACAGAGCTTGAACCCGATGCGCACCGAAGAGAAATACAAGAGTACAGGAGAGTTTAACTATGATTAAAAAACAACTGGCACTATGGGCGGTCTGCCTCATCCTTTTCCTGACCCCTCTGCAGGTCGTGGCTGCCGAAACGCTCCCCGGAACCCAAGGAAAGAGCTATGAGACCTTCTTTACCGGAACCGACTCCTCATTGATGGGGACAAGCTCCCGGCAGCAGTTCTTTGAGGTCATGGATTACTGGAATGTGCAGGATCTCAGAATCAACTTGCATTTTCAAATATCGCAAATTACCGAAGATCAGTTGTCCAGTGTGACTCTGTCGCTCAACGGCAGCCCTTTTTACACCTTTCGTCCTTCCCTTGGAAACAATGGAGAGCAGCAGTTGACGATTCCTGCACCAAAGGGATTTCTGAAGCGGGGGACGAACACGCTCAGTATTCAGGGATATTTGCGGACCAAACTCACTGATGATCAGCTCTGTTCTGTCGATAATACGCCGGATAATTGGTTACATTTATTCAACACCTCCAGTGTAAGTGTGACTTATACACCGAAAGACCTGACCGGGGGGATCAGCGACTTCAGCAGGCGGTTCTCAGGCATTGATATGGTCAAAGGGGGCAAAAGCCTGCTTACCGTGCCGGAGAACGCTACAGCTGTGGAATTGGAAGCCGCAGCTTACGCCCTCTCTGGGTACGCCAAGGCCAATACATTGAATGACCGCACCATCCCGCTGCTTCCCTACCGGAGCGATACCCTTCAGGATAAAGAAGCGGTAGTGCTGATCGCCATGTATGACCGCCTCCCGGCCAGCCTCAAGGCAGCAATTACTCCATCTCAGGATATGGGAACTCATGCGGTGATTGAACTGGTGAACAAAGAGACCCGACCTACATTGGTTGTCACCTCCAGAGACGAGAATTTGCTGATTAAAGCCGGTCGGCTGCTTGCCAATGGGGAGCTGACCCGTCAGATCAGCAGTGATCTGAAAGTCGTTGGTGATACAACAGAAGTGGCTTCACCTCCGTTCGATCTTAGCACCAACATTACCTTTACTGAGAATGGGGATAAGCTAACCGGACCGTATCATCAGGAGCAAACTTACTTTGTCTCGTTGCCTTCCAACCGTTCGATTGCCGATTCTGGTAAGATCAGTCTGGATCTCCGCTATGCGCAAAATCTGGACTTCGACCGTGCGATGGTGACGGTGAGCATCAACGATACCCCGATCGGCAGCAAGAAGCTGAATCGGGAGCTGGCGAACGGGGATACCCTGAATCTGGCCATTCCGCAGAATCTGAACATCTCGGGCAACTTCTCGGTCAAGGTGGCTTTTGATCTGGAGATGACGAACGCGATTTGTACGCCGAATACAGAGCAAATGCCGTGGGCGTATATCGGCAAGGACTCTATGATGCATTTGAATACAAAGGACCGCACCGATCTCTTGTTCAACAACTATCCGTATCCGTTCCTGCGCGATGGAGTTTATAATCATGTGGCTGTGGTGCTTCCGCAGAAACTGGATGATTACGCGTTTCGCAGCCTGTCCAATGTTTTCAATTTGCTAGGCAAATATGCGGGCAGCAATACAGGCGACATTATTTTCTACCCGGACAATGTCAACGAGGATCGTCTGAAGAACAATAACATTATTGCCATCGGTAGCTTCAAAGACAATAAGGTCATCCGGGATACGAATAACAAGCTATATTTTCAATATAATTCTGACGGTACTAGATTTCGCTCGAATGAGAAAATGAGCATTGAGGACAACTACGGAGGACAGATAGGTACCCTGCAGTTAATTGAATCGCCATTTCAAGCTGGCCGGGGGATGCTGGCTGTTACGGGCGCTCGCTCCGAGGATTATTATGTGGCTTCCAGACTGCTTGCCACGGAGAAGGACAGATGGAAGGTGTTTGGCGATGGCGTAATTGCTGACAAAGATGGCAATGTCAATGCCTATCGTTTCAAGACTGTCACCGGTGCTCCGAAGGACTCGGCAGTACAGCAGGTCTTGGAACGAGGCGACGTGCTAGGTTTTGTGGTTGCGACCGTAATGGTCATTGCGCTGGTACTGATATCCCTGATTCTGCTGCTTCGCAAACATATGAAGAAACGTGGTGATAAGCGTGAGACGTAACCGCAGCATTCTGGTATCTGATGCCGCCTTTCTGGGATTTCTTGTTCTGGCCTACATTTGTATTGTGTTCATTGCCGGATCACCAGATCATTACATTCAGAACATTATTATTCTGAATGTGGCTTTTATCCTGGCGGTAGTCACTTATTTCACTACAGTGACGGCTGGACTGGTGCTGAATCTTGCGTTTATTTTCGGCTACGGGTTCTTCGTTATGTTCCAGACGATATCGCAGGGTGAGACCATTGGTCTGAACACCTATTTCTGGCTCATCATGACCCCGCTTCTGACCGTTGTGGTCTGGATCTTCACGCTCGGCAACCGCCAGCTTCAGACGGAGAACGAGAACCTCAAGAAACGTGCAGATCAGCTGGCGACGGTGGACGAGAACACCGATCTGCGCAACAGCGTGGCCTTCCAGAAGGACGCCAGCCTGTTCACCGGCATCTCTACACGGTACAAGATTCCGCTCACCCTACTTGTAGTCAAGGTCAAATATTGGGATGAGATCCGGCGCCTGATTCCGGAAGATCAGCTTACAGAGGCCATCTATGATGTCTCACAAATCAGCCAGTCCAGTATCCGTACCAATGATGCGATCTACCTCTTGGACAAGGAGGATGCCACGTGGGGTCTGCTGCTGTTCACAGACCGCGACGGGGCAAAAATCGTCATTGAACGGATCAAGTATAAGCTGCAGGAACTGAACGATAACGGGTTTATGAGTAAATACAAGGTTAAGCTGGGACTGAAGATTGGGGCTGTGCAATATCAGCCGGATACCATCGAGAACCCGCTCGATTTCATTGTTCAGGCCAAGAAACAGTTGGAGTACGATGTTTGATCAGATAAGGCCATGGATTTATTGAGCTGCAAGTGGACTATAAATAACCGGTTTTGGGAATGCTGTTTCATTAAGATTGCTTTCATGTCAGAGTTAGCGTATGATGTAGACATGATTTAAATCGTAATGATTACTATTTAAATCCAATAGCTCAGAAAGAGGGTCATCGGCCATGAGAGAAGGCATACATCCCAGAACCAACCAGGTTATATTCCTGGATGCCAGCGTAGGCTTCAAATTTCTCAGCACCTCCACCAAGTCGTCCAATGAGACGATGGAGTGGGAAGACGGCAACACTTATCCGGTGATTCGGGTAGATGCCAGTTCTGCCTCCCACCCTTTCTATACCGGTAAGCAGAGAGAAGCAGAAACCGGCGGACGTGTGGACAAGTTCAAGCAGCGCCTGGCACAGAAGAAATAAGATACCATTTTCGGACCAGACAACCCGTTCAAGTGGAGGGTTGTCTTTTTTTGTCTGCTAAGTGTCTATTTCTGCCTATACAGGAGGTCACATCCTGCATAATTAGTGTTACAATTATAGGATCATACATTTTATCATGCGCTGAAGGAGAGTCAGGATGACACAAGAGATCAAGGTGGATACCGAGTTAAGCGGCGGAGATGTTCAGGAGTTTAACCTGTGGTTCAGCCTGAATAGCAGAATTATCATCACTTCGTTCAGTGTGGTTGCCTATTTCGCAATTATGCTGGCGATAACTAAGAATTACAGTACTTCCAGTCTTTCGATTCTCGCGGTAACAGCAGTTGGACTTGCTGTAGTTCTCTGGTTTATTACGCGAACAAACTTGATCAAAAAGTCGAAAAGAGCTTTTGAAAATGACAGTCAATCGAAGTTACCCCAAAGCTATGTAATCTCGGATGAGGGCATCCGGCATCAGTCTGATTCAGGCTCCGGGCACGTCAAATGGGAAGAGATATATAAGATTGGGGAGACAGCTAGTTTATTTGCTTTTTTTCTCTCTCCCAATCAGGCGCTAATCCTTCCCAAACGTTTCTTCCATTCGGAGGAGGACAAGCAGTTCTTCAAAGAACTGGCCAGAAAGCATATGTTCTCAAATCGGGTTAAATTTAAGGGATAATCCTATAACTACAGCGGCTACGTAAATATGCCTACCAATATTATCCTTGAGGATTATGGAAGAATGATTCAATTGTTAGTGAGAGTGAGCTATAATAAGGCAAAGCTATCTAATAATAGGAGAAATTTTACATGCCGTGGATACAGGGTTATCCGTATTACTTAATCATGGGCAGTATTCTCAGTCTTTACATGGGTGTCAAAGCTTATCAGTTTCGTAAAACACCAGGAAGACACTATTTATGGATTTTGATGCTGCTGGTTAGCTGGATATTTGCAGCGACGGCCGGAGAGATAATTGCTATTCCTTTTGAGGCTAAGCTGTGGTGGAAGAACCTGCAGCAGCCTCCGCTGTTTCTGAGTACGATTTTTACATATGCCGTAATCAAGGACTACGTGTCCCGCTCCACGGCAGAGCTACCGCGTCGGCTATTTCTGTTCTCTATCCCTGTTTTCGCGTATGTGCTGCTTATCTTTACGGATTCCTATCACCATCTGATGCGCAGCGAAGTCGGCATGGCAACAGAGGCGGGAATCAGCGGAATTATGGTTCAACCTACATTGCTCAGTATGAGTCTGATCGCCTATGATCAGCTTTTTGGCGTCTATGCAGTTTATTTGTTGGTCACCTCTATGTGGGGTGCTCCCAAATACTACTTGAGGCGCAATTTGCTGCTGCTTGGCGGACTACTGGTACCCGTGGCTTCCATCTTTCTGCTCCCGATTCTGAAGATTACGGTTACAGGCTTCACAGCCTTTACGTATTTGCCAGCAACGATAGCCGCGTACTTCACCGTATTTAGAGATCCGTCTCTTGCTTTGTACCCACTAGATAAGAACAAAGTTTTTGAGAATATGAAGGACGGCATTGTTGTGATTGATCCCCATGACATCATTATGGATATCAATGAGAATGGTGCCATGATGTTATCTGATTTGTTTGGAGAATGGCCTTCGACTTGGATTGGCAAGAATATTACTCCGTTCTTGGCAGAGGATGCGGAGCTTACCCAAGCCTACAGACAGAGACAGGCGGGCGAATACGAGATTGAGGCCGCTGGCCCGAGCGGTTCATATTATGGGGTTTCACTGATTGTGACAGAGCCTAATGAGCTTGAGACAACAGGCATGCTGCTGGTCTTCAGCGATCAGAGTGAGAAGAAGCGGTACGAGCGGGAGCTGCTGCATCAGGCTACGGTGGACGATCTGACCGGGCTCTACAACCGCAGGCACTTTATGGGACTGGTACAGAAGCATGGATTGCAGGAAGGAAAGGGCACAGCGCTGCTGCTGTTCGATATTGATGACTTCAAATTAATCAACGATACATATGGTCACCTGGCGGGTGACCAGGCGCTAGTCGACTTGGCCAGTAAAATTCTGAGTGTATACAAAGACATAGGCATCTCCGGAAGAGTGGGTGGTGAAGAATTCGCGGTCTGCTTCTTTGCCAGCAGCGAGGCGGCGGCGCTGGAGGAAGCGGAGTTTTTCCGGACTATGATCAGGGATCATGTCGTGAAGCTGGATGACCAACATAACATATCCCTGACTGTGAGCATCGGAATCGTCTATACCCAGCGAGGTGATGTGACTTTCGAGGCACTGTACCGCGAGGCGGACGAAGCGTTGTACGTATCCAAGACGACAGGTAAGGATAAAGTTACTTTGGGTGGTCAATCGCCAGCTCAGGAGGTCCTGAAGAGTTAGCGCGTAAGTTATACTAAACAAAGAAGCCCTGACTTCAATACTGGAGTCAGGGCTTCTTTGTGATATGTGCTGCCGTTGGTACGGTATTGCTTTAAGGCCTAGCAGGTGCAGGCTGCACGACGATTTTGACGGCTGTGCCGATTGGCGGCAGACTCTTGGTCATCATCGGAGTATAGAAGCCAATAACTTTGGCCCCTTTTACAAGACTGCTACTGTCCATAGCCTCGCCTTTTCCATTCACCACTTCGGTGTCCTTAGCCAAGCGAAGTACAATTTCACTTTGCGAAAGATCGGTGAGAGGGTCGCCTTTCAGACGGAAACTGATACTACCATCTGCATCCTTCAGCACTTCCTCCAGGGTTCCTGCAGTTCCGAGCAGGTCACCCTGTTTCTTTTGATCCAAAACGGTTATGGAATACGTAGGGGTTTGCGGCGGCAGACTGAAGGTGCTGATTATGGAATGGGCTGCCTGCACGGTCATCCCGATATGAAGATCAGTGAACGCAAGAGTCTTTCCGTCAGCCGACTTAATGACAGTATCCGGACTGACAGTGAGGATGATCCCGTCTGTACCTGCGCCTTGAATCTGAACAGATTTGTATTTGCCGTTTTCGCTTTGGTAAACCGATGTAATAACGCCGGTGTCGATCAGAGTATCTTGATCTTGAGTGTTGGTATGAATAACAATCGAGGCTCCTTTCACCGAGACGGATTGATGCAGCACTTCGCTAGCGAAGGAAGCTGGTACATACAGCTTGTCTCCCTTGAGCACAGGGGCGGTGCCAAGCGTGGTGTACATTCTATTGATGACATAGCGGTCCTCGCCAGTCTTTACGGTTGTGAAAATATTACCTTGGCTCAGCTCGACCGATTTGGTCTTGCTGTTCCACTCCAGCTTGAATCCCAAGGCCTCGGACATTGCCCGCAGAGGAACCAGCGGTTCCTTGCCTCCAGGAAGCTGATAGCCTGTGTCTGTAAGAGAAGCTCCGTTAATCTCAATGGTGAAGACTTGTTGTCCTGCGCTCGTCGCAGACGGCTGCACACTATTGTTCTGATTAGCTGGTGACGGCTTGGCCAGGGCTGAGCCTGTGGTCAAAGCCATGGACAGGGTCAAGAGGACTGCACTGGTTTTAAGTATGTTATTCATGTTGTGAGGCTCCTTTAATCATGAGTATTTTAGACCATTGTTACGTATCTGACGCTGGTTTCTTCCAGAATGTTGCACCAGATGAACCAAAAACCGCAAATCTGTGGGCAAAACAGGCAAATCTCTGTAGTTTCAGGCAAATTGCATCGAACTATTGTTCATTTGTAGTAAAATGAAAATATTAACAAATAAAGACATGGGGAGGCGCTATGGAGCAATTCAGAGAACGGATGAGGTCCGTGCAAGAGCGGCAGAATGAGCTTCTGCAAGACTACGGAAAACTGATCGCTGAATATGAAAGTCATGACTTGGTACATGAGCATGAAGCGCTGAAGAAGCAATATGACGAGCATCTCATTGTCCTGGATGAGCTGAGAGTCAAGGCTTCCCGTCTGGAGATGGAGAACTCCGAGCTGCGTATTGCTCTGTCAGAACAAATGATGGACGAGAAGCGCAACATTCTTAGAATTTCACAGCAGAAGCTACATACTTATTTTGCATCCCAAAGCCGTGGTTATACGGATCGTCTGACGGCTCTTGAACAGGAGGCCAAACACCGTGTGGAGCGAATGTACAGTACCGCTAACCGTCAGTTGGGTGAGGATAAGGAAGCAATCACCGCCCGACTGGGGGGCCTTGCTGTGGAATTGAACCAGCGAATTCAACTACGCCGTGAGCGGCAGAGGGAACTAGAACAGATTCATCAGGCTGGGCTTTCCGATAAATACCGTGAGCTTGAAGCCGAAGGGGTCAGTGAGGAGGTTCTGCAGCGTAGAAGGAAGCAGAATCAGATCGAGATGAAGATCGGCCTGAACTGGATCAACCGGCTGGGTATTCTGCTCCTAATCCTCGCCGTCGGCGCAGGATTCAAGTACAGCTATTCCACCTGGTTCAATGGCTATATGAAGGGCAGCGCCTTTTTCCTGCTAGGGGCCTTGTTATTGGGCGTTGGGGAATGGCTGTTTCGTAAGGGTAGAAATACGTTCGCCCTAGGTCTTCTTGGCGGCGGGATTTCCATTCTTTATGGATCCATCTTTTACAGCTATTTCTTACTGGGGATTATAAGTATTTATGTTGGGCTGTCCCTCTCCATACTCGTGACGTTAACGGCAGTGCTGCTGTCGTTAAGGTATGAGTCACGGACAATCTGCTCGCTCGGCCTTGTCGGCGGCTACTTACCTCTCTTTTCCTACATACTGGCGTTTGGACTGGAGGGCAGCGCAGTCTATGTCGCGATGGGTTATCTATTTTTGCTGAACCTTTCGGTGCTGCTGATCTCGCTGCGAAAGCGCTGGGTGGTCGTGAATTACATCAGCTTCTTGTTTAATACGCCATCCATGCTTCTGCTGATCATGTTGTCTGGTAGTGATGGCGCAAGTATGTTATATGCCGTGCTGACTTTTGCCATGTATCTGTGCATTACCTTGTGGTATCCGTTCAAGTATCGCATCAAGCTGTCCTGGTGGGATTTCGCCTTGCTGGGTTGCAACACGCTAGTTAGCTGCATCACCTTGTACGTGCTGCTAGTGGATACTGGACTGGGCCATTACAAGGGTGCTCTGGCACTGCTCTTCTGTCTCATGTATCTGGGACTTGGTCGATTGCTGGAGAAGTATATGGTGCAGGAGAAGCAGAGTATGCTGCTGTTCTACGCCACCTCATTAACCTTTGCGGTGCTGATGATTCCCTTCCAGCTGGGTGCAGCCTGGTGGTCTATTGGCTGGCTGGTGGAGGCGGTCGTTCTAACCGTTTATGGCAGCCAGTATCGGTTCAAGGGACTGGAACGGGCAGGTTGGGGGATACTTGCCCTTTGCTTGGGAGCCTTCTTTGGACTGTCGGTACCGATGCAGGTGATTATGGAAAATACGGTCATGCCTGATGGCGATCCTTATTTTGCCTTGAAATATGCTTTTGTTACTGTCGGGATGATGATTATTGCTGTATTGTATGCCATCCGTCATAACAACAAAGAGGCGTCGGCAATGAGCGGACTAATGGAAATTCGCTTGGCCGTCTGGTTTAAGTATGCTGCCCTGCTGAATGTTTGGGCCTTTCTACTCTACGGATCGGGCCTGCTCTATCAGCGTGTGGTTCCCGATGACTTCACCCATACGGTTTTCTACCGCTGGGTATTGGTTGCTGTAATCTCCATAATTCTGGCCTATTTACTGCCGAAGGTGAAGATACTGTTTGACACTATAGTCAGGTATTTTGCAATACTGCTATATGGCGTCGGTTATGTTATTTGTATCGGAATTACAGCCGGACTACCGAGCCTGGAAGGCGAACTGGCGCAAAATACTTCAGCCGATTACATCGCGCTGGGGCTGCTTGTGGTCTTCAACATCTTCGTCTGGTTTAGCAGTCGTCAACTGCTGGTCGCTATCCTGAAGCGGGAATATAAGAGCATGGAGTTATACCCTGTCATTCTGGCGATATATCTACTCGGCATTATTACTGCATTCCTGGGTGTGCAGCTTCAATTACATGATGCCGGTCTGATCTTCAGTATGGTCTATCTGCTGCTGGCTGTACTGTTCATTTTGTATGGTTTCAGCCAACGGTATGTATATATCCGCCGCTTCGGCCTCGGGCTTACACTCTTGGCAACAGGCAAACTGCTGCTGTATGACCTGAGCCTCCTCAGCACGGGCCACAAGATCATCGCGTATTTCAGCTTCGGGGTTTGTCTGCTCGGGATCTCCTACTTGTATCAAAAAGTATCGAACAGAATGGAGGAGGCTCATGCGGAGGCAAAGACGGATACGCAGGGTTAGTATCACGCTGTTTTTTCTAAGCTGTCTGGGACTGAGCGGGATAGGAGCAAGCATGCTCCCACCGGGTCAGATTAGTGGAGTGCGTGTTGCAGAAGCGGCTGCATCCAAGACGGATGGGGCAAATAACAGTGCCCAGTGGCGATTCGCCAAGGCTATCGAACCAGGTGATGGCGCGATATATCAGAAGTTATATCTTGACGAAGAGGTATATAAGCACGCCAACAGCAGTTTGAGCGACTTGCGAATTGAAGATAACCAGGGGCAGTTTGTCCCTTTCTATCGGGAATCCAGAGAGGCGGAGTGGAAAGAGCAGAGTAATAGCTACAAGACCGACTTAACCCTTAAATTCAATAAGAACCTGGAGACGACCTTTGATTACAGGGTGATCCCGAATGAAGAGAATCGTGATATTCAGGGCAGCAGGCTGGAATTCGATCTACCCGGCGAAGCGTTCCTGAAGCATGTTCAGATCTACGGCGGATATGACGGGAATACGTGGGAGCCTCTGGCCAAGGGCGATCTGTATAGGGTGGGGGAATTTGCGCAGAATGGCATTGATTTGGGCTCGGCTTACAAGTTCACCCACTACCGTCTGGTGGTCCCGAATAACGCTGAGAAGCTGGAATTCGGTCAAATGAAGCTGATCCACAAGACAGCTATGGTGACTGTCCAAGACTTCATACGGCAGCGAGATCCTGTCTACGAGATGAAGCAGGAGGGTTCGAAGACACAGCTTGTTATCCGCAATGATGACCGGCTGCAGGTATCGATGGTCCGGCTGGAGGCGACCGGGAATTTTACTCGTACTTATGTGCTGCGCGATGACAGTGAAAGGGAGCTTGGTGTTGTAGGGAGCAGTAAGCTATATCGGCTTGACTTCAAAGATTCCCGAATTGCTGGGACAGATATTATTCTCCAGGAGCCCACGACCGCGCCTTATTTTGCAGTTGTCATTGAGAACCGGGATGATGCTCCTATCTCACTCCAGGGAGTCCATCTGGAATACTTGGTGGATAAGCTGGTGTTTCCCGCTGAAGGCGAAGGACCTTTCCGGTTAGTGTATGGGAACATTGGGGCTCTAGCGCCCCAGTATGACATTGTAAGCTTCAAGAGTCATATTGAAGGGGAAAAGATAGGCACAGCCAGATTAGGACCTGAGAACGCCCTACCGGAGGTGTCAACGGTATCTTCTACCGGGTTGCGCTGGTTGACTGGTGCCACGGGGTTTAATACTGTGATTATCATCGTATCACTGTTGCTGATTATTTTGCTGGTTCGTAAACTGAATCGGAAATAAGCTGACAAAAGTCCCGTATCCAGCGATGTGTGTCATTTTGGCTGGATACGAGACTCTTTTTGGATATAGAAGAGGGACCCTTAAATTGCAGGGTCCCTCTGTCAGTGGCCGGCTATTGAATAATCGGCCTTATTATATTAGATAACACCTTCAGCGAGCATAGCGTCTGCAACTTTCTTGAAGCCGGCGATGTTAGCGCCAACCACAAGGTTACCAGGGTGTCCATATTGCTCAGCCGCTTCTACGGACTGTTTGTAGATGTCGACCATGATATCATGCAGCTTGGCATCTACTTCTTCGAAGGTCCAGGACAAGCGCATGCTGTTCTGCGCCATCTCCAATGCCGATACGGCTACACCGCCTGCATTTGCAGCTTTGGCTGGTCCGAACAGAACGCCGGCTTTATGGAACTGCTCAATAGCCTCCAGAGTGGATGGCATGTTCGCACCTTCACCAACCGCTTTTACTCCGTTCGCGATCAGTTTCAATGCCAGGGTCTCGTCGATTTCGTTCTGGGTTGCACTTGGCAGCGCGATGTCACAAGGAATTGTCCAGATCTGGGAGGAATCCTCGGTGTACACAGCGTTCGGATGCTCCTTCACGTATTCGCTGATCCGTTTTCTCTCTACTTCCTTCAGACGACGGACAGTGTCGAGGTTGATGCCGTCTTCATCATATAGGTAACCGGAAGAGTCACTACATGCTACGACTTTCGCACCCAATTGTACAGCCTTCTGGATTGCGTAGATAGCAACGTTACCAGAGCCGGAGACAACTACACGGCTGCCTTCAAAGGACAGGCCTTTGGATTTCAGCATCTCATTGACGAAGTACACGGTTCCGTAACCTGTTGCTTCAGGGCGGGCATGGCTTCCGCCGTAGACTACGCTCTTACCAGTCAATACGCCGGCAGGGTAGCCGCCGCGGATGCGCTTGTATTGTCCGAACATGTAGCCGATCTCACGTGCGCCGACACCGATGTCGCCAGCCGGAACGTCTACTTGTGGTCCAATGTAGTTATGCAGTTCTGTCATGAAGCTTTGGGCAAAACGCATGATTTCGCCTTCCGATTTGCCTTTAGGGTCGAAGTCGGAGCCGCCTTTACCGCCGCCAATATGCTGGCCGGTGAGGGCGTTCTTGAAGATTTGCTCGAAGCCGAGGAATTTGATGATACTGGAGTTTACGGACGGGTGGAAGCGGAGTCCGCCTTTGTATGGTCCGATGGCACTGTTGAACTGTACCCGGTAGCCGCGGTTCACGCGAACCTTACCTTGATCGTCTACCCAAGGCACCCGGAAGAGAACAAGACGCTCCGGTTCAACAATTCTTTCGAGAATGGAATTCTCTTGGTACTTAGGCTCTGCTTCCAGGACAGGAAGAAGGGATTCCAGGATTTCCTTAACGGCCTGGTGGAACTCAGGCTCATGCGGGTTCCGTTTCACAACGTTGTTGTAGACCTTCTCAACATAGAGTTGAGCATCGTTGCGGGAGGTGTCTGTATCGATCGAAGGTACTAAGCTCATGAATTCAACCGCCTTTACGTATAATTATTTTTCCTTGGTTTTAATGCTTCTTCGCGTTACTGCTTTCACGCTGGGATATATTTTTTATTATTTTGGCATAAGAACGCGCCGCTAACAACTGTTTTTTAAAAAAACTTTACTCTGAATGATACGTTTTATTGGAGAAGGGGGTGAATAATTATACGTCTATGGGAGTAATTACAAGGCAAAACAAGGGTTCTTGGCTATATTTATGCGGGTAATTCCCGAATTTGAACGCTTTCGCACAGTTTGTGCTAAAGTTAAATCTCCCGGCTCAGGGCATACTGTGTTACAATGACTTTGCAGCAACTTGTAAGGAGATGACAATCAATATGAGCGAACAGGTGAATGAGCAGGAATTGGTGGCGGTGTTGTCTGCCAAGACTAAAGTCGATCCCGGACTAATCCGGCTGGTGCTGAAGCATGAACAGACCTTTATTAATAAAGCCCAAGCTAATGCTAAGGGTGAGGTAGACATCGATAATGATGATCTAGTGGATTATATCACAGCCCAGCGTGATGTGAAGCTGGACGAGCTGACTGTGGAGACGATTCTCGATGCCGAGATGGATTATCTGATGGACAAGGGACTCGCTGGATACATCGATTAAGCTTCAATTTTGTTGATGTATTGCGGGTACCTGAATATTGTCTTCTGTTTCTATGAATTAAGCAAGCATAAGTCGTGCACTTATGCTTGCTTAATTTTAGAAGTGTGACGGGTATTGTCCAAGAACAGCCTGCCCCTGATGGAGGGGCGGGCTGTTACCTGTTGTCCGAGTGCGCCAGGATACTCGGTTATTGGATGCTGAATTTGAATTTCTCCCAGCCGTCAATGCTTGTACGATTGGCTATCAGTGGGCTATTGCCGTAGTTATCAGCCGTCACGTACCTGTTGTTGGCATTCGATAGCAACGAGAAAGTGCCATCCCCGTTGTCAATCCATTTGAACTGCTCCCAGCCCTGAACGGTGTCTCTGCTGGCAATGAGACTGTCAGCGCCGCCGTTTTCTGCTGTCACATATTTGTTGTTCGCCAGTGCTCTCAAGGAGATGAAGCCGCCCCCAGCATCGGCCACCAGGAATCTCTCCCATGTGCCGACCGTCGCCCGGTTGGCAATCAGGGGACTGGCACCTGCATTATCCGCTGATACATACAGATTGTTGGCCATCGATTGGAGTGCGATGGTGGAACCGATTGGCACGCTGCCGCCACTACCGCCTCCGCCACGGGTCCAGATGTACGTACCTACAGTCTTAGCGGGAAGGGTTCCGAGAAGCTGCTGACCTTCAGAGAGAATTTTGAAGCTCTTGGCGGAACTGGTCTGGTTAATGACGACTGTCACGATGCTGTTGTCAGGATTCAGGAAAGCGACATTGGTGACTGTCGCGGCAGAGCCATAGTTGCTGTCGATCCGCTTGGCTCCTGGCTTCACGAATTTGGCGTACTGACCGATAAAATTCACCTCTGGCGCTACCCAGTACGTATTGCGGTTCGACGTGCTCTGGATTAGCATGGTCGGTCCTGGCGTTCCTGTCCACTTCTCGGGCTGAATATTCTGGTCTAGCATTGTGACCCAGTTGGTGTAGGAACCGGACCAATTGCGGAAATATTGTGCCATCCTGTCGGCTCCTCCCGTGCCCCACAAGGCACGTTCGGTCATTTGCATGGATTTACTCGGATAGGTGTTGCGCACCGCTGTCATAGCCGTAGGATCGCCGGAGTAGTCATGGAAAGCGACCCCTTCAATAGCAGCATTCGCTGCCGCATTGTCCAGAACACCGGGAAGATGAGTCCAGACCTCGCCGAAGTTATGATCGTACGCCCATAGCTTGGTGGAGATGTTGTAGGTGTCTAGCTGGGACTTCAAGGCAATCGCCAGTTCTCGTTCATTGCTGGAGGTCAGCAGCATGCTGGGATAATCAGGCGCGGCATACAACGGTTCATTCTGCAGGGTCATAGCGTAGATGGGGATGCCGCGGCTTTGGTATTCCTGAATGGCGCGGCGGTAGTAGACCGCCAGATCATTTGTATTTTCCCGTTTTAAATAGCCGCCAATCAGGCTATTGTTAGTCTTCATCCAGGCTGGTGCGGTCCAGGAGCTGGCGAAGATTTTGACCGGATTGCCGGTCTCGTTCCCGATAGCGATGGCGCGCTGCACGGTAGAGATGATGTTATAGTCAATATCCTTCTGGATGGAGAAGCTGCCTCTGGTATCCTCATAAGTGTAGAAATTCCGGCTCGTAAAATCAGAGGTACCGAAAGTGATCCGGAAAAGGTTCATGCCAGCTCCGTTCACGGGATCAATCAATCTGCGCAGTACCTCATCCCGCTTGGTTGTGGACATCAGGGACAGGTTATAGATCGTAGACTCCTCCAGCGACGTGCCGAATCCCAGCATATTTTGATACTGGACATCTGGATTTACGGTGATGGCTGTGGCAGTGGAGCTTGTGGGATTGGTGAGGGGAATATCGGCCTGCTTGCTTGTAGCGTACTGAATTCCGGCAGCAGCGGCGGCGGGATTATTGTACCAGATGCCGCTACCCGGCGAACCTGTGGATGACTCGGAGCTGAAATAGACCTGTGCGGCTCCTGGTGCGGCCTGAGCGGAAGGGGTCTGGAACGGTATAGCGAAAGAGGTGAACAGTACAGCTGCAGCTAACATTAGCTTAGAGAGCGGCCTGGGCCGGGCGTGCTTCTGTCTACGCTTGCGGGAGTGCTGAATCATTGAAATTCCTCCTTTTCAACTATATTTGATAACGCTTACATTATAATAGGAAGCTTGTCAGAAAAAATATGTGTTAAAATTTAGAAAATAGTCCTCATTTTTTAAGAAATTAAATAAAAAGGGCAATTCTTGGCGTCTGAATGACGCGAAGAACTGCCCTTTTTTTTAGTATAAATTAATGTACAGCTGCCATTGTTGAAGCGGAGGAGGACTCCGGACGATCCGGTTCCAGCAGCGCATGTTTTTCCCAAGCCCGGCTCTTCCAGCGGAAGTACATGATAACCGCTCGTAACCATTCATCTGCTGCTGTGGCAATCCACACACCGGCAAGACCAAGGTGAAGCTTGAACACCAGCACATAACCGAGCGGCAAGCTCATGCAGACCATGGAGATCAGACCCATGTAGACAGGAAACTTGGCATCACCAGAAGCGCGCAGGGAGTTAATGATAACTAGATTGGTTGTACGACCCGTCTCCAGGAAGAAGCTCAGCAGGATAACCTGGGCACCCATAATAATGATGTTCTCATTATTGGTGAACAGTCCAAACAGCGGCACCCGGAACACAATAACGATAACGTCAATGATAACGGTGACGAGCATGGCCCATTTTACACTGGAGAATACACGTTTATACGCTTCTTCCTTACGTCCTGCACCCACCAGATGGCCCACGATAATGGAGGTACCCATGGATACAGCTACACTGAACAGATAGATGTAGTTAGAGATGTTGAGTGCATACTGACGGGTAGCCATGGCTTCCGCGCCCAGGTACGTAATATAGAGCGTAAATACAAGCTGACAAGCTTGATAGATAATCGATTCAAAAGCGGATGGGATACCAATCTTGAGAATTTGCATCACATAGTTTTTGGTCAGGTGGGTATAGTATCTCCACTTAACCCGCACTTCCATAATTCTGTAGAGCAGCCAGAAGAATAAAGCCAGACAGATCAGACGGCTCGCAACCGTCGAGATAGCGGCACCTTCCACGCCCAGCGCAGGGAGACCGAAATGTCCGTAAATCAGCAGATAGTTGCCAATTACGTGAAAAATGTTCATCAGCAGGGAAATTACCATCGTCTGCTTGGTGAAACCATGTGTACGGATCGTGGCAGCAAGTCCGTTGATCAAGGCTTGAAAGAAGATCAGCCCGCCAACAATATTCATATAGGACAGCGCATAATCGAAAATATCGCCCTGAACATTAAGGGCATGTAACATAGGACGGCCTAGTCCGAACAGTAACACACTCAAGATCAGCCCTACAATCAGATTGAGGGTAATGGCATTCCCGGTCACCTCTGCGGCTTCCCGTGGTTTTTTGGAACCGAGGTACTGGGAGACGACGATAGATGCGCCGTTCCCGATTACGCTGAGAACCAGAATGGCAATGGCGATAATCTGATTGGCTGCGCCTACCCCGGATACGGCATCATCTGAGACGGAGCTGATCATAAAGGTATCGACACTACCCATGAGCATGAACAGGAAGAGTTCCAGAAAGATCGGCCAAGTCAGCTTCATTAGATTAAATTGTTGATGATTTTTGTTTTCCATGATGCACCTTCTTATTATTTATATACTTATATAGTGTAGGCTCACACTCTATATAGTTTTTTTATCCTCCAAACAAAGTGTAATATTAGCACAGCTTTTCTGAAAATGCAGCATCTTTTCTCCGAAATATTCAGAAAATTGCTTGGGTAATCTGGGCAAAATAACCTTGGGTGAATTCATCCACCATAAATACAGGTGTTTATGTGGAGAGAACAGTGGAAGCGAATCTTGTTTGCGTGGATTAATTGAGTGATTATGCGTGGATTAATTGAGTGATTAGAGGGTATTAAAAAAGCCGGGCAGAGGATTTATCCCTCTGCCCGGCTTTTGCTATTATGCTTTTTGCTCGAATAGCTGGGCTATTTCTACAATGACTTGAACCGCCTTCACCATGTTATCGGCGGAAACGTACTCGAACTTCCCGTGGAAGTTCTCTCCCCCGGCAAAGATATTGGGGGTTGGCAGCCCCATATAGGAGAGCTGCGAGCCGTCGGTCCCACCACGGATCGGGCGAATGATCGGCTTGATGCCGAGGTTCACCATCGCCTCGTGTGCGATATCGACGATCTGACGCACGGGCTCAATTTTCTCACGCATATTGTAATACTGATCCTTGATCTCCAGAATCACGTTCTCATTACCGTAGGTGGCCTTGAACTCGTCCACAATCGCTGTCAGATGAGCCTTACGTGCCTCAAACTGGCTGCGGTCAAAGTCACGGATAATGTAGTTCAGCTTGCTCTGCTCGGCCGATCCCTGAATGGAGATCAGGTGGTAGAAGCCTTCGTAACCCTCTGTGAGCTCGGGAGCTTCCTCCTCCGGCAGTCTAAGATGGAGCGCCATGGCGATTTTGGAAGAGTGAATCATTTTCCCCTTCGCCGTTCCGGGATGGACGTTTACGCCGTTCACAGTGATTTTGGCTGCGGCTGCGTTGAAGCTCTCGTACTCCAGCTCCCCTAGCGGTCCGCCGTCCATCGTGTAAGCATAAGAAGCGTTAAAAGCCGCCACATCGAATTTATGTGGTCCGCGACCGATTTCCTCATCCGGGGTAAAGGCCACCCTGATCTTACCGTGCTTAATCTCTGGGTGCTGCAGCAGATAATTCATGGCCGTCATAATCTCGGCAATTCCCGCCTTGTCGTCTGCGCCCAGCAGCGTCGTTCCATCTGTGGTGATTAGCGTATGTCCCTTGTATTCAGCCAGCTCAGGGAAACTCTGCGTGGACAAGACCACATTAAGATCTTTGTTCAGAACAATATCGCCACCGTCATAATTCTCTACGATCTGTGGTTTTACATTTGCTCCGGTAAAATCCGTTGCTGTGTCCAAGTGGGCCAAAAAGCCGATGGTCGGCACTTCCTTGTCCGTATTGGACGGCAGCGTAGCCATCACATAGCCATGCTCGTCCACCGTCACTTCCTGCATGCCAAGCTCTTTCAGCTCTCCGACCAGCTTATGGGCCAGCTCAAACTGCCCTGGTGTGGAAGGACAGGTATCATTGTCTTCATTAGACTGTGTATCTATTACTGCATATGAAATAAAGCGTGTCATCACTTCTTGCTTCAATTTGTCTCAGCTCCTCAACACAACATTTTCAAATCCTCTCTCTTTATAGTATCACGTTCCATCGCTGGTCTCATCCTCAGGCCATCTTTCAAAATGAACCGAGTGGTTCTTTCCCCACTAGCCTCGCAGTGAGCAGATACCGGTCAGGCGCCGAACCGACGAAAGAGAATGGATAACATGTAATCAGCGTGAGAACAGGCTCTGCACTCGATTTGATCGCTCCGCGTTCGTCCTTGTCCACAATTACACTTCCTGTAATTTCGTACGTGAATTTTCCACTTGCGGTCTCCACCTCGATGGGATCATGGATTGCCAGCTCCCCGAGATTGCGGAATACAGTGTCACGATGTCCAGCCAGCACGCTATTGCCGTCCATACCTATAGCTGCACTTCCTGCGTAGTGCCCGGCTCCTTTTTTCAGCTGCGGGCTGTCCGTCCCCTCCAAGATAGCTACTTTTTTATTCAAGGTGGGGAAAAAAATCTCCCCGATCACTTCGCCCTCCGTATAGGATGGCTTGGAGCCGGGGTCTGTCGCAGGGACATTAATCATCCCTTCCGGCAGGGGCTGTTCTTCAATATGGGAGGGATTTACAGCTTCCTCCCTCTTTTTCTCCCAGGCTTGCAGGGCTTGCCTGGCCTCTATAGGGGCTTTAACCACCTGCACGACAGCATACAGCAGCACAGACAAAGAGAGTATGAGGATCAGCTTCACGGCAATGACGGCACCGGAACGCTTCTTCTTCATACTCTCTCCTCCAGACTTAGGGAAATTCAGTTTACCCCTTCGATCTCAATCTGCGCAAAATGATGACACTGATCACAGCGACAGCCAAGCTGATGAGAATCAGATTATACCAAGGCTCCGCGGTATCCGGGAGCTTATCACCGGCATCCGGAGCCGCCAGCGGCAGCTTATCGTCGGTCAAGGTGACATCTTTACCTGGTGACGATGTCGGTGATGGTGCTGGTTTAGCTGTACTACCAGCAGTGGTGCCTGCACCTGGTGAAGCCGATGGAGCAGTTCCGCCACTGTGATCACCGCCACCCAGTGGGACCGAATCGTCGGTGATGATAATGTCGCGTGGCACTGGTGTTGCCGTTGGCGTTGGAGCGACCGACGGTCCAGGCGTTACAATGAAGCCTGGTATACCCGGGGAAGCCGTAGCCGTAGGTCCGGATGTAGGCTCACTAGTAGCCGGAGCTGTCGGCTGAGTACTAGGTCCAGCCGATGGTCCAGGTGA
This sequence comes from Paenibacillus sp. MAHUQ-45, assembly GCF_058133325.1. NCBI lineage: Bacteria > Bacillati > Bacillota > Bacilli > Caryophanales > Paenibacillaceae > Paenibacillus > Paenibacillus sp. MAHUQ-45. The sequence continues at coordinate 208,657 of NZ_JBYUPV010000004.1, forward strand.
GGCCGTAGCGGACGGAGTCGGGCTAGGACCAGTAGACGGCTCAGGCGAAGCAGAAGCTGTTGGCTCAGGACTAGGCTCTGACGATGGTCCAGGTGAGGCCGTAGCAGACGGAGTCGGGCTAGGACCAGTGGACGGCACCGGCGAAGCAGAAGCAGTCGGCTCAGGACTAGGCTCCGCAGATGGTCCAGGTGTTGCCGTAGCGGACGGAGTCGGGCTAGGACCAGTGGACGGCACCGGCGAAGCAGAAGCAGTCGGCTCAGGACTAGGCTCTGACGATGGTCCAGGTGTTGCCGTAGCGGACGGAGTCGGGCTAGGTTCGGTAGACGGCACCGGCGAAGCAGAAGCAGTCGGCTCAGGGCTAGGCTCCGCAGATGGTCCAGGTGTTGCCGTAGCGGACGGAGTCGGGCTAGGACCGGTAGACGGCACCGGCGAAGCAGAAGCAGTCGGCTCAGGGCTAGGCTCTGCAGACGGTCCAGGTGAGGCCGTAGCAGACGGAGTCGGGCTAGGTTCGGTAGACGGCTTAGGCGAAGGTGTTGGCGTCGCTGTGCCCGAAGCCGTGAATTCGAACGCTACCGTAGTCTTTTTCCCTTGGTATTCGTTACCGGCCTCCCATGGGAACGTGACATCCATGATGATGGCTTCCTGCCCGCCTCCGGCGAGCGATCCTACCGCTACTCTTCCGGCGGCTTCGCTCATCACCCCGGAATAGAGGATTACTCCCTCTTTTTGCAGGGTCATTTGCAGTATTTTATACAGTTCAACGTCCCCGGACTTGAATTTAAAGTCTACATAATAATCGAAACCCTCATTACCCTCATTAATAATCGTGTAGTCGGAGCGCATCTGATCGCCAGGCTTCATATTGTTCATTGTTGCTGTGCTCGTCGTATGCGAGTTTACTTTAAGTTTAATGGTGTCCTGTGCGCTTGCCCCACCCGCATGCCAGATGACACCTGCCAGAATAATCAGGGCATACGCAGCTATAAAGGCCGAGCGATATTTCTTAATCACAGTCTTCGCTCCTCTCACTTGGGGCCCTTTGCCATGTGCATAGACAAACTATGTCGGTACCCGCCAAAATACGCTGTTGATTTACACATATATCCTCATACTTTGTCGAAAAGTAGTTCTTTTAAGAACTACTATAAAAACGAAGTCAACCGTTCTCTACAGTCTGTAATCGTTAGAGGCACAGAGAAGAGGATATAATGAACACAATTGTTCGTTATAGCGAATAACTAAAGTATAATCAAAATGCGATATAAAGAAAAATGACCAATTTCAAGTGTTATACCTGAAATCGGTCATTTTCTAATCATTATATGATTTTATTGAGTGATTCCTCTTGTTATCTCTTTATTTTTAGAGATTACACCAGATAAGGTGTATTTTATTGCGAACAGTTTCACCTGAAGATATTAGCTCTCCTTGATGGCTTCGGCCACCAGCTCATAGGAATGCAGTCGTGCAGCATGGTCATAGATCTGAGAAGCAATGATCCATTCATCCGCATCTGTTTCTTCGAGAATTTGTTGTAGTCTTTCCTTAATGGCAGACTTGTCTCCGGCAATGGCATATTTCCCTTTGTCGAGAAGTATAGCTTTCTCGTGCGGAGTCCAGAGCTCATCCATGCTGTCAACCGGTGGCTGAAGCATCCCGGTACGTCCGCGGATCAGATTCAGGAATTGCTGCTGCTGGGAAGTAGCAAGCCGCTTGGCTTCCTTCACGGTATCTGCTGCCGTAATCCCGAGACCGACCATAACATGCGGTTTCTCCAACACTTCAGACGGACGGAAGCTGGTGCGATACAGATGCAATGCAGGCAGCAGATATTCTGGTGCAAAATGGCTGGCGAAGGCGAATGGCAGACCTAGCTGACCAGCAAGTCTGGCGCTAAAACCACTGGAGCCCAGCAGCCAGATCGGAATGTTCTGACCTTCGCCAGGAACGGCGCGCACGCCTGCTGGGCGGAACTCCGCGCCATTCGGGTCAAAGTAAGCCCGCAGCTCGCTAAGCTGCTCGGGAAAATCACTTCCGTCGCTGCCGAGTCCTCGGCGTAGCGCACGGGAAGCAGGCTGATCCGAGCCAGGAGCCCGGCCAAGGCCCAGATCAATACGGCCTGGATATAAGGATTCCAATGTACCGAATTGCTCGGCAATGGTGAGAGGCGCATGGTTGGGCAGCATAATGCCGCCAGAACCAACGCGGATCGTCTTGGTTCCTGCTGCCACATGGCTGATCACAAGCGATGTTGCGGAACTGGCAATACCGGGCATATTATGATGCTCGGCCAGCCAGTAGCGGTGATAGCCCCAATCTTCGGCATGGCGAGCCAGGTCGAGTGAATTATTAAAAGAATCGCGTGCCGAACCGCCCTCCACAATCGGAGCCAGATCGAGCACAGAGATACGAACGTCCTGAAGTTTTTTCAAGTATAATCCCTCCCATACTATTGATAACAGTATTTGCAATGCTGTGCGGAGATACACAGGACATTATACCATGATTAATTATAATTTACACACTTCAAGTAAGTTAATTGCTTTTTGAAATTCCGGATTCTCTATAGAGGATCTGCTAGGCAACATATTTTTGAAAGCGCATAACAAAATCTCTTGTCAATTTCAAACAGCCTTGCTATAATCCCCTTGAAAAGGTTTTCTAAAAAGGAAGTATCTATAATGAAGCCAACAATCAGAGATGTGGCCAGGATGGCCGAAGTATCCATCAGTACCGTATCCAGAGTGATGAATTCCCCTGATTCGGTGGTGGAGAGCAAGCGTAAGCGGGTCATGGAAGCAGTGCAGAAGCTGCAGTACCAGCCGAACGCTTTTGCACGTGGTCTGATTTACAAGAAATCCTTCACGCTAGGGCTGTTAATACCGGATATCGAGAACCTCTATTTCGCAGGAATTATCCGGGGCATGCAGGATGCATGTATTAAGCTAGGCTACAGTCTGATGATCTGCAACACAGACCGTGACAAGGAACGCTTGTTGTCCTACATCGATAACTTCCATGAGAAGCAGGTGGACGGCATCGTGTTCGCCAGTGACGTTCTTTACCCCGAGTATTACGACAAGCTTGTTGGTTGCCGTATTCCTTTTGTACTCTTATCCTCCCACACCTACGACTATGAAATTCCTTCTATTGAGGTTGATGACGAAGCGGCTGCCTATGATGCGGTAAAATTCCTGATTGAGCTTGGCCACAAGGAAATCGGTATGATCGGCTTTAACCATGACAATTCCATCGCTGGTCCACCACGTTATGAAGGGTTCATCAGGGCCTTGACGGAATGTGGTCTTGAACAGAATATCGGCAAAATCAGATACGCCAATCATCGTTTTGAGCATGCTTATGAGGCTGCACATGAGTTGTTCACGGCATATCCGGAGCTAACCGCCGTCTTCTGCGTAGCTGATGAATTTGCGATGGGTACGATCTCCTATCTTAAAGACCGGAATATTCATGTCCCAGGCCAGGTATCCGTTGTCGGCTTTGATAACCTTAGAATGTCTAGTATGTTCATTCCGAAATTGACCACCATCGCACAGCCAATCTATGAACTTGGATATCGTGCCGCTGAGAAGCTGCATGAGCTGCTTGTGACCGGTTCGGTTGCTATTCTGCGGGAAAGAATGGATCACAGACTGATCGTAAGGGAATCTTCAAGGGAAAAATGAGTGGCAGCATTCTTTTTCCATCTATTTTGAAAAGCTTTTCACTAAAATAACCATAACTTCATGCATCGTATTCTCTTCTCCTATCCCACCATGAATTACACCCAATCCAACTTTAGAGTTTACCTATAAAAATAAAACTGCAAGCGCATTCATTATAAAATAACACTTAAATGTAAGCGCTATTATAATGACTGCTGTTTAATCCGACTATTTAAGTACGGCAATATCCATATTTTGAAAACCTTTGCAAAGGGGGTGATCCAGGAAAGCTGGTAGCGTCGGGCTACCTGGCGTGATTAACAGCAGAAACTTCTCTAAACCACTAAAAGGGGATGTATGCAAAGATGAAAAAATCTTCAACACGCAAAGTAACTCTGCCACTTGTACTCTGCTTGTCCTTCGCTATGATGCTAAGCGCATGTGGCGGCGGCAACAGCAATAACGGAACAGCACCGACAGATCCTCCAGCAAAAGCCAACAATCAGACGAACAATACTCCGGATTCAACAAATTCAGGTACGGACACCGTAGCGGGATCACCGCTGGATTTAGCGATGAAAGGTGAATATAAAGGGACCAAGGTCACTATGTTCGGACCGTTCGTAGATGCCGACCAGGTGAAATTCGAGAACAGCATCAAGGAGTTTGAAGAGAAGACCGGCATTGATATTCAATACGAGGGCTCCAAAGAATTCGAAGCGACGATCAACATCCGGGTAGACGGAGGCAACGCGCCTGATATCGCTGATTTCCCGCAGCCGGGGCTACTAGCCGCCATCGCCAAAACCGGGAAGGTCGTTGATCTGACAGATGTGCTGGATCAGGAGAAGATGAAGTCCAACTACAACAAGAGCTGGCTGGATATGTCCACGATGGACGGCAAAGACGGCAAAATTATGGCTGGTGTCTGGAGCCGCAGCAACGTGAAGAGCCTGGTGTGGTATCCGAAGAAGCAATTTGATGAAGCCGGCTACAAGATCCCTGAGACCTGGGATGAGATGATGGCTCTTACGGAGCAGATCGCCAAGGACGGGGACCCTGCTTGGACCATCGGTATCGAGAGCGGTGCGGCTACTGGCTGGGCAGCTACAGACTGGGTGGAGGATATCATGCTCCGTACCACTTCTCCAGAGAACTATGACAAATGGGTCAAAGGCGAGCTACCGTTCACTTCTCCTGAGGTAAAGCATGCTGTGGAAGTGATGTCGAAGATCTGGATGAATAAAGACTATGTCTACGGTGGCACGAAGTCGATTGTAACCACAGCGTTTGGTGATGCGCCAAAACCGATGTTCGACAATCCGCCAAAAGCCTGGTTCCACCGTCAAGGAAATTTTATCACCAGCTTCTTCCCTGAAACTGCCAAGGTGGATGTCGATTACGACTGGTTCTACCTGCCGCCAATTGATCCTCAATACGGCAAGCCGGTGCTTGTAGCTGGCGACATTTATGCGATGTTCAACGATCGTCCGGAAGTCCGGGCCGTAATGGAGTTCTTCACAACAGGTGAATCGGTCAAGAGCTGGGTTCAATCTGGCGGGATGATTGCTCCGATGAATGATGCTTCCCTGGATTGGTACAGCTCCGAATCCGATAGACGTATGGCGAAGCTAGTTCAGGACGCATCAACTCTGCGCTTCGATGGATCTGACCTCATGCCGGGCAAGGTGGGTGCAGGGACCTTCTGGAAGGGCATGACCGATTATGTAAGCGGGACGGCTACCCTGGATCAAGCACTGGAGCAAATCCAGTCGGGATGGAACAACTAAACGGAATACGTAAACACAGGACTGTATGACAACAAGAAGAGAGGCGGGCCACAGCAACCGTAAGCTGCCTCTCTTTTTCTTGCTTGCAAAGAGAGTTTTGCTCGGCAGAACTTATAGGAGGAAGCTAACATGGGTGCACAAGCAAAGCAACGAATCAGTGTATCGGCGGTGTTGTTATCCCTCGGTGTATTGCTTGCTAATATCGTTGTGAATGGACTGATTTTTCTATTTTTCCGGGATTCAACGCTGAATCCGCTGGTGACCGCCGTTCTTGCCGTGCTTTGGGGCGTGCTGGGCGTCTATCTGATTTACTATACACTGACCTGGGCAGTTGAGCGATACCCCGCCCATATTCGCAGGAGAGTGCTCCCCTATGTTTTCATAGGACCAGCGGTGCTGATATTGGGTTGGCTGCTGGTGCTGCCTGCATTGCGGACACTGTACTTGAGCTTCTTCAATGCTTCTTCGGAGAAATTCGTTGGACTGAGCAACTATACGGCGATTTTTAATGACCGTCTGCTGGCGACGGCACTGCGTAACAATCTGCTCTGGGTGTTCGTGGGAACACTGGCATGTGTAGCCTTGGGGCTACTCATTGCTATTCTTGCCGACCGCAGCAGCTATGAGAAAATCGCCAAAGCGATTATTTTTATGCCCATGGCGATATCTTTTGTGGCCGCAGGTGTCATTTGGAAGTTTGTGTACTACTATCAGCCAGGTGATGAACAAATTGGGTTGTTGAATGCAATTGTGACTTATTTTGGCGGTGAGCCGCAGGCCTGGACTAGTATGATTCAGCCGTGGAACAATTTCTTCCTCATCATCATTCTGATCTGGATGCAGACAGGGTTTGCCATGGTCATTTTTTCGGCAGCGATCAAGGGGGTTCCTGAAGATATTCTGGAGGCGGCAAGAGTGGACGGTGCGGGTGAGATCAAAATTTTCTTCAGCATCATGATTCCCTACATCTCAACCACGATCCTGACGGTTACGACAACCATTATCGTCTTTACTTTGAAAATATTTGACGTCGTCATGGTGATGACGGGAGGTCAATACGATACAGAAGTGGTAGCCACACAATTCTACAGACAGTTTTTCATGTACCGGAATTTCGGTTACGGCTCGACGTTGGCGATTGTTCTGCTGATAGCAGTCTTACCGGTGATCTTCATTAATCTGCGTCAGTTCCGCAAGCAAGGGGGATTCTAATGGTCGGTAACAAGAAGAGAAAAGGTAGCAAAACAGCTGTTAACATCGTGCTGGGCATTATCTGCTTCATCTGGCTGCTGCCGACACTGGGCCTTTTCATTTCCTCCTTCAGGCCGGCGGCGGATATTTTGCAGACCGGCTGGTGGAAGGTGTTCCCTCATCAGACCTGGACGGCAGGGGAAAGCATTCAACTCTCCAAGGATGTGGATCTGCGCCAGCCAATAGAGGTCAAGGGCAAGACCTATACGGATGACCAGTTAAAAGCGGGGGTAACGGTAGACGGCAATCGCCTAATGTGGGAGAACCGCCGGGCACGTACCCTGAACATCCAGGAGCAAGGCTGGAAGACCACGCCAGATCTGACACTCGAGAACTATAAGAATGTGCTGTCCGGTAAGGAATACAAGCTGAAGGAAGCCGATGGCAGTGAAAAGGTGCAAAAAGGCTCTGGTCTGTCACAGGCGTTTTGGAATACGCTCACGATTGCCGTGCCGGCCACAGTGATTCCGGTGCTGATTGCCTCCTTTGCCGCGTACGCTTTCGCCTGGCTGCGGTTCCCGGGGCGCAAGACGCTGTTCGTCACCATTATTGCCATGCTGGTGATCCCGATTCAAGTAGCACTTATTCCAGTGCTGAAGGATTACACTGCGCTTGGTCTGAACGGGAGCTACCTGGGCATCTGGCTGGCGCATACTGCGTTTGGACTGCCGCTGGTGACTTACTTTATGTACAACTTTATTAGCCAGCTGCCTAAGGACCTGTTTGAGTCAGCCTTTATAGACGGGGCTAGTCATTTTACGATTTTCAGCAGACTGATTCTGCCATTGTCCGTTCCGGCTCTGGCTTCAATCGGCATCTTCCAGTTCCTGTGGGTGTGGAATGATTATCTGGTGTCGCTGATCTTTATCGGCAGCCAACCATCCGTGCAGGTCATGTCCATGAAGATCGCCGACCTTGTCGGCTCGCGCGGCAACGATTGGCATCTGCTTACTTCGGCCGCATTCATCTCTATGCTGATGCCACTGGCGATCTTCTTCCTGCTACAAAAATATTTTGTCAGAGGTCTCATGGGTGGATCGGTAAAAGGGTAAGCACTGCGATAAGATAACGCTATGAGAGAATGAAAAAAGGCCCTCGTCCTGCTTCCTACGATGGAAGCGTGACGGGGGCCTTGTGAGTTTTAAAGGAAATCAATATCCGGGAATATTTGTTTCAGGTGGTGCACTATATGATTCAGATAGTCTTCTACCAGCCACTGTAGGGTGACGTTGTCCCCGTTAGGTAACTTACAGGACAACGATAACTGAGCGGGCTTCAGATCCGAGATTACCCGTAATATAGATTGATTCAAGCTAATCCAGAGACTCAGCACCTCTTCTACGGAGGCCTGGTTGTAACGCTGCGCATCTACCCAATGATTTTGTTCATAGGCAAAAACCACCAGGGGCTGTGGCTCGTACGAAATCCGGATGAACCTCGATACATTATTGATAGCTGAATCGCACAGATGTCCTAGAATCTGCAGCCGGGACCATTTGCCAGGTGCTAGTGGTTCTAACGCCTCGGCATGGGTGAGACTTCGAAAGGTCTGCGGCACTTCTTGCAGCAGCACCTGTATACATGGAACAGCGTTCAAAGTCATCGTTGTGACCTCCTTATTCATGTAGCGGTCTCACCATAGCGAATCCGCTGTTATGTAGTGGCGCCTTCCTCCAGCTCTACCGGCAGGATATGCTCGGAGGCGACAGCCTTGCCTTGCATTTGCTCGATAATCAGTTCGACCGCGCGTTTGCTAATCTCTTCAATCGGTTGGCGGATAGTGGAGATCAGCGGCGTTTGCAGCTTCCGCTGGGCTATGCCGTCATAGCCGATGATGCGGACATCCTCCGGAACCCGTCTACCACTGTTCTGGCAAGCCTTGAGGGCATACGCCGCCAGAATATCGCTGCTGGCAAAAATTCCGTCGATATCCGGGTGTTCCAAGAATAGTCGCTCCAGCAAAGCATCGTATTCCTCCAGTTTATAGCCATTAACATCTGTGTGCAGCGAGGTATGCCATATCCCGCGTTGCTCCGCAACGTCCCGAAAAGCGACATATCTCTGGTGGGACAACAGATTAAGGTGCGGATGTACGCCAATGTGGGCCAGTTTCCGGCAGCCTTTGTCAGCCAGTAAGCTCGTTGCCAGTACTCCCCCCCGGTAGTTATCGGAACAGACGTAAGGGATCTCTGGTGATATCTGCCGGTCAAAGGTGACCAGCGGCAGATGAATCTGGCGGTAAGCCTCCACTTCTAGCGTATGGCTCCCCATAATAATGCCATCCACACGGCTGGAGCGCAGCATGTCGATATATTCGAACTCCTTGAGTTTGTCCAATTGAGAGTTGCAGAGCAGAAGCTTATACCCATTCCGGTAGGCATGTTCTTCAATATGGCTTGTCAATTCACCGAAAAACGGGTGCGAGACAAAGGGAATAATGAGGCCAATAATGTTAGACTTGGAGCGGCTTAATGAACGGGCCAATTCATTGGGCCGATAGTTCAGCTCCTCCATGGTATCATAGACCTTTTTCTTCAGTTCTTCACTGAGATAACCTCTGTTGTTCAGCACTCTGGATACGGTTGTCACTGAAACACCAGCCTTCAGTGCCACATCTTTAATTGTCGGCATTTCATTGATCTCCTGATTCCATTATATATTTGTTAATACTAACTTGGAGGGGGCTTTGTGTCTATAATCGTAAGGCCTTCCTGACTATTCATAACAACTATTCAGTGCTATTGTCTGAGCCAATCTCACTATATAGTCCAGCTATTATCCCTAAGCATCAGATTCTGTTTTCACTTCGGTAAGGTCACTAATCAGAAATTCTCTAAGTCGCTCGATGAAAATGCCCGTGGCATGACTGATGAATCGGTCACTCCGGTAGATTAGTCTCAATTCACGTTGTGGAGGATGATTAATAATCGGAATGGAGCAGAAGCTGCGGTCCTCCAGATGATTGAGCAGACTGGCAGGCTGGATCGTGCCTCCAATCCCCGCTTTGACCAGTTGGAGTACAGAGGTAGCTGATCCGGTCTCCATGAGGGGCGTGATCTCCAGCCCTGCTTCCCGGAAGCAATCCTCCACCAGCTCCCGACCAAGCAAGCCTCGCGGATACATGACCAGAGGAAGATCAGGCAGCTCGGATAATTCAATAGATTTGCGGTCAGCATAGGGATGATCTTTGCGAATGATCAACTGGTACAGCTCGATGCCTAGATCCTCTTCGACCAGCATAGGGTCTCGCGGGCCTTTGAGGCTGATCCCGATATCCAGCTTGTTATCCAGCACCTCTTGCCGAATCAGAGTGGTGGCGTATACCTGTAGTCGTATATTGGGAAACTCCTGGTGAAATTGTACGAGGAGCGGTGTAAGGCGATAATCGAGGTCAGAGGGAAGCAGACCCAGCCGGATTGTTCCACGGCTGTCGGAACGAAGCTCGTTGATGGCATTTTTGGCGTTCTGCTCATCCTGGATCATCCGGGAGGCATAGGCTTTGAGCAGAACCCCGGCTTCCGTAAGTGCGATTTTTTTACCAATACGGTCAAAAAGGGGCATATTTAATTCACCTTCCAGCACCCGAATCTGCTGGCTTAAGGTTGGCTGACTGATGCCGAGCTGTTCTGCAGCCCTGGTGAAATGCAGTTCTTCGCATAACGCAAGAAAATAATGCAGATGTCGTGTCTCCATGCTCTGCTCCTTACCAATCATAGTTATTTTCTATGATAATAATACAAACAATAGTATTGAACAATTCTTATGCAGGGTCGTATACTCAGGAAGCAGAAATGATACTACTTTGAACAGGAGATGATCCACATGCCAATCGTGCTTTTACTGGCCGCGTTGTTTCTGGCCTCTTTAAATATGCGCCCGGTCATTACGTCTGTGGCTCCGCTGCTGAGCAATATCCAGGGTGATCTCGGGATGAGCGGGTTATCTGCTAGTCTGCTGACCACGTTACCTGTATTATGTATGGGCGTCTTTGCTCCTCTTGCTGTTAAGATCAGTCGCAAAATCGGTATGGAGCGAGCCATTCTGTACTCCATGATCCTGATTGGTGCGGCTACAGCCGCCCGGGCAGTAACGAGCTCCTCCGGGATCCTGATTCTGACAGCGTTCCTGTCAGGCATCGGGATCGGGATTGCCGGACCGCTCTTGTCAGGTTTTATTAAAGCTCATTTTCCCAGCGGTTCCGCGCTGGTCAGCGTCTACTCCGCCTCGCTGGTGTTCGGAGCTTCACTGGCGGCAGGATTATCAGTCCCTCTGTATACCTTACTGGGCGAATCATGGCAGAAATCATTGGCCATATGGGCAGTCCTGGCGATTGCCGCCATTCTTGTCTGGTGGAAGGTCGCCTCGAAGCCTGTGCCGGTTAATAACAACGCCGATTTTACGCTGCCGCTGACTAATAAACGAGCTTGGCTGTTAACCGTATTCTTCGGAATGATGGCCAGTATCTTCTATTCGTTGACGGCCTGGCTGGCCCCGATTGTATCATCCATGGGGTATACCAGACATGAGGCGGGTAATCTGCTAACCCTGTTTACTTTAATTCAGATCCCGGTCAGTATTATCATTCCGATTATGGTAGCTAAATATAAACGGCGCACCTTCTGGCTGGTGCTGTGCAGCTTGTTCGAACTGGTTGGGATCATTACGCTAATCAGTGCAGTATCGCCATTCCTGAGTGCAATCCTGCTCGGGATTGGAGCAGGGGGCTTGTTCCCACTAGCGCTGATGCTGCCGATTATTGAGGCACAGCGGCCTGAGGAAGTCAGTTCCTGGTCAGCCATGAACCAGGGCGGTGGTTATATTCTAGGTGCTGCGGGTCCGCTTCTGATCGGTCGGATTTATGACTGGACGGGTGAGTTCCGGTTGGCCTTGATGGGGCTTATGGTCGTGATTGTTCTAATGATTGGTGTCCAATTATGGATTGGTAGAGGATCAAGAACCCCAGTTGCAGCAGTGACGGGAGAGCCAAAGCCGACGCGTCCTTGAATAAATTGAAAAACAGCAAGTCCCGAAATCAGGGACTTGCTGTTTTTCAGCTTTATGATGCTTATGACAAGCGGTAGTAGGCGAATGGTTCGCCGTAACGAAAGGCGTTACTAGCTTCCTCCAGCTTACGGAGTGTCTCTGCATCAAGCGCCAGCGTGGTGCTTGTGAGATTCTCCTGCAGCTGATCCACACGGGTAGCGCCTACGATGACGCTGGAGACAGCCGGCCTATTCATCAGCCAGGCGAGAGACAAGGCGGTAGGCGTAGTATCTAGCGCTGCCGCCAATTGGCTTACGGTCTCGCCAAGCGCGATCCGCTCCTTGCTGAGGAAGCGGGAGAAGCTTGGATCGGTCTCGACCCGTGAGCCTTGCGGGACATCGCTGACCGATTTATATTTGCCGGTCAGGATACCCCCGGCAAGTGGGAAGTATGGAATGATACCGAGGCCTTGATCGAGGCAGAGTGGTAGCAGCTCATTCTCCGGTGTCCGGTCAGCCAGCGAGTAACTGCACTGAATGGAGACATATCTGGTGAAGCGGTGTGCTTCGCTGATGCCAAGAGCCTTCATCAGCTCCCAGGCGGCATAGTTGGAGGCACCGATATAGCGGACTTTGCCTGAGGAGACCATATCGTCCAGCGTACGCAGGGTCTCTTCCAGTGGAGTATAGGGATCAAAGGTATGAATCTGGTACAGATCAACATAATCTGTTTTCAAGCGGCGCAGACTACCTTCCAGCTCTTGCATTAGATGATGGCGGGAGGATCCGCTTCCGTTCGGGCCCTCACTGCGGATTAGTCCTGCCTTGGTAGCGAGTACCGCATGGTGGCGCCTGTCTTTCAGGGCCTGGCCGATAATCCGCTCCGACTCTGTTCCAGCATAGATATTGGCAGTATCAATGAAGTTAATACCTCCGTCCAGGGCTGCATGGACAATTTCGATGGAAGTACCCTCGTCAGCCCGTTTGCCGAAGGCATTCGTTCCTAAACCGAGTGCAGATACCTGAAGTCCACTGTTTCCAAGTCGATGATAGTTCATAGCCTTCACTCCATATTTTTATTGGTGAATAATTGCAGCGCCGTCTCGATGAAGAGCTTCACCGCAATAGATGAATCCTCCAGCGATTGGACGGCGATATGGATGTCGCGGTAGGCATCCGGGGACAGCTCTCGTACGATTACGCCCGAGGGTATTGAGATTAGCGACAGCTCGGACATAATGCTAACGGCCAATCCTTCCTTGACCATGTTCAATGCGGTGGCGAAATTGCTCACCACATACTTGGGGTTCAGTGTGCTGCCGCTGCGGCGGAACAGGTCCTCTACCGGCGGTTCGTAACCAGCTCTGCAGATTAGCAGAGTTTCCTCCTGAAGATCACTTACATGAATAATTTTTTGTTTGCCAAGCGGGTTATCCTCCTGCACCACACCGAACAATTGCTCACGGAAGAGGGGGAAGGTCTCAAAATCTCCAATGGGAGGCAGGATCAATCCGACATCAATAAAGCGGGAATCCAGCCAGTCCTTAACCTCAGTGACAGAGCCTTCGTACATTTCAATCTCCACACCGGGATATTGTAAGGCGATTGAACGGATAATCTTTGGGAAAAAATAAGCGGCAGCCACGGGAAAAGCGCCAATGCGGATTCGGCCTTTCTCGAGGCCCTTCTCCAGAGCGATCTCCTGATTAACTTTGTCGAAGCCGGCCAGAATTTCACGAAAGAGAACAAGGACACGCTTTCCTACATCGGTAAGCGCCAGACCGTTGCGCCGGTCACGGAGCAGGAGCTTCACATCTAGCTCTTCTTCCAGCGTTGAAATGGCCCGGCTGACAGCGGGCTGGGTCATGTTTAGCTCTAATCCGGCTTTAGTGAAGCTGCCGCTTTCGGCGATTTTAACGAATAAGCGAATCTGATTGTTGTTCATATCATTTTTGATATGCCCCTTATGATTAATATTTATTTCTATTATGAGTATGATTATTGTATCATTTGACATGAAGCCGATTCAAGGAGATGAAACCTACATCTATGCAGAAGAAAAATATACTGCTGCTCTTATTTCTTGTTATTGTTTGGGGCGTTAACTGGCCCTTGTCCAAGATTGCACTGGCCTACGCGCCACCCTTGCTGTTCGCAGGGATTCGCACGCTGATTGGCGGTGTGCTGCTCATACTGCTCGCTCTACCCAGATGGAAGAGCCTGCGCTTTAAAGAGCTGTGGCCGATCTATCTTGTCTCTGCCATTCTCAGCATTGTCTTCTACTATGGCTTTCAGACCATTGGGCTACAATATGTGCCGGCCGGTCTGTTCTCTTCGATTGTTTTTTTGCAGCCAGTCCTGCTAGGAATCTTCTCCTGGATGTGGCTGGGGGAGAGCATGTATGCACTCAAAATTGCCGGACTGATGCTGGGTTTCATCGGAGTAGCCTCCCTGAGCGTCGGCGGATTTACAGGCAGCATTTCCCCTTGGGGCATTCTTCTCGCCCTTGCCAGTGCGTTAAGCTGGGCATTTGGCACGATCTATATGAAGCTGCGGTCTGCCCGTGTAGATACGCTATGGATGACCGCCATGCAGATTACGATCGGCGGACTGATCCTGACGGTTTCGGGGTCCGTGACTGAACGTTGGGGAGATATTGTGTGGAATGGTGCTTTTATTGCCGATACCTTGTTCATTTCGATTTTTGTGATCGCGATAGGCTGGGTCGTGTACTTCAAGCTGATTAATGAAGGGGAGGCGGGCAAGGTAGGTTCGTTCACCTTCTTGATTCCGTTAATCTCGATTGGCACCAGTGTAATTTTCCTTAAAGAACAAATCACGCTTAACCTAGTCATCGGACTGCTGCTAATTGTGTGTAGTATTGTCCTGGTGAATGTGAAGTTCAGGCGTTCGGCCAAACTGTCGGCTAACTGATCAAGACCATATGCCTTATATTGAATAGTAAAAGGAGATCCCTGCTGACAATGCTGCAAGGGACCTCCTTTTCTTTTTATTTCATTTATTGTCGGCGCTGTAGCGTCTGTGGTGTGATCACGGCGTTCTCCAGCAATCCGGTAACCTCTTCTGAGTAGCCGCCAACACTGATTCTGCCGCCGCTCATTTTGTGCAGAACAAGTCTCTTTCCGGCCTTCAGGACGGAGTTGGTTTCACTTGTCCCGCCAACCGTCTGCGCGGTGATGGCACCTGTGGCCTCTAAATTGGAGTCCTCGCAGACCGCATTGCGGCTTGTGTAGGCAATGTCTCCATCGGACTGCAGATTGCTTTGCCGAGTACCCTTCCCATAAATGGTGATGTTGCCACCAGATTGAATGATGCTATTGTCGCTATAGGGCAGATCAATTCGGACTTTGCTCTCCAGCATAACCGTAATGCCGTTGTACATATCCTTTAGCAGCTTCAGGAAGGATTCCACAACCGCATCATTCAACATCCCGATAAATTGATCCGGCTGCAAAAAGACCTCGAGCAATCGTTTCAACTGTTTTATATCCTGAGGGTAGGAATGCTTGATATCGGAGAGAACATGCAGAAGCTCGGGGATCAGAATCGCAAATCGTTTATATTTGGTATCAAGCAAAAGCTGAATGACCTGGCCGTAATTCACAGGCTGTTGGCGGTTTTCTAACTTTTTGGCCAACACCTTGGCTGCCTTCCGTAGCAGATTGCCTTCCTCTAGGATCTGTTTTGACAGATGGTAGAGTCGGTTATTCAAAACTCCATGATATCCCGAATACAGTCTGCTCTCCACCACATCGCCATGTATCCAAATACTCCCGGTTGCAACGATGGTCGCATTCTTCACGTTTCCGTAAATATAGACATTTCCAATCGCTTCAATAATCATCTGCTCTTCCACATCGCCGTGAACAGCAACGTCCCCCGGGAATACGATGTGGCCGGTCTCAGGATTGACATTCCCCAGAACCCTGTGCGCTGCGGCAATGTCAAAGGTTCTGCCCTTCACTCCTGTCAGGCGGGGTCTGCCTGTACGAAGCGCCATGACCTTCAGACCGGATATAAGCTGTGTATGCTCCTTGGCTATAAGCTGGAAATCCTCAGGTGGGGCAGCAGGCAGCAGATGTCCATACACATCATATCCGGGAACCCCTTCGATGGGTGGATGCTTGATAGCTACGATGTCGCCCTCTTGGACTTCTGGGATGTCCGGGTAATTCTGCTCTTCCTGTCCACTCACGTTTCTATGGAAGATTTCTGCGGTCAGGGCTTCCTCGGAAAAAGGGATCTCGATTCTTGCATTGATCGCGGGTTTGGGCGCGGTACCTTCCGCTACACGGACAGGCCGTCCGGTAGGGTGGTTCAATGCCTCGTAAATCGCTGGAATATTGAGATTCTGGGAGATGGATTTTTTGTCAAAGTCGGCAAGGACCTGTTCGATGCGGACTGTAGACAGCAGGGCTTTCTTGTCCTGCTCCGCACTAACCGCAATGTTATTCGTGGCTGCACAATCCTTCAGGCGCCAGGCGTACTGTTCCAACCGTCGCAGGGTAAGGAAAGCCGATAACTTGTCTTCGGAGACTGTAATCTCATACGGTGCGGGCTCTTCAATCTCCCACTCCAGGCGGTCGGATGACAATACTTCGGTAGGGGCAGTAATGATCTGCCGGTTCTTCCTAAGGACAACGGGAGGAACGGGAGAGATGACAGCAGGTTTGCCGCCAGATAAAGGTGAGGTGATGAAAAATTGATTATTTTGAATAATGATGATGCCGTCCTTATTGTTCGTGTCGTCCAGTGGTAGAGATTGTGGAGCACTATTCAAGATTTGTTCGGAGGGCTCTATCGGCAATGGCCGGGCAAATTCTTTTACGTCATTTCGATTAGGGTGTTGCGACATTCTGTTACCTCGCTTCTTTGTATAATCAAAGGCATCTGTACATAGAGAGCACCGGGTTAAGATGCGATATCCGCTAGGGATATCCGCCATGCAGGCGTCTAATTGGCAGCCTGGCAACCATAAATGCAGCTTGTGCATTCTTAGGCCCATTGCTTTGCGTCCTACCCTTTCGAATAGTTTGCCTTTAAAAATGGATCAATGATGTATACTCAGCATCAGGCACTTTAATCGACTAAAATCGACAAAAAAAGAAGGCGCCGGTACGTCGTATATATAAAATTGTCGGCATTAAATCCTTTTAATTTTAGTGCTAAAGTAACGAATTGACAATATAAAATAAATAAATTCACCCAGACCGTCCACATGTAAAAGAGAGGCGTCTAAGCCGGATGGCCCGGGACGTCTCTCATGGGATCAAATAGTCCACAGAAGTACCTATATATTCCACATTTCCTTAATTATAACGCGTAAGATGGTTTTAGTAAAATAAAAGGACGCTCCCGTTTATAGCTTTTGGGAGAGTCCTTTTTTCATGTAATGAATACCTTGTGCGATATTGGTCTTGGCCTCATGCGGTACAACTGAACAGGTGGCATATTCCGCCCGCTCCACCTCTTCCAGCACCCGGTTCAAGTGGGAGAACACTGCACCGAGATCGCGCATGGCTGTCAGAGGGCAATGTCTCTGAAGCTCTGAGAAGCAAGAGAGCTGTAATTCCCGTGCATGGCGCAGGGCGTCTGGGAGGGAACGGGTGCACTCGATATCGGACAGGGTCTTCGTTCCGTACAGTGCGATGCAATCCGCGGTGGCTTCCAGCGAACCAGCCAGCCCTTCTGCAGCTGCATAATGCGGTGGAAGCAGAGCAATCTCATCGGCAATTTCCTTCACATAGGCATGAACGGTTTTCAGATGAGTAGTAGCTGTGCTCAGCTTGTGCAATTCATTACGGCATTGGTAATGGGATAGTGTGTAGTGAATCTCTTTCTGTTGCTTGCGGCTTCGTGTCAGCAGCTCCCCGGCTTGTTTCGATACGGCTTTGCCCTTCTCCGTACTTTGTTCTCCGGCGGCAAGTCCTCTCAGTGCATCTGCGAGCAGCAGGCTTCCTTCAAGTGCCAAGGCTTTTACCTTGACGAACCCCTTCGGCGGAACGATAATCATATTGATGAGGACGGCAATCAGTACGCCGATGAAGGTTTCGAATATTCTAGAGACTACATAATCGTTTTGATAGAAGGAAAGGGCCATAACAGAGGTGACGCCTACTTGGGTCACGGCCTGAATATTCACGCGGCAGGCGGTGGCGATGCCAATGCCGATGAGCAGCATAAGCAGGATAGAGAGCCCGCTTATGTCAAAGAACTTACCGACGATCAGAGCGACGATCCCGCCAAGAATGATGCCGAGGAGCCGGTAGATTCCTTTTTCTACAGAGCCCTTAACAGTACCTTGGGTAATCAGAATGGCAGCTAGCGGAGCAAAGTACAGATAATGATTGCTATAAAGACTGTGCACCACCACCCAAGAGAGCGATGCAGCTAGCGTCACACGTATCATATATAGGGAAAAACCAAATTTCTCAAGGCGGTCCAGTAACCCCTCGTTCATGTTCTTCATCTTCTTTCGCAAAAATAGGAAAACATCAATTAACTTTCATCCGTTTTCATTATATCACCTCATTTTTGACGAAAATCCTGATAAGTTTTACGAAGTTGTTAAGTTTCTGGGGGATGTTAACAATCTAAGCTATCGCATAAGGGGAAGCTATCTATTATGCTATACCTATATGGAGTGTCGAACGAAAGGAGGAATTGTCGCTTATCCGCACTGGGCATGCCGATATCGATTGTTCCCCGCAGGAAGCGGGTAAAATAGGATTGTATTACTAAAGGCAGGGAGGTTGTTAGCTATAGCTACCCAGGAAGGCACTATTATTTCTTTTGAGAAGGTAACGAAGCAATACGACGATGAAGAGGCTGTGCTCAAAGAGGTCAGTTTCGAGATTGAGCGGGGCAAATTTTATACATTGCTGGGTCCGTCCGGTTGCGGTAAAACGACGATTCTGCGGCTGATTGCAGGCTTTGCAGAGGCGACAAGCGGCTCGATCATACTGAACGGCCAGGTGATTAACCACATTCCTGCCAACGAGCGGCAGGTCAACACAGTATTTCAGGACTATGCTTTGTTCCCGCACCTGAATGTGTTCGAGAATGTGGCGTTTGGTCTGCGCATCAAGAAGATGAAGAAAGATGTCATCACGCAAAAGGTACAGGAGGCGCTGGGCTTTGTGAACCTTGCAGGCTACGAACAGCGGGCCATTAACGAAATGTCCGGCGGTCAGCGGCAGCGCGTAGCCATCGCCCGTGCCATCGTCAACGAGCCACAGGTCTTGCTGCTGGACGAGCCCTTGTCGGCGCTGGATTTGAAGTTGCGGACGGAGATGCAGTACATTTTGCGAGAGATGCAGCAGCGACTGGGGATCACGTTTATCTTCGTCACGCACGATCAGGAAGAAGCACTGGCGATGTCGGACTGGATCTTTGTCATGAACAAGGGCAAAATCGAGCAGAGCGGCACACCGCACGATATTTATGATGAACCGATTAACCGTTTCGTGGCTGACTTCATTGGCGAATCCAATATTGTTCCGGCGGTTATGATCGAAGATTACCTGGTGGAGATCAACGGGCGCCATTTTGAGTGTGTCGATGCTGGGCTACGCCCAAATGAGTCCGTAGAGATCGTCATTCGCCCAGAAGACTTGGAAATTACGACTCTGGAGCAAGGCAAGCTGCGCGTGCGCGTCGATTCCCAGCTGTTCCGGGGTGTGCATTATGAGATCAGCTGTTATGACGAGTCCGGGCATGAATGGCTGGTCCATTCCACACGTCAAGCTACTGTCGGCAGTGAAATTGGCCTTTATTTCGATCCTGAAGCGATTCATGTTATGCGATTCGGGGAAACGGAGGAAGAGTTCGACAGACGTCTGGAAGCTTACGGCGAGGTGGAGAGTCATGAACAATAAGGGCCGGTCGTTCTATCTCATCCCTTATTATTTGTGGATTGCCTTGTTTGTTATTGCTCCGGTATTGCTAGTCATCTACTATTCTCTGTTTGATCTGGACGGTCATTTGACGCTGGACAATTACGTGAATTTCTTTACACCTGTATATTTGAAAATGACGCTGACCTCCTTCTGGTACGCGTTTCTGATCACACTATTCTCGCTGCTGGTCGCCTATCCGGCGGCTTATCTGCTGACGAGAACGAAGCATAAGCAGCTGTGGCTGCTGCTGATTATTTTGCCGACCTGGATTAATCTGCTGCTGAAAACATATGCTTTCATCGGGATCTTCGGCACCTTCGGACCGATCAATAACCTGTTCGATGTGCTTGGGATCGGTGAGCAGCAAATTTTGTTCACGGGCTTCAGCTTTGTGTTCGTGTCGGTCTACATCTTTATTCCGTTCATGATTCTGCCGATCTTCAGTGCGCTAGAGGAGCTTAATCTGTCTCTGCTCGATGCCGCGCGTGATCTGGGAGCGTCCGGCTGGACAACCTTCCGGCGGGTGGTCTTTCCACTGACGATTTCGGGTGTGCGTTCTGGCTGTATGGCGGTATTCATCCCGGCGCTATCTCTGTTTATGATTACGCGCCTCATCGCCGGTAGCCGGGTCATTACGCTCGGTACCGCGATTGAGCAGCACTTTTTGGTTACACAGGATTGGGGCATGGGCTCCACAGTAGCCGTATTTCTGATTGCGATTATGGCGCTGTTCATGATTCTGTGGGGCGGCGCACGGAAAGGGGTGCAGAGATGAGGAAAAGAAACGGATTCTCGAATCTGTATCTCGTTTTAGTGTTCGCTGTGCTGTATGCACCGATTGTTTATCTGATGTACTACTCGTTCAACAGCGGGGGGACGATGCACAAGTTCGAAGGCTTCACCCTGGAATATTACCGTGAGGTGATTCAGGATACCCGGCTGATCATTATCGTGATCAATACACTGGTCATTGCGCTGCTGTCTTCGGCGATTGCCACGTTGATTGCGACGATTGGTGCGCTGGCCATCTATCGCATCCGTAGCCGCCGGGCGAAGAACACCCTGTTGTCGTTGAACAATGTACTCATCGTGAGCCCAGACGTCATCATCGGGGCTTCGTTTCTGATCTTGTTCACGATTGTCGGGATCAAGCTGGGCTTCATGTCCGTGCTGCTCTCGCACGTGGCCTTCAGTATCCCGATTGCGGTGCTGATGATTCTGCCGCATTTGCAGGAAATGAGCCCTACATTGACCGATGCGGCCCGCGATCTGGGTGCCAGCCGCCGGGATGTACTGACCAAGGTCATTCTGCCGATCATCAAGCCGGGTATTTTTAGTGGATTCTTCATGGCGCTAACCTACTCGCTGGATGATTTTGCGGTTACCTTCTTTGTGACCGGTAATGGATACTCGACCTTGTCGGTTGAGATTTATTCCAGAGCGAGACAGGGCGTATCGTTGTCTATCAATGCGCTCTCGACCTTGATTTTCCTCTTCACCATTCTGCTTGTGGTCGGTTATTACTTCCTGACAACTCGCAAGAACCGCACAGCCGCTCCGGTTGCAGAATCGGTGTCAGAAGCGGGGGTGCCTAGATGAAACAGTTGGTTAATGCTTTTCTCGCCATTGTCATCGTCGCTTTTGGCTTGATGTATCTGGGGTCATGGATGAACTCCAACCAGGGCTACACGGGAAAAAACACGCTGACCATCTACAACTGGGGCGATTATGTTGATCCCGCCATGCTGAAGGAGTTCGAGAAAGAGACCGGGATTACGGTCATTTACCAGACCTTTGATTCCAACGAAGCGATGCTGACCAAGGTAGAGCAGGGGGGAACGACCTTTGATGTCGTGATTCCTTCGGATTATGCCATTTCGAAGATGAAGGAAGAGAACCTACTGCTGCCACTGGATCACAGTAAAATCCCGAATCTCGTTAATATCGATCCACGGTTCATGAATCTGTCGTTTGATCCGGATAATCTTTATTCCGTTCCCTATTTCTGGGGAACAGTCGGGATTATCTTCAACCCGGAGATGACGAAGGGGATGGATTTCAGCAGCTGGGATTCCCTGTGGGACAGCCGTCTGAAGAATAACATTTTCCTCGTGGATGGGGCACGTGAGGTCATGGGCATGGCGCTGAACAGCCTGCACTACTCCGTTAACGATACCAACGAGGAACACTTGCAGGAAGCGCTGACCAAGCTAAACAAGCTGTCGCCGAACGTGAAGGCCATCGTCGGGGACGAGATCAAAATGCTGCTGGCGAACGAAGAAGCCGCAGTAGGTATCGTCTGGTCAGGCGACGCCTCGGAGATTATGGGCGACAATGACAAGCTGGACTTCGTTGTGCCGAAGGAAGGGTCGAACAAATGGTTCGACAATATGGTCATTCCGCGTACAGCGGGCAATGTGGAAGGTGCGCACAAGTTCATCAACTTCATGCTGCGTCCTGATGTAGCGGCAAAAAATGCCGAGTACGTCGGCTACTCCACGCCGAACGCTCCGGCGCTGAAGCTGCTGCCGCCGGATGTTTCCGAGGACACTCGCTTCTACCCGCCGCCCGAAATCACAGACCACCTGGAGGTCTACGACAACCTGGGCAAAAAAATGCTCGCCCATTATAACGAGTTGTTCTTGAAGTTCAAGATGAACAAGAAATAATCACCGTCCGTATATGGGGATGGTGAACTAAAGTAATCATCAGTCCTCTTACGAGAAGGCTGATGGACAAAAGAAGCGCCCAACTGCGGAGTACCGCGGTTGGGCGCTTCTTTGGATTGGGGAGCAGGGTTAAGAGGTTTGAGTGTAGTTAGCAACCTGTTATTTTTATTTTCATTAGCCTGAGATTAAGGATGGCACCGGCTTGTTTTAAGAAATTAAAACCGAGTATGCCGTCGATTTCCATGCCATAGTCCATATTTCCGATTTCAACTTGAAAATTATTAAGTGCCGTATCGCCGAGCGTTAAGGAATCTAGAGTTTTAGTGTAAACATACTCGACCCCGCCCACACCTCGAATAATATCAACTACGTCGTTTTCTTCGGGTACCATTCCTATGTCTCTTACAATATCGGCGTTCAGTAGTGTGCTGGCAGATCCAGTATCCAAGAGTACTTTTCCGAGCTGCACTTCTGTCCCCCGAAATGCTACAACGAGGCTAATAAAGGGGAGTTCGTATCTTTCTATAATGTTCATCTTAACCCTCGTATTCCTACATATCTTTCCTTCGCCACCACGCTAGGACGGGAAGTGTGGAAGAAACAATACTCTCGGTGGGGGGCCTCCTTGTGTAACTCACTATATCGTTTCAATGCCTTAGTAGAATCGTCAAAGGATTCAATGACGTCCATCTCTTCAATATAACGGTGCCCTTCCTTTGAATATGCTTTAGTTGCCTCAAGAACGACCCATTCATCGGGAAAACGCTCCTTAATTTCATCCCATCGCATCCTGGACACCTCCGGGTTGGATAATTGCTGTTATTATACCATTTTTCATTACAAAAATATCAGGAAATGCTTCCTCAAATCCCACTATTCTCACCCTTTCATAAACATAAAAAAACGCCCCGAATCCCTTGCTTAAAGGGATCGGGACGTTCTTCGTCTCTTACTGGTCAGTATAGGGTAAATTCCGTTCTCTGACCAGTCTAGTTAATGTGTATTTTGGAGGAGGACTCAAAACCAAACTCAGCGGTTGTTGCCAGGTGAATAGTAACGATGCAGGATCGGAGGATCTTACGATCGCTGATTAAGCCCGTTTCCTGTTTGAACAATGAATATAGGTTTGTGTAGAGCTTTAAGCGCGAAAACACTAATATGTTTTATTTAACCCCCAGCCGCATCCGGTAGCTGATCAACACATCCAGAGTTCTGCCTTGAAAATGCTGCTCAACCGCGGTCTGGAATTCGGTGATATAGTTGTCAAGATCCTTGGAGCCGAGCTTCCACACGGTTTGGATGCCTCCCTGGCTGAGGGCCAGGCCGATATATCGCGCTGCATCACAGGTCTCCTTATTGTGAAATACGATTTCACGAGCGAAGGAGAACAATCCGCTGTTCTTGATGCTGTCCAGGTGGCTCTCTTTACCCCACTTGTGTGCTCTTTCCGATGCTGGTACCAGCGTGTCCAATATCTCATTGGCCTTGTCGATCAAGTTGTTATAGAGAACTTCGACATTGGCTTGCAGAGCTAGCGGCCAATCACAGTCATATGCAGCGAACACACCTCCGTCCCGCAGGACACGGGAGACTTCCTGGAGTGTGCTCACAGGCTCCATCCAGTGAAAGGACTGCGAGCAGGTGACAATGTCTACACTGCCTGTTGCGAAGGGCAATTGGTTGGAATAGCCTTGTACAAAAGATATTGCTGCAGCATCCGACATCTCTGCAAGCTTCTCCTGCGCTTTGCCCAGCATGTCAGGATTTGGCTCAACGCCCAGCACGGCATCTGCGGCATGGTTCCAGATAAAGGTGGACAGTCCGGTGCCACAACCAATATCTGCGACAAGGGCGGGGCGATGCCCGAGGTAAGTGGTAAGCAATTCAGTTACCAGTTGTGGGGCTTCAGGGCGGTAGCGATCATAGTCCTCCTGAAAGCCAAGAAAACGGTCGATATTGGCCTTGCTGTTTCTGGCAGGAATCATAGGGTTCTCCTCCTTGGGGTAAAGTGAGCTCATCTATTCCTGAGTCTATAGTTACTATACACCTTCCTGATTCAATGCAAGAATAGCAGTTTTATTTCGCAAAGTCACATTATTAGGTGGCTTACATATTAAGAATCCCCGGTGCCAAATGGCATGACCGGGGATGGTATGGTTTGTAGAGGGCAGTCCTGTAGATTACCGGTGTTACTGGAGTAATTCCGGGAACAATATAGTTGTATAGGTCCACAATAGCCCTCGGGTGCTACCTGAGCAACCTAGTTGTAGAGGGTTTCACCGTAACTGTCGAAGGCTACCGGAGCAACTCGGGGTCTATTGCCGGAACAAGACCTTCAGCAGCGGCTCGGGTCAGTAAAGATGTGATGGCATCATAGCCACTGTCACCGAGGTTCATGCTAAAGTCGTTGACGTAGAGATCGATATGAGACTTTGCCACTTCCGGGGATAGCTCCTGAGCATGGCTCAGCACGTAATCGCGGGATTCCGTCGGATGATCCCAGGCGTATTGCAGGGAGCTGCGAATCCATCCGGAGATGGCTTCGGCATCCAGGTCGCGGCGAGCGACAATCGCTCCGAGCGGGATTGGAAGTCCAGTATCTTCTTCCCACCAGCTGCCTAGGTCGGTCAAGAGATTAAGACCATAGGAAGAATAGGTGAAGCGTGCTTCGTGAATTACCAGCCCGGCATCGATTTTTCCGTCGCGCACGGCAGGCATGATCTCATCGAAAGGCATGACGACGATCTCTCCCACACCACCTGGAACGTGCTGGGCTGCCCACAAGCGGAACAGCAGATAGGCAGTGGATCGTTCACTAGGTACAGCGATTCTGCGTCCGGCGAGTCCGGCCGGACGTCTTACCGCGAGCGGTCCGTTGCCGGTCAGCACTAGTGGTCCGCAGCCGCGGCCCAGCGCGCCACCACAGGGCAGAAGGCGGTATTTCTCCAACACCCAAGGCAGGGCGGCGTAGGAGATTTTGAGTACTTCCGGTCCAGTGCCGTCGGCAGCGAGTCCGTTTGTAATGTCGATATCGGCGTACATCACATTCAGTGCCGGGGCATCCGCCACCAGCCCATGCGCCCAGGCATGAAATACAAAGGTATCATTTGGACAAGGGGAAAATGCAATATTAAGCTCGTTATTCATTACAGCACCTCCTTTAGGATAGCGGCTGCTGCCGCAAGCGCGTCCATCGCTTCGCCGATGGCCCAAGCTGCCCGGTCGCGGGGACCGACCGGGTTCGAAATCGCGCGGAGCTCCAGCACCGGGAGCCCCAGCGCCTGTGCGGCCACGGCAACCCCGTGGCCTTCCATGGCTTCGGCGGCCGCCCCGGGATGGCGCGCCGCAAGAGCGGCGGCCGTCTCTGCCGTGCCGGTCGCCGTGGACACCGTCAGCACAGGACCTGTGCTGACGGTAAGACCGGCCGCTCTCAGCGCGGCCGTAACGACCTCCACCGTGCCGGAATCCGCCGGCACGGTCACGCTGCCGAAGCCAAGCTCGGCAGCACTGCGGAAGCCCTCCGGCGTCTCCGCCCCGAGGTCGGCCGCAATCAGCTCGCTGGCAATCACCAGCGAGCCTACCGGGGCCACCCCCGGGAACCCGCCGCCGATCCCGGCGTTGATCACGCAGCCGTAGGAGCCGGCTGCCAGGGCCGCGGCGGTACCCGCCGCAGCGGCTGCGGTGCCCGCGCCCGCAGCCACTACGTGGAACCTACTGCTGCCCTGCAGTCCGCGCAGGATGGCGTCGCGTTCTGCCGCGACCGCAGTCACGATCAGTACACGCCGCTCAGCCTGCCCCGCGGCGTCATTTGGTGTAGCAGATGTCATGAGTAGGCCTCCTTAAAAACGAAAAGTAATATAGTGGTATTTGTTAAGAAATGAAGAGGCTTACATTTTAGATATTCGTAAGACAAAGAATACGCCGTTTTGCGAGCCAGGTCAATTCGGACAAAATTCCCACGGAAGATTGTTGACAATGGTAAGGATGGGGTATATATTTATCTTAAATTAAAGATAATTAACTTAAAGACAAATGCACTTTCATTCGAAGCAATTTCATAATGCGGATTTCAATCCGAATAGGTATGATATCTAGTTATACCCAAATCATGTACAACTAGATATCGATGATTAGACGCTCACTTATGGATTTATGAAATTGATTCATTCATAAAGTAATTACGGGGAGGTGGAAACCCATGAGCATTGAACAAGAGCCTTTACAAGGAAATGCGAACGGAGCAGAGCAGGAACGGGATGAAGCATCTTCCCTGAAATTGTTCGTTGTCCTCTCCAAAGCCTATAAGACCTTAATGGATCTGGCAGTGAAGGATATGAAGAGTCACGGCTTGTCTTCCGCTGAATTTATGATTCTGGAAGTACTGTATCACAGAACCCGCATTCCGCTGCAGCAGATCGGAGAGAAGATTCTGGTGACTAGCGGCAGTATTACGTACAATATCGACAAGCTGGAGAATAAGGGCTTGCTGAAGCGTGTTCCGTGCAGCGACGATCGGCGGGTAACCTATGCTGAGATTACAACTGCAGGCCGGGAGCTATTCGATAATATCTTTCCGCTTCATGTTTCTTCCCTGCATCGTTTGATGGGCGGATTAAATACGGAAGAGAAGGAACAAGCAACCGAACTACTGAAGAGACTTGGCAAAGGCGTATAGGGCGGCAATGAACTGCTGTCCTTGCCTAAAGGCCGGTAACAATAGTGTTAGGAGCAAAGAAATCGATCTAAACAAGAAGGACTTAATTTTTTTGCCTAATATCTTAATGTTAAGATAATTAAATCAAAGAGAATGGAGTGGGGTAAAAATGGTTAGCGTAGGCTTATTGTTGCTCAGACTGGTGATCGGGATTTCTTTCATCGGACATGGTAGCCAAAAGCTGTTTGGCTGGTTCGGAGGTTATGGCCCCAAGGGAACCGGAGGTTGGATGGAGTCCATCGGCATGAAGCCTGGTGTAGCCATGGCGGTGCTGGCGGGAGTGATGGAACTGGTTGGCGGAGTGCTGTTCACCTTCGGGCTGCTGACTCCGCTAGCTTCGGCGCTGATTATTGCCACCATGTTTGGAGCGATTGTGAAGGTTCACGCGCCGAACGGGTTCTGGGCAACGGCGGGCGGGATTGAGTTTCCATTGACCCTGCTGGTAGTTGCCGCCGGAGTGGCTCTGACCGGGGCCGGATCGATTTCACTTGACGCACTGTGGTTTAACTAAGAGAGGGGTAGATCAATATGACATTACGAAGCGCAGGTATTCATCATATTACAGCTTTTGTGGGCGACGTGCAGCGGAATGCTGACTTTTATGCTGGTATTCTCGGACTGCGGCTGGTGAAAAAAACAATCAATTTCGATGCACCTGAGGTGTACCACCTCTATTTCGGGAACGAAAGCGGGTCTCCCGGCACGATTATTACGTTCTTTCCTTGGTCGATGGGCCGTAAGGGGAGAATTGGCGGCGGGCAGGTTGGTGTAACCACCTATGCCATTCCGGTCGGATCGCTGGACTTCTGGGAGCAGCGACTCGCAGCATACCAGATCTCGGTAACCAAAGTCAGTCGAATCTCCGAATCCTACTTGTCCTTTGCTGACTACGACGGTCTGCGAATTGAGCTTGTGGAGCGTGAAGAGGGCCCGCTTAGCACCTGGTCCTTTGGCGGTGTTCCTGCTGAACACGCTATCAAGGGCTTTGGCGGGGCGGTCCTGTACAGCACAGAGCCAGCTAAGACAGCGGATACGCTGTCCCGTACACTGGGTATGGAAGTCATTGCGGAAGGTGACGGTTATATCCGCTTCAGGGCAGCAGGGGAAATCGGCAATATTATTGATCTGAAGGCAGAGCCTGTACCGCATGGCTCGGGAGGCACAGGAACGGTACATCATATTGCCTGGCGGGCCAGTGATGATGCCGAACAGCTTGCCTGGAGTCATCTTGTGCAGAGCCACGGCTACCAGCCAACGCCTGTCCAGGACCGCCAGTACTTCAACGCTATTTACTTCCGTGAAGAAGGCGGTATCCTGTTTGAGATTGCGACCGACCCTCCTGGATTTGCCCGCGACGAGGACCCGGACGCGCTAGGTGAGAAGCTGATGCTCCCTGCCTGGTACGAGCCGCATCGTGCAGCGATTGAAGCTAATTTGCAGCCGTTTGACATTCGAGAGATTGGAGTGAGACCAAGATGATACATGTATTTCGTAAGGGGACAGATGAGACGCAGCCCGTAATGGTTATGTTCCACGGAACCGGAGGTGATGAGCAGGATTTGCTGCCGCTGGCAGAATTGCTCTCCCCAGGTTCATCCGTGCTCGGCATCCGTGGCAATGTGCTCGAGAACGGGATGCCCCGTTTCTTCCGGCGGTTGTCCGAAGGGGTATTCGATGAAGAAGATCTGATCTTCCGCACGCAGGAGCTTAAGCAGTTCCTGGACGAGGCGGCAGTCAAGTACGGGTTCTCAGTCGACAATGTGGTTGTCGTTGGTTATTCCAATGGCGCCAATATTGCCGGAAGCCTGCTGTTCCACTATGGAAAGGCCTACCGGGCCGCAGTACTGCTGCACCCAATGGTGCCGTTGCGGGGTCTTGAGCTGGCGGATATGAGCGGTCTTCCGGTCTTCATCGGAACATCGATGAATGATCACATGGTTCCGGCGCATGAGAGCCGGGAGCTGGAAGAACTGCTGCAGGGCGCAGGTGCAGTTGTGAATACGTATTGGGGCAATCAGGGGCACCGTCTGAATGTGGAAGAGGCGGAAGCGGCCAGGGACTGGCTGAAGCTTCAATAAGCCTATTGGGGCTGCGTGTGTACAGCGACAGCGGACAACTACATTTTCAAACAAGTTCGGCGTATTGAATGAATTCAAAGGGTAATAGAGAGCAGAAACAGTATATCCATTTGCTAATCTCGGCAGGGCGATGGACGTGCGCGTTATCTGCTCTTTCTGCTGTAATAAATGTTATATTGGTAGTAGCGGATAGAGCGACACACTCATGCTAGGAAAGGGGCAGCGCCCATGTCCATTGAGGGACAGACTGTTTTACCTGCTATCCGAAAGATGAAGCATCTGGAGAAGCTATTGCAATCCTCCTACGAATATATTGTGCTGCTCGAGAGTCATATCGGGCAACTGAAGGACATTGTTGATCTGGCAAAATCGCACCGGAAAAAGCTGCTGCTGCATATGGATTTGGTAGAGGGATTGAAGAATGATGAGGCCGCCGCAGATTTTCTATGCCAGAGCATCAAGCCTGCAGGTTTGATCTCAACCCGAGCCAATGTGATCCTCAAAGCAAGGCAAAACGGCTTGCTGGCCATTCAGCGGGTATTTCTGCTGGACTCCAGCGCTCTGGACAAAAGCTATGCTCTGCTAGAACGGACACAGCCCGATTATATTGAGGTGCTTCCGGGTGTCATCCCGGGCCTCATCACAGAAGTGAGGGAGCGTACAGGTATCCCGATTTTTGCTGGCGGCTTGATCCGTACGGTGGACGATGTGGAGAAAGCATTGGCAGCAGGGGCAACCGCTGTGACGACTTCCCAAATGGATCTGTGCCGGCATTACGCGAAGAAAAAATGAATCTGGGGGTGCAGCATGGACAAAAAGTATATTCTGGCCTTGGACCAAGGCACGACCAGCTCAAGAGCCATTCTATTTGATCGTACAGGTACGATTATTCATATTGCCCAGCAGGAATTCAAGCAGCATTTTCCCCAACCTGGCTGGGTGGAGCATGATGCCAATGAGATCTGGATCTCCATTCTGGCGGTCATCTCGTCATTGTTCACCGAGACGGCGATTTCTCCGGAAGAGGTTGCCGCCATCGGGATCACCAATCAGCGGGAGACGACTGTAGTTTGGGATCGAACCACAGGGATGCCGGCGTATCATGCAATCGTCTGGCAGTCCAGACAAACAACAGAGATTTGCGAAGAACTCAAGGCTCAGGGTCATGAAGAAGTCTTCAAACAGAAGACGGGGCTGCGTCTCGACGCGTACTTCTCGGGCACAAAGGTAAAGTGGATTCTGGACCATGTTCCGGGCGCGCGGGAGAAGGCAGAACGCGGAGATCTGCTGTTCGGGACGATGGACACTTGGTTAATCTGGCGACTGACCGACGGAAGCACTCATGTTACCGATTACTCTAATGCATCACGAACGCTGATGTACAACATCCACGAGTTGCAGTGGGATGAGGAGCTCTTGGCGCTGCTGAATATTCCGCGCTCCATGCTGCCAGAAGTCCGGTCGTCCTCCGAAGTCTATGGCTATACGAACCGGCAGCATTTTTTCAATGCCGCTGTACCGATCTCGGGCGCTGCGGGTGACCAACAGGCCGCATTATTCGGGCAGACCTGCTTTGAGCAAGGGACCGCGAACAATACATACGGCACCGGGGCGTTTATGCTGATGCATACCGGAGAGCAGGCGATTACCTCAGGGAATGGATTGCTGACCACGATTGCCTGGGGATTGAACGGGAAGGTCGAGTACGCGCTGGAGGGCAGCATCTTTGTCGCTGGATCGGCGATTCAGTGGCTTCGTGACGGGCTGCGGATGATCAAGAATGCCGCAGTTAGCGAAGAATACGCTTCGCGGGTGAATTCAACAGAAGGCGTCTACGTGGTACCTGCCTTTGTTGGCCTGGGCACGCCGTATTGGGACAGTGAGGTCCGGGGTTCGGTATTCGGCCTGACACGAGGTACCTCGAAGGAGCATTTGATCCGTGCGACTTTGGAATCGCTGGCTTACCAGACCCGTGATGTACTTGCGGCCATGGAGGAGGATTCCGGTATTTCGCTTAAGAAGCTGCGGGTGGGAGGTGGCGCGGCCCGAAATAACTTCCTGATGCAGTTCCAGAGCGATATGCTGGGTGTTACGGTAGAGCGGCCAGTGATTAGCGAGACCACGGCGCTTGGAGCGGCGTATCTCGCGGGGCTAGCTGTAGGGTTCTGGCAGGATCAAGATGAGATTTCTGCCTTATGGCAGATTCAGCGCGCCTTCGACAGAACGATGGACGAAGGGGCAGCAGATGCTCTGTACAGTGGATGGAAAAAAGCGGTGCGTGCCGCACAGGCTTTTCACTAAAAAGTAGGCATGGTATACTTACCTCAACAAGTTAATACAATAGGTTGGAGAACTGGAGAAACCACAACAGCCGCTGCGCAAGATATCGCAGCCGGCATGTTTGTGGTTTTTTTTTGCAAATATAAGAATTTATATGTTTTACAGTGTAAATCATCCTTATATTTCTCGCTGTAACGGATGCCGCCTCTTAGAGGACGGCAAGCCGTTTCTACTTGTATGGGAGGAAACAGACATGGGAACTTTTTCGGCAGGCAAACGGGATCAATATCTGAAGCAAATGACGGAACAGGAATGGGATGTATTGGTGATCGGGGGAGGCATCACAGGTGCGGGAATTGCTTTGGACGCACAGACCCGCGGCCTGCGGACTGTCCTTTTGGAGATGCAGGATTTTGCCGGGGGTACTTCTAGCCGCTCGACCAAGCTTGTACATGGCGGACTCCGCTATTTGAAGCAGTTGGAGATTGGGGTGGTGGCAGAGGTGGGCAAAGAGCGGGCGATTGTTTACGAGAATGGGCCTCATGTCACTACGCCGGAATGGATGCTGCTGCCGATTTACGAGGGGGGTACCTTCGGGAAAATCTCGACATCCTTTGGACTCCGAGTCTACGACTATTTGGCCGGTGTCAAGAAGGGAGAGCGCCGAACGATGCTGAGTGCCGGGGAGACACTGAGCAAAGAGCCGCTGCTGAGGCAGCAAGGTCTTAAGGGCGGGGGCTATTATGTGGAGTATCGGACGGACGATGCCCGTCTGACGATTGAAGTATTGAAGGAGGCTGTGAGGCACGGGGCGCTGGCTGTGAACTACGCCAAGGTGGAACAGTTTATTTATGATAATAAGCAGTTGGCGGGTGTTGAAGTATTAGATCAGTTCAGCGGACGTTCTTATGAGCTTCGTGCGAAGCATATCATTAATGCCGCCGGACCTTGGGTAGATACCCTGCGGGAGAAGGACCATTCCAAAGAGGGTAAAATGCTGCATTTATCCAAGGGCGTTCACCTGGTGTTCGACCAGAGGCGTTTTCCGCTGAAGCAGGCGATTTACTTTGATACTCCGGATGGGCGCATGATGTTCGCGATCCCGCGGGACAACAAAACTTATGTTGGGACGACCGATACAAATTATAAAGGCGATCTGATAAATCCGCTGGTTACTGAAGCTGATAGGGTATATATCCTTCAGGCGGCCAATGAGATGTTCCCCGGCATGAAGCTGACGGACGATGATGTGGAATCCAGCTGGGCAGGATTGCGTCCTCTGATACATCAAGAGGGTAAAAGCCCGTCCGAGATTTCCCGCAAGGATGAAATTTTTGTCTCGGCCTCAGGTTTGATCTCTATGGCTGGAGGCAAGCTGACCGGCTACCGCAAAATGGCGGAGACGGTGGTGGATTTGGTCGCAAAGCAACGGAGCGCTGCCGGACTTAATGCTATTTCTGGATGCCAGACTGTGCACATGCCGATCTCCGGCGGTGATGTCGGGGGCTCCATTCAATATAAGAACTTTGTGCAGGAACGTATTCCGGAAGGAACGAGACTGGGGCTATCGCCGCTTGAGGCGGAGCAACTGGTACGGAGATACGGTTCTAACATCGGCGAAGTTTATGCGTTAATGGAGAAGCACGATCTTGAAGCAGAGTCGGCAAGACTGCCGGTATCCTTGCTGGCTGCTCTTCTGTATTCAATAGAAGAGGAAATGACGCTGAAGCCGGTGGACTTTTTTATCCGCCGCACGGGTGCGCTTTTCTTCAATATAGCCTGGGTAGTGGAATGGAAGGATGAAGTAATTGCCTATATGGAAAAATATTTCGGATGGACGACAGAATTGACGGCTCAGTATGCCCAGGAATTAAATGACCGGTTGGCCGAGGCGATTCAGGCTGCGGATGCTTAAGCACAAAAATCGTTGAATTCTACCCCTCCTGTAGTAGTATAAAGATTACGTTAAAAAGAGTGATCTAGAAGGGAGGGGCTTTGAAATTGGGCCGTAAAGATTTCTCAATGCTGCTTTTATTGGCTCTCATCTGGGGCGCATCCTTCTTGTTCATGCGGATTGCTTCCCCTGTGTTTGGTCCTGTCTTCACCACGGAGCTGCGGGTGAGTATGGCTGCCGCCGCTCTGCTTCTCTATGCGCTGGTGACCCGGCGTAAACTGGGGTTGTGGCGACACTGGAAGCCATTTCTCGTGCTGGGTGGTTTGAATGCGGCGTTGCCCTTCACGCTGATCTGTATGGCTGAGCTGCATCTGAGTGCTTCGCTGGCCGCCATACTGAATGCCACCACGCCCATGTTCACAGCGTTGGCAGCTTGGGGCACGCACCAAGAGAAGCCCGGACGTTCTAAGAGCCTAGGATTGATCATTGGTGTGCTTGGTGTCATTGTCCTTGTGGGCTGGAGTCCGGTGCCGCTGGAGGGCAAGGTATTGATGTCGGTATTGTTCTCCCTTGGCGCCGCGTTGTCTTATGGTTTTGGGGGCTTGTATGCTGCCCGCGCCGGGAAAGGGGTAGAGCCGTTGACGCTTGCGATCGGACAGCAGCTCGGAGCGAGTGTACTGCTCTTGCCACTCGCAATTATATTTATGCCCCGGCAGATGCCTACAGCGGCGGCGGTATACTCGGTTATTGGGTTATCGATCTTGTGTACCTCCATCGCATATCTAATCTACTTTAGACTGATCCACAATGTGGGCGCCGTGAAAACGGCCAGTGTAACATTCCTAGTGCCTGTCTTCGGGGTGGTCTGGGGTGTGTTATTTCTACATGAACAAGTATATTTGAACACGATACTCGGCTTGGTCATTATCTTGCTGAGTGTAACACTGGTTAACCGAAGAGGCGGCCGGCGTAAGACGGTCGATATAGCCGGGAATTTGGACAAGGGGGCATAGCTCCAGTTCGTTTTCTTACCTGGGAACTAGGCAATCTAATATGGGGGAAGGTGCCTTTAACAATTGGACGGGGCTCTCTTTCAGCGAAAGAGGACGGAATCAGGTGGTTATACCTGACTTCGTCCTTTTTTTCTTGGAACCAAGCAGCCGATAAGCTCTCGATTGCAGCCAGCCGTTTACCTGTTGGAAAGTGGCAGACTGTCTGCCGTAGTTGTTTTCAATGGTATAGAGTTTGGAAAACATCGGGGAGACAATACTGTAGATGCCTCTCGCTCCCGCATCGTATTCGTATTTTTTGGAACCGAATGAGAATCTGGAACGTAGCCTGCCCAGTACATTTCCTTCGTGATTCGACACTTCCCACTTAGAAGAGAAGAAGGGGAACCGACCGTGGAAAAGCTTGTTTTTATCCGGTCCGTATACCGATATTGCAGTACTAAATGCGCTGTGTAGGTCGAGTTCCCCGGCGAACTGGCCGGATACGTCCATGATCGGAGTAATTCCCTTACTGAAGAAATTGTCACTGAAATAAAGTTCTCTCATGCGGCTCCCTCCGTTATGTGCTATTCATCACCTATTTCTTTTTTACGTAGCTATCAATACCTGCGTTTCCACTATAAAGTTGCACAGGCGTACTTTTTTGGTTACGCTCTTAGTAAACTATGGAAGCAGGCTCCTATAGGATGGATGGTAAAGGGGATACCAGAACTAGTTTTTGGTAAAATAAAAAAGTTCATATTGCAGGGAATAGGCTTTAAATTCAGTCTTATAGATTAGAGGTAATCAGATGGCTACTGGTGCTGTTTGTTACATGCCAGCCGGTTTACGTATTGTTATAATGGACAAGTTGAAATTCTTGCACATGAACTGCTGTCCGAACCAAGGACAGTGCGGCAGGTTTTGCCGGTGGAACGTGTGGCAGCAGCAAGGGCAGGTGGAGTTATGCATTCAATGAAAGAGGCGCTGGAGCGGTTCAAGATTGTAAGGCTATTGATATCCATTTACCGGATTCGGGCAGTACGCGCTCTTTTTCCGCTGGCGATTATTGCGCTTGTATATTGGGAAGGACAGCATGAACTGAAACAGGTTCATTTGGGACGCACGCTCCGCGAGCTAAAGGGAGTTCCGGCATCATCCATCTTTCAGATGATGGGCATTGCATTGCTTGCGGTAGCGGTAATGAGTGCGTATGACTATTTGATTCGTGCTCATTTCAAGCTGAAGGTTAGTGTATGGAGCACGTTCCGTTATGCATGGATTGCCAATACATTCAACAACCTGATTGGCTTTGCCGGGCTGGCTGGTGTAGGCTTACGGACCTTGCTATACAAGAAGAGCGGCGTGTCCTCGGCCGTTCTGACACCGGCGATCGTCTTCCTGTCGCCACTTATGATTACAGGGTTGTCCCTGTTATCCTGGGGCAACATCTTTGGTATTCTACCCGCAGCGGGACTGATGCATGAGCACCGGTGGCTGGTGTTCGCAGTCTGGGGTATGGCGCTTTACCTGCCATTCTTTGTATTCGTACAGCGGTCGGCGCTGTATGCGAAGTGGATTAACCGTGGGCAGGGACGAACACCGTGGATCACGGTAGGCAGTTCGGTCGGTGCATCTTTCCTCGAATGGCTGTTTGCCGGTATTACATTCTGGTCGATTGGTCATCATCTGCTGGGTGGTGTACATTTTGTGACCATCTTCAGCATTTATACGGTTGCGGCCATCGCTGGTATTCTCAGTATGGCTCCCGGCGGGATCGGGGCGTTCGACCTTATCGCGCTTCTGGGGCTGACCCAAATGGGGTATCAGACTGATCAGGCTATGGCGGTGCTGGTAATATTCCGTTTGTTCTATTATCTGATTCCTTGGCTGATCGGCCTCGTGCTGGCCGCATTGGAAATCGGGCTGCAGGGC
The DNA here is from genome assembly GCF_058133325.1 of Paenibacillus sp. MAHUQ-45. Lineage (NCBI taxonomy): Bacteria > Bacillati > Bacillota > Bacilli > Caryophanales > Paenibacillaceae > Paenibacillus > Paenibacillus sp. MAHUQ-45. The sequence goes on from NZ_JBYUPV010000004.1 coordinate 244,823, forward strand.
AGAAAGATGCTTGAACGCGCAACGCAGGGACTGGAGCCCTCACTGAACCTGTGGCAGAAAATCTGGCGCTGGCCGGGACAGTACACCTTCCTCAGCGACCTTGGGGTATGGGCGCTAGGCAAACTGGTCTTTGCCAGCGGTCTCATTCTGCTGCTGTCGGCAGCAACGCCGGAACTGTTGTACCGGCTGGAGATCACGGAAGAGCTGCTGTCATTTCCGATCATGCGGCTATCGCATCATTTATCTGTCTTGATTGGCTTTATGCTCATCCTGTTGTCGCGAGGCATCTCCCTGCGGATCCGCAGGGCCTATACTTGGACCAGCCTCTCGCTCTTGGGCGGTGCGCTGTTTGCGTTTACCAAAGGTTTTGATTACGAAGAGGCTATCTTCCTGCTGGTGGTTGGGGTGATCCTTTGGATTTCTAGAGCGCGGTTTTACCGGGTCAGTGCACCGGTCAGCCGGCAGAGTACGGCTAGGTGGTTGGCGCTGACTTCAGTGATTGCCGTGATCTATTATTTGCTCGGCAGTCATGTGCATCGTGGTTTTCTGAAGCATCTTCCGCCAGGCATTCATCCGGAGTGGCTGCAACGACACAGTAATGTTGCCTTTACTGCTGCCAGCGGGCTTATCTTCTCCTGGCTCCTGTTGACGATGTTCGTCACACTCAGGCCCCACCGCAGCTCAGAGGAGCTATCTGGCCCTGCGGACATGGACCGGCTCACACAGTTTCTGAATAAGGTGCCCGGTAATTCCCTGACCCATATGCTGTTTCTAGGGGATAAAAGCTTCTATTGGGCACAGGGTGGGGAAGTGCTGCTCCCTTATTCCCGGGTGCGTGACAAGCTTGTAGTACTTGGTGATCCGTTGGGACCGAAGGAGCTTATTAACAACGCCATCAGCGAGTTCCGGCAGGAGGCGGACAAGTATGGGCTGTCTGTTGTCTTCTATCAGGCTACGCCTGCGTTCTTGCCGGTGTATCATGAGCAAGGCTACCATTTCTTCAAACTTGGGGAAGAAGCTATGGTACCATTGGAGACGTTCACGCTCAGTGGCCGCAAGAATGCCGACCTGCGCAGTGTTAACAACCGTTTTGAACGGGAAGGATACCAGTTTGAAATATCGCAGCCGCCGCATTCTGCCCTCCTGATTACAGATTTGCACTCGATTTCGGGGGAGTGGCTGGGCGGACGGACGGAAAAAGGGTATTCGCTCGGCTGGTTCAAGGAATCCTATCTGCAGCTTGCTCCGATTGCACTGCTGAGAGGGGCTTCCGGGGAGGTGGTGGCCTTTGCCACCCTTGTTCCGGGGTATGACGGGGGTATGACACTCTCCATCGATCTGATGCGTCACCGGAAACAGGCGCCGAACGGGACAATGGATTATCTATTCATCACATTGATGGAATGGGCCAAGGAGCAGGGCTATCGAAGATTCAATCTTGGCAATGCCCCTCTCTCCAGTGTCGGTCAGAATGCTGGTGCGCTTCGAGAAGAGAAGCTCGCCCGTCTGGTCTTCAAGAAGGGGGGCCATTGGTACGGCTTCTCCGGTCTACGCCGCTACAAGGAGAAGTTTGGTCCGGAGTGGGAACCTCGTTATCTTGCGTACCCGGCTTCCCTGCAACTACCGATTCTGACAGTGGATCTCGTGCGGCTCGTATCCAAGCATCCGGAGACGGAGGAGTAGATTTTCTGGACTAGATATACATAAAGAACCCATTCTCACCATTACGTGGAGAGATGGGTTCTTTTATTTGCTGCCAAATATGTGATTGATATTGTCTGCCCTATTCTTCATTCGCCTCGCCGGGAAGGGCCCAGACGGAGACGCTTCCGCCACTCACGGGAAAGACGGCCCAGCCGTCCTGTCCAATGGTAAGCGATTCCTTGTGGGTACCGGTGAAATCCACCCATACCTCACCAGCTCGGTGCTTGCCTACCAGCATCCGCTTCTCACCCTTGTCTCCATTGGAGATCACAACTGCACAGCCGGAGCCTGCAATCTCCTTCACACCAAGACGTACCCAGCCGATCGTATTGGGGTGGTCAAAATAATCCTTCTGCTCCCCGTAAGCCTTGTGGTAGCGAGCATATAGCAACGGGTCGATCGCGGCTTTTTTGCCTTCGATCGGGGCTGGGCCGCCGATTCCGTAATAGTCGCCGTAGAAGACGACCGGGTACCCGTCGCGGCGCAGCAGAATGAGGGCATAGGCAATCTGCTTGAACCAGTCACCGACCCATGATTCCAGCGCCTCATGGGGCTGGGAGTCATGGTTGTCGACGAAGGTGACGGCATTGCCGGGATGGCTCTGCACCAATGTATCATTAAAAATGGTGCGGAGATCAAAATCCCGTCCGCCAAGGGCTGCAGAGTACAGCTTGTAATGCAACGATACGTCAAAGAGATCAATCCGATAATCCACCGTGTCCAGAAATTCGCGGCAGGAGGCAAGGTCGGGATTCCAGAATTCCCCTACAAGGTAGAAATCCTCCCCGCGCTTGTGTACCATTTCCGCTGCAAATTCCTTTATGAATTCATGGTTAATGTGCTTGATGGCGTCGAGACGATAGCCGCTGCATTGCAGTGTATCCACCAGCCACCCTCCCCACCGGAGCATTTCCTTTCTGACTTCGGGATGACTGTAATCAATATTCGCGAACATCAGATAATCATAGTTGCCGAATTCATCATCCACATTCTTATTCCAGGTCTTGTTCTCACCTACAATACGAAATACGCCGGAGCGGCCTTCCTTGGCATTGAAGTCTGTGCCATTGAAATGGTCGAAATTCCACTTGAAGGGAGAATGCTCCTCTCCGCGTCCCGGAAAAGTGAACTTGGTCCATCCCTCGATTTCGAACGGCTGCGAAATTTCTTTCGTTCGGTCATGGGGATCGACCTCGACTACCTTGAATACCTCAGTCTCATCCGCACCGGCTTTATGGTTCATGACCAGATCCACATATACAGCGATGGCGTTTTTTTGGCACTCGGCAATGGCGTCGATCAGCTCTTGCTTGGTACCATATTTGGTGCGTACTGTACCTTTTTGGTCATATTCACCCAGATCATAGAGGTCATAGACACCATATCCGGTGTCTTCTGCGGAGACGGCCTTGGTCACGGGCGGAATCCATATGGCGTCAATACCGGTGCTTCTCAGCCCTGGCGCCATTTCCGCGAGATGTTTCCAGTGCTTCCCGTCGGCGGTGACATGCCACTCGAAAAACTGCATCATCGTATGATTTCTCTGCATCCATCTGCCTCCTTCGCTGCTGTTAGCAACTTTCAGATCTCTCTTTAGGCTTCTTCTGTTATTCTTCACTTTTTAAAGGGAGGGAATACCAGTTTCTTGCAGATGTCATGATCTTTTTTCAAGTCATTGAAACAGATCTAGCTGGCGCGGAGCCAGGCCACCGTCTATGCCGAGCATGTCCTGAAGCTCCTTGGCGTTGTCTGTAGCATCGCCGCCGGAATTGTTGTTGAAGACTACGTAGAGCTTACGACAGTTCTTCTCCAGCTGTTGCAGACGTTCCTTCCACTCAATGAGTTCCTCCCGGTCATACCGGTATAGATAGCGCAGTTTACGCCAATCGGGGTGGCTGCTTTGATGCCAGCCGGAGATATTGCGGCCGTGCAGCCGCACATAAGTGATATCCGGGGAAGTCGCTACGGCTACAATTGGAATCGAGCCAGCCCCGGCCTGTGGTTCATCCACTACGGTATGAATCCAACCCTCACGCGCCATGAAATGCAGCGTCTTATCGCGGAACGCCGGGCTGTACCAGCTCTCATGGCGAAATTCCAGAGCGCAGGGCACCTCTTTCATCCGAGCTCTGATATCGCGCAGCATATCCACATTCTCCTTCGTGCAGTCGAACCAGGGTGGGAATTGGAACAGGGTCATGGCCAACTTGCCGGATTGGATAACAGGCTGGATCGATTCGTGGAAAGCGGCGAACATGGCGTCTTTTGTATCAAAGTAATTCTTTTTATCGCGTAAATGGCCAGTCATCCCCTGATAGGCCTTCACGATGAACTGAAATCCGTCTGGTGTCTGGTTGACCCATTTCATATAATTTCTGACTGGCTGAACCGCGTAGAAGGAACTATCGATTTCTACGATGGAAAAATGGGCGCTGTACGTAGACAATCGCTCGGCCGGTTTGATTTTACCGTACAATTCTTCATGGTCGCCGAAGCCCGTCAGCCCTATTTTGATCAAAGGTGTTCTCCTCCTTGGCTGCTTTCTCTGGATGTTCTTAAAATACAATGTAACTTCTATATAAACTAAAAATACTCTTTCGCAAACAGACAATACATCAACGGCAGGTTAAGGACCGTAGGGTATTTTAATGGCCGGACCTAGGCCCGTCCTTCATACTCGGGCCGTAGGATGGACATGATCCGCAGTGATTCAAAGGTGTCGCCGACCTTGATGCATTCTCGCAGAGTCCCTTCCAGTCTGAATCCCTGGCGATGGTAAATACGCTGCGCCCGCGTGTTCTCATCCCTGACGTCCAGCCATAGCCGGTGCGTCTCCGTATGGTTAAATATCCAATCGATCAACAGTCGCAGTGCTTCAGGTCCATATCCGTGCCCTTTGGCCACAATGACAAGGCGCATGATGCAAACGGTTAGATTGGGGTCGTGCATTCCTGTCAGAATAACATATCCGGCCCGTTCTCCATTGGCATCCAGTATGATGAAATGAAGTACATCCTCTTCAGCAAGCGCCGCCTTATGCTGCTCCCGCTTCCATTGGCCAATATATCTGCGGTTGTCCTCCGCCTGTTCAGCGGCCAGCACGAAGTCAAGGTCCTGCTCAGTGGTTGTCCGTAAGTGTATGGAACTCGATTGAATATACATGATCGGTCTCCTTCCCATCAATTAACCCAGATTATAACAGAGCTATGGGTGTAAGATGAAGGTGTCCATGCCGAATTCACGACGTCAATTTGTCCTAATGTATTGTATAATTAGATGATTAACCTGAGGTGGCATGGAGCTACTATTACAGGATGGATGAGGAGAGCGGCCCGTTATGTACTATCTGGATATCGCTTCATGGCTGACAGAGGATAATCTGCGGCACATGCTGGAACAATATCGTTCGTTCGGACCTTTTCCGGGCATTGCGTTAACTTTTATGAAATCATTTGTGCCGCCCCTGCCTACCATTGCTATCGTCGGTTTGAACGGTGCAGTGTATGGCTTGTGGCTAGGCTTTCTGTATTCGTGGATTGGTCTGGTCGCGGGCTGTGTAACGACCTTTCTGATTGTCCGCAAAATCGCTTCTCACCCTTATCTGCGCAAATGGGCTTTGCGCCCAAAGGTGGCGAAGAGCATGACTTGGGTACGCCAACGGGGCTTCAGCTATGTGTTTCTGCTTAGTTTGTTTCCCGTTGGGCCATTCGTCGTCATTAATATGGCTGCAGGACTTGCCGGAATGCGGCTGCGTTCCTATCTGCTCGCCTTGATCGCGGGCAAAGCCATTATGGTGTTTGCCGTCTCTTATATCGGCAATGATCTGGAGCGATTTATTCATCATCCTGCGGAAGGACTGTATGTACTGCTCTTTATAGCGTTGTCTTTCTGGGGCGTCAAAGCCATCGAAAGCTATTTTACCAGAACAGCAATTGATGGCAGCAGTGGCAAAGAGATTGAACAGAAAGTAACATAGAGGACAAGTAGTGAAGATCTAAGTTTAAATTAAACTCCAGATATGAAAGGAAGAGGTGCCGTTATGAAATACCGTAAGCTTGGAAGCACGGGACTCAATGTGTCTGTGATCGGAATTGGGACCTGGCAGTTTGGCGGGGAATGGGGAAAGGATTTTACCCAGAACGAAGTTGATTCCATGCTGGACAAATCCGGAGAACTTGGTATCAATCTGATTGATACGGCAGAATGTTACGGCGACCATTTGTCGGAGAGGTTCATTGGTAACTATCTGGCTCGTCGCAATCGCGAGGACTGGATTGTGGCGACTAAGTTCGGCCACGGATTCACGGGACATCTTCAGCGGGAACAGCTTTGGAGCGCCGATCAAGTGCTGAAGCAACTGGATGATTCGCTTAAATCGCTCCACACCGAGTATATCGATCTCTACCAGTTCCATTCGGGAACCGATGCCGAGTTTGATAACGATAAACTCTGGAGCATGCTGGATAGACAGGTGCAGGCCGGCAAAATTCGCCACTTAGGGATCTCCATCAGCGCCTCTGGCAAAGGTGTTCACCAGACAGCCTCTGCTCAGGCAGTTGGAGCAGAAGCGATTCAAGTCGTGTACAATCGCCTGGAGCGCGGACCCGAAGAAGAAGTCTTCCCGCTATGCGCTAAGCATAACCTGGGTGTGCTAGCACGGGTACCGCTTGCCAGTGGCTATCTTAGCGGCAAATATAAACCGGATGCAGCCTTCCCGGCCGGTGATGTTCGGGCGAATCATAATGCGGACACGCGGCATAAGCAGCTGCTGGAAGTTGCGAGGATTGCAGAGAACGAAGTGCCGGAGGGGATTCCGATGGCGCAATGGGCTTTGGGTTGGTGCCTTCAGCATTCTGCAGTTACAAGTGTAATTCCTGGTTGTAAGGATGTTGCACAGGTTATCGCCAATGCGGCTGCCGCCGATCTGGACATGGTAAAGGACGGGCAATCCCAATAGTGGGATGTTTTGCTAATAGGGCGCCTCGCTGACCAGAAATCCAGATTTTCGTTATGCGGGAGATCAGCAAGTTAAACGGCCCTCACAAAGTAAACCACCCGGCGGCATCCTTCGTCGCCGGAGCGGCGGTAGTGATGTGCTGCCAGCCATTGGTCGTGGGATTATACCTGTAATCCTGTCTCCACTCTTCAATATGCAGTATGATGGCGCGAATGGCTGAGACCATTCGCGCCACTTCTTTATCCGTCATGGTGGGGTGGAGCGAAAGCCGGACCCAGCCTGGCTTGAGTGACTGATCCCCATTGTGAATAGCCTTGATGAAACCAGCGGAGACCTTGGGACCGAGCCCCAGCAGATGATGGCCATAGGGACCTGCGCAAGAACAGCCGCCACGGGCCTGAATGCCAAACCGATCGTTCAGTAGCTGTACTGCGAGGTTATAGTGGATATCACGCATCGTAAAGGAAACAATCCCGAGTCGCTCCTGCTGGTCTCCAGCCAATACGGTTAAGCCGGGTATGGTTTGTAGTCCGGCCAGTAGCTGTTGGCACAGTTCCCTCTCCCTGAGCAGTATGTATTCACCGTCTCCGTTCATAGCCTCCTTCAGGTGAATAGCTAGTGCAGTGCGGAAGGCCTGCAGAAATCCAGGCGTGCCACCGTCCTCACGGGTTTCTATATCCTCTATGTAGCTGCGGCCGCCCCAGGCATCGACCCAGACAACGGTGCCACCACCGGGCTCATCAGGAAGGCGGCTGCTATAGAGGGCGGAGTCGAACAGCAGCACGCCGCTGCTTCCGGGCCCGCCGAGGAATTTGTGCGGGGAGAAGAAGATCGCATCGAGCTTCTCCAGCGGTGAAGCCGGATGCATATCAATCGGCTCATAGGGTGCACTTGCGGCAAAATCAACAAAGCAAACCCCGTCGTGGCGATGCATGGCCGCGGCGAGCCTATGGTAGGGCGTGCGGATGCCTGTCACATTGGAGCAGGCCGTGAAGGCGCCGATCTTCAGGCGCCGGTGCCGATATATACGCAGCAGGTATTCAAGCTGATTGAGGTCGATGTTTCCGTCCGCTCTCGGCGGAATGGTAACGACATCAGCCAGACTCTCCTGCCAGGGCAGGAGGTTGGAATGATGCTCCATGTGGCTGACGAAGATGACCGGGCGGTCTTCGGGGCTAAGGTGCCTACCGTCCAGCCATTCTGGCATTTTCAGACCCAGAATGCGCTGGAGCTTGTTAATTGCCCCAGTGGTGCCGTTGCCGCAGAAGAGCAGTACATCCTGTGGCCCAGCGTGGACATGGGCTTTAATAATATTCCGGGCCTCAGTATAGGCCAGGGTCATCGTCAGTCCAGTAGTGTTAGATTCAGTATGAGGGTTACTGACATAAGGGCCGAAAGTCTCCAGCATTCGGCGCTCAATGGGCTCATAGAGACGTCCGCTGGCGGTCCAGTCAGCGTACAAGAGAGGCTGTCTGCCATAGGGCGTCGTAAGGGTAAATCCTGTTCCGATGATATGCTCCCGAAAGGATGCAAAATAAGTTTGCAGCGAAGACGGCGTCTTCCGGGGAGAGGTGGGGATGATATTCAGCAAGGACATTCCCTCCAGCCTGTAGTTTCTTTGGCCTCAGTATATGCCCCGCCCCGGGAATAGGTTAACGCCTAAGCCCATGAACTATATGAACAGCTGCATGTCACTCTCAAGCGCATCCTTCAAATAGGCTGCCGCATCAATAATCTCAACTTCCGGCAGAAATTCCTCCGGCTTGAAGCCCATGATTTCCACAGAAAGCTTGCAGGCGTAGAACTTGATGTTCTTTTTACGTGCCCCCTTGAGAAAATGAATCAGCTTCGGCGCACCCTGCGCTTCCATCATCTCCTCCAGCATCATCCGGCCCAGCCCGCTGAAATTCATCCGCGACAGGGGCAGCTGTTCCGGCCCTTTGGGAGTCATGACATCCATCAGCTTCTCGTAAATAGTTTTGTCCTCCAGTGTCATCTTCTCCGGATCACGCACTAGGAACAGTCCCCAAAACGCAAAGAACATGGTCACCTCACATTCGATATCCCGAGCAGTATTCGCCAGAATCAATCCGGCCATTGCTTTGTCATAGTCCCCGCTGAACATCAGCAGATTCATCTTTTTACCCATCAGCCATCCCTCCGTGATCCTCTTGGAATGAGCTTAGTATGGTTAGGCCAGCAAGAACTATGCTTTTGTCACAACTTGTTCGCACTCCAGCAGGAGCTTATGAAAACCCGTGAGGAACAGCACATCTGCATAAAAAAAGGATAAACGTGCTCCCCCAGAATGGCAGATGTGTACGTTTATCCGTTGTTTTTGATACAGGAATTGAATCCTTATTTTTTGAAAATACGCAGTGGTGCGCCCATTGGCAGGAACGAACGTCCAAAGTGAGCGTTCAGAACCGATGCACCACAGCCATAGAAGGAGACCATAGCGATACCTAGCTCTGCAAAGGCAGCCAGCTTATGAAAGGCTTCAGCCGCAATCCCGAAAGAATCAAACGTCAGACCCAGGAACAGGAAGTCGATCAGGATGAAGATGATCAGCAGGACCTTATTGGCTTCCACGGCACCGATCGTCATGAAGAGGGTGAAGATCAGGTATCCAAGGAACACAAATCCGAGTTGCTTAGGATCCACAGCTTCAGCCAGGGTTGTTCCGAATACACCGAGCTTGATCAGCCAGCTAGCAGCCATACCGAACCAGAAGAAAGCATAGGCTCCAAAGGCGGTCATACCGAAGGTATTATTGTGCTTGGCATCCTGAATGCTGGCAAATAGCTGGGCGAAGGCGCCCAGGAAAATAGCCCAGGGAATGACATAGCTGAGACCCGAGGTAATCTCGAGCTTCTGTGAAGATGCGACCAGCGTGACGATAGCTAGTCCGAACAGGCCAATGGCACCAGGATCGGCAGTGATGATCTTGACGGATTGGGGGGATTGCGGTTGCGCTGACATAACAGTTAATGCCTCCATTATTTAAAAGTGTTCGCTCATGACAACAGCACCCGGAAAGGGCGCTGTTATTGGCCTGCCTATCATATCATATTGCCCTGCTTCTCTGGAATGATTTTTTGTTCATTTCCTGTCGATTCCTGACAGGCAACTTACAATTTACGATATAATGTCTCTATGTTATGAACGTTTCATTTAAGTGATAAGGGTGATGGATTTGAATGTAAAAAGTTTTCTGAAGTTTGTAGAGTTGCCGACGAAGGCAGCCAGCATGATTCCTTTTCTAATGGGGACGCTATATGCCTTGTACCGGTTCGAGGATTTTTATGTACTGCGGTTTGGACTGATGTTCATTTCTTTGCTGAGCTTTGATATGGCTACGACGGCGATTAACAATTATTATGATTTCAAAAAAGCGTCCAAAACCGATGGATACGGCTATGAGACACATAATGCCATCGTTCATTTTAAGCTGAAAGAGCGCACGGTGGTCACGACCATTATCATCCTGCTGGCGCTGGCTGCCGGGGGCGGAATTGCACTGGTATCACAGACAGGGCTGCTGGTCTTCCTGCTGGGCGGATTGTCGTTCCTCATTGGTGTTCTGTATTCCTTCGGACCGATCCCGATCTCGCGGATGCCGCTGGGTGAGCTGTTCTCAGGGTTATTCATGGGCTTCGTCATTATTTTCATCTCGGCCTATATACATACCGACAATAGTGTCGTCTCGCTACTGATTCAGGAAGGCTGGGTTAATCTTCATATTAATCTTGTAGAGGTCATCTACCTCTTCTGGTTCTCTGTACCAGCCATTCTGGGGATTTCGGGCATTATGCTGGCGAACAATATATGCGACATTGAGGAGGATATCGAGAACCGTCGATACACTCTTCCTGTCTATATCGGTAAAGACCGTGCACTTTTATTGTTCAAGCTACTATATTATGTCTCTTATCTTGACCTTGTAGTGCTATTGCTTCTTAAGGTCCATCCGGTGCTCGTCCTGCTGATTCTCCTGACCCTGATTCCGCTTCGTCGCAATGTCGTAGCATTCCATGCGAAGCAGGAGAAGGCCAGCACATTTATTCTTTCAGTCATAAATTTCATCCTGATGAATGCTGCCCGCATTATAGTTCTGGGAATAGCAATACTCCTGCAGAATTTCGTTTGATATCATTCATTTTATTCTAGCAGCACCTTTCGGAAGGGTTCCGAGGGTGCTGCTTTTTGAATTGTGCCAAATTATTGCAGTTTGTGCAAAGCGTCATCTTTTTCCCGAACAATGTGTCATTAAGGATAGTAAGAGGGCACGGTTTCCGCTAGAATAAGGTAATGTAATCCAATATAAGGGATTACCTCCGTCAGTTTCCGGATATTCTTACGGACACAGTTTCAACAGGCAAGAGTATGGTTGCTCCGGAAGATGCGGTGCTTATTATGGCGCTAATCAAGGTTGCTCTGGCCTCGGCAAGAGCGGCCGGAGGATCAGCCTGGTACAACAGGCTAACTTGGAGGGAGCTGAAAGGGATGGCTGTTGCAGAGAAGCCGGTGATTTCGATCTCTGGTTTGTGGATGAACTACTCGGACAGAATGGTTCTCCGGGGGATTGATCTGGAAGTCTACCCGGGGCAGATTATTGGTTATATCGGTCCGAACGGTGCTGGCAAAAGCACGACGGTTAAGATTATGCTCGGTTTGGTTGAGGGATATAACGGAACCGTAGAGATCTTCGGGAAGGATATCGCTGATGGCGACAACGCTTATAAAAGGCGGATCGGCTATGTGCCGGAAGTTGCAGAATTATATGATAGCCTTACGGCACGGGAGTATCTGTGTTTCATAGGCGAACTGTACGGCATGCAGCGGAGCGATGCTGATGACAAGGCCAAGCGATTGGCCGCTTTGCTTGGTCTGGAGAAGGCTTACGACATGCGAATTTCTTCCTTCTCCAAAGGAATGAAGCAGAAGGTACTACTGATCTCCAGTATGCTGCATGACCCGGATATTCTGTTCCTCGACGAGCCGTTAAGCGGTCTCGATGCCAACAGTGTCATGGTGGTGAAGGAAATTTTCGCTTCACTGGCTGCTCGGGGCAAGACCATTTTCTACTCTTCTCATATCATGGATGTTGTCGAGAAGATCAGCAGCCGTATTGTGCTTATTGCCGGAGGGGACATTGTGGCCGATGGCAGTTTTGCGGAGCTGAAGGACAAGAGCCGAGAAGGCTCGCTTGAAGAGATTTTTAACCAGTTAACTGGCTTTGACAAATACCGGGACATCGCGGGTGAATTCGTGTCCGTGATTCAAGAAGGTGCTCCACATGAATGATTTTCGGGTACTGAAGCTGTTGGATCGGCTGGAGGGATTGTTCTGCAGAATCGGCATTGATTACGGCATTATGCGCAGCATTCTGCAAGTGAAGCTAACGATGGATGGGAGAAGGCCGCCCACGGTTCTTGCGGCTACACAAAGATCGGCTGAGCCGAAGGAGGGTTCGCCGTTTCGCCCGCAGTGGGTTTACTTGTTAATGGGCGTGTTCTTGATCCCGCTCATGATTTCATCCGGCCATTACATGCTGCAAATGAGTTTGGTTCTGGGGGTGGTGATGTTCATGATTACCACTACACTGGTCTCCGACTTTTCGTCCGTACTACTGGATCTTCGGGACAAGAACATTCTCTTCTCCAAACCAGTGAATCGCCGTACCCTGAATATGGCCAAGAACATCCATGTGCTGATCTATCTGTTCACGCTCACGTTAAGCCTTGCCGGGCCCACGCTGATCGTCTCACTGTTCCGGCAGGGGCCGTTGTTCTTTCTTTTATACTGTGCAGCCATTGTGCTGATGAACTGCTTCATCCTGGTGATTACAGGGCTGTTGTACCTGCTGATCCTGAAGCTTTTCGACGGAGAAAGATTGAAGGATATCATCAACTATGTGCAGATTGTACTGATGATTGCTATAACGGTTGGCTATCAACTGATTTCAAGGCTGTTTAACCTGGCGGAGTTTAGCGCGTCCTTCAAACCGGCATGGTGGCAGTATCTTATTCCTCCAGTCTGGTTTGCTGCCCCGTTCGAGCTGGCATTTGGCGGAGGGAGAGGCATTCATTTTACTGTGTTGTCCGGTTTGGCCATTATTCTTCCGCTCCTCCTGATCATTACATACATTAAACTTATGCCCCAATTTGAGAAAAGCCTGCAAAAGCTTTCCGCGCAAGAGGTCGGTGGCCATGGAGCAGCGAGATTGTCAGGATGGCTATCTTCTGTGGTGTGCCGGAGCCGGGAAGAGGGCATGTTCTTTCGTTTCACCTGGTCCATGATGAAGACAGAACGAGACTTTAAGCTAAAGGTGTATCCGACGCTGGGCTTCTCCATCGTCTTCCCTTTCATTTTCATGTTAAATATGACATGGCAAGGGCAAGGGAGAGGCTTCGCAAATTCAAAGTCATACCTGTGGATTTACTTTAGCGCCACGCTGATGATGACCGTTGTGCAGATGCTGCGGTATTCAGGAAGTTATAAGGGAGCCTGGATTTACAAAGTCATTCCGTTGCCTGGGGAGCATACAGTATACAGGGGCATGCTAAAGGCTGCCCTGCTCCGGTTATTTGTACCCCTCTTCCTGGCAGAAGCAGTGGTGTTCACTATGCTCTACGGGATTCGGATCCTGCCGGATCTTGTGGTTGTAATGTTTGCCACGTTTATTTATGCAGTGCTGTGTTTCCTGCTGATGCCTCGATCGCTTCCTTTTTCAGAACGCTTTGAGGCAGCCAAGCAGAAGGAATTCATGGGAAGCAGCTTCTTGATGCTATTCCTGTTGTTCGGCATGGTGGGCGTGCATTATTTGGCAACCTTACTGACAGGCGGTGTCTATATATATCTTGTGCTGCTGGTTGTCAGTAATTATCTGCTCTGGCGCCGGATATTCCCTGAAGGGAGCAGGATGAAATCCTCCACAATGTCAAATATGGACATTTTTTAACGGACCCTAAAACAGGGGGCAAGTTCCAGTATTTACTTAGACACTCAGGTTAATAAAAGGTAGAATTACACCTAAAGTTGCTTTCCAGGGATAGCCTATAATCTTTACGCACTCTTCCATATATCCGATATACGTGTACTGATCCTTCTTGAGAAACGCACTATGGCGATGATGATAATTACTATACCGGTGAAGAGGTTGACATATGGATCAAATGGGAATCCGTTATAATATTTGGATCGTTTTACTAACTTTCGCGCTGGTCTCTGCCGCGGTTTATGCTGCATTGAATTTGATTTCACAGGTTACCCGTTCTGCTGGCAGAATCCGGCATATGTGGTTGCTGTCAGCATCCTGTGTTCTTGGTAGTGGTCTATGGGCAATGCATTATATAGGCATTATGGCCGGCCGTTTACCATTTGAAGTCAGCTACCAGCCAGGTAAATCGCTGCTGTCCCTGCTGGTGAGTATGTTATCCTGTTATGCTGCGTTCTGGATTGTACTAGCGCATCGTCTCAAGCTTTGGCGAGCTGGTGTCGGTGGCCTGCTGCTTGGCGTGGGGAGTTTCGCTATGCATGATATCGGGATGTCTTCGATCCTGCTGGAGGAGGGGGGCCAGAGTCCAATCCTCTCACAGGTCATCTCGATTCTGGCGGCTGTGCTGATGTCCTCCATGGGGCTCTATTTGCTCCGCAAGTCCAAGGATCATCCTAACTTCAATAAGTGGAAACTCTATTTAGCAATATTAATTGGACTATCGGTGACAGGCCTGCATTATTTCAGCCTTAGAGCCAGCTGGTGGGAATATTATAAAGGGGCCGGCTCCTCCTCCCTCCTGATGGATACGGATGTAATTCTATTGAGCGGCGTATCGATTGTAACGGTACTGATGCTTGCAGTCTCCGGAGGTGCCGTTTTTCTGGATCGGCATATCCTTGAACGGATGGCTTATCATGATCCGCTGACCGGATTGCCTAACCGACATGGTCTGGAGCGTTACTTTCTTGAAGATTTCTTCGGTGGAACATCCGGGGCTGTATTCTTTGTAGATCTGGACCGCTTCAAATCGATCAACGATACACTAGGTCATGATATCGGCGACATGCTGCTGCAGGAGGTTGCCAGAAGACTGGAGGACTGTGTCGGTACCTTGGGGAAGGTGTTTCGGCTGGGCGGGGACGAATTCCTGATCGCCCTGCCTCAGTGTTCCGTGCGAGAAGCAGAGGAAATAGCCGAGCGCATTCTACAGGAGCTCAAGCATTTTTATAGCATCCAGGGTAATGAACTGTACGTGACAGCAAGTCTCGGGATTAGCTTAACTCCTCTACATGGCACTGACCGGTCGTCCTTGATGAAGGCCGCAGATACTGCGCTATATACCTCCAAGGATTCCGGCAAGAATAAATTCAGCATTTTCGATCAGGAGATGAATCGTCACCAGCTGCGGCGGATGTCGCTGGAGAAGGATCTGCGTAAGGCGCTGGCTCGTTCCGAATTCATGGTCGTATATCAGCCTAAATGGGATTCGCTGTTGAATGTAACCGTTGGGCTTGAAGCCTTGCTGCGGTGGAGACATCCCGACCATGGAATCATCTCTCCGTCGGAATTTATTCCGATAGCGGAGGAGACCGGGTTGATCGTGCCGATCACCTATTGGATGCTGCATGATGTATGCAAACAGAACAGGCTCTGGCACAAGGAGGAAGTGGCGAGCGTCGCCGTCTCTGTCAATATGTCGGCACGGATGTTTGAAGGGGGCGGGCTGTATGAGGTTGTGGAAGAAGCGCTGGCGCAATCGGGGCTGGAGCCGCATTTTCTGGAACTGGAGATTACGGAATCTATCGCTATGAACAACATGGAGGAGACTGTAGCCCAATTATCCAAGCTTCGGCAGCTGGGCGTACGGGTCTCGCTGGATGATTTCGGTACAGGCTTTTCTTCACTCGGCAATCTGGACGAGATTCCGGTTAATACGCTCAAGATTGATCAGGTGTTTATCCGCAAGAGCAAGATGAATTCGAAGAAGGCGATTATCAGCAATATTATTGCCATTGCCAGTAACCTGAATATGGATGTCGTTGCTGAAGGCGTAGAAACGACCGAGCAGATCGAGCTGCTGCAATCGCTGGGCTGCAGAGTGATGCAAGGATATTATTATGGCCGGCCGATGCCTGTAAATGAGTTGGGGCAGTGGTTTATCGAGAATGCTGCCGTATAACGAAATTACATGTAACCATTTGTTTTCATGACCGATATACATAACTTGTGGAATCATGCCGAACAAGAGACAACTTGTCTACGGCTACATAATTCTGTTATACCAAAAAGCAGGCCGGGGCGTTCCTCGGCCTGCTTTGCTGCATTGAAAGGTGTTCTACTTAAGACCTATGGCTGCTACTGTTTCAAATCTTGAACTGCTCCACCAAAAACCTTAGCTTGTCGGCCATTGAGGACAGTATGGTTGCAGCTGCCTCTACCTCTTCCATCGCGGCAAGCTGCTGCTGGGATGAGGCCGACAGGCTTTCCGCCCCTGCCGCAGTTTGGTTGGATACCTGAACGATATGCTGAATGGTCGTGACCAGTCCGGAGGCTAACTCGGCGAGTTGGCTCACTACGGTAGAGATTTGTCGGTTTTGCTCTGCCATACCGGTTGCCGACATCTCAATTTCGCTAAAAGAAGCCCCGGCCCGGTCGATCATTTCGCTACTCTGTTCCATTTCTTGTGTGGAGTAGAACATCATCTCCGTCGCCTTTTCCATCTGGCTCACGGTCTTTTTGATGAGATCGCTAATCTGGGTAGCGGAATGAGAAGATCGTTCTGCTAACTTGCGGACGGACTGGGCGACAACGGCGAAGCCCCGACCTTCCTCATCAGCCCGTGCAGCTTCGATGGCTGCATTCAGTGAGAGCAGATGGGTCTCCTCGGCAATGCTGGAGATGACGGTAACAATGCTCTCGATTTCCTTGGAGTTGCTTGATAGAAGATTGATCATGCCTGAGAGCATGCTGATGCTGCCGCTCATGGTCATCAGCTGTTCTGTGGTGGAATCCATCGACTCTCTGCCCGTTCGGGCCTTCTCAGCATTTTCATTGGCAAGATCAAGCGCGCCACCTGCCATAGCAGCAATCTCCGAAATGAAGTTCGACATGTTCTGTACGGCCTTGTAACTGTCTTCGAGATTCTGGAGCTGGGCATTCGCCCCATCGGCAAGCTCAAGGGTAATTCCCACACTATGTTCCCCGGCCCGGTTGGTCTCCTGAGCGCTGGCCGACAACTCTCCAGAGGAGGAAGCCACCTGATGCGACGTATCATTCACCTCTGTGATCAGTAAGCGAAGACTGCCAGTCATGGCATTGAAGTCACGGGCCAAAGTTCCGACCTCATCTTTACTACCGAGAACAATAGGGTCCTGTGTTAGATCACCTTGGGCTACGAGATTGACGGAACGAGACAACCGGGTTAACGGGCTGACCATGCGGCGGATAAGCAGATAAGCGACTACAATGGCCATCACAAAAATGGCTGCGCCGATAATAAAAGGCTGTACAACCACATCCAGCGTTCTTTCCTGAATAATTGAGCCGTCAAAATTAATAGCCATTAAGGCGATAATGGGTTTGGCAGGATCGTGATCCTGGTAGATAGGACCGTAACCGGTTTTGAGGGAGGTTCCATCGTATGTATAAACTTTGGAATATGTGGAATGCTGCATTTTGTTGATCATTAACTTGTCTTCGTCGCTAAAATAAAACGTATCGCCTGCTTTATAGCCGCGCTTCTGGAAGTTGCTATCAGCGGCTAGAACTTTGCCATCCAGCGACAGGATGAAGGCTTCTTTGAAAATAGGCTTGTGAGCAGTGATCCAGCCTATGCGCTCTTCTATCTTAGCAAGCTTGCTTGAATCTCCCGCAGCAAGTGCGGAGATGTCTTCTGGATTCACCAAGCCGGTTGTAATATTGGCGCAGCCTACCAATTCAACCCCGGCGGCCTCGTCCACTTGGTTGTAAGCGGCACGATATCCGAAGAATCCGATGGATGAGCCCACAAGTAGCAGCACACTGAACATCATCCAGGTTAATTTTGTTGCCAATTTCATTCTTCTTCCCCACCAATTATGACTAATTGTTTGCAAAGAGTCACCTTCTCCATGCGAACTGCTACGATTATAGCGCAACAAACTCAGCATGCTTGTGTCGAAAATTGCTTGTTTGAAGAATAGTTGTGACAACTCTATGTCTAAATCAGCAAAATATTACCTCAGAGTCATTGAATCCGGGAGTGTTAAAATGGTACGCTGGTTTCAGGACAAAGTGATTGGGAGCTGAAGGAATGTCGAAACAAATAGATCCGGTGATTGAAGGCATCGGGATATCCATGTGGAGGGTGCAGCGAAAAATTGTGTCCCAAATGTCTTTGCATAAGGAAATTGGCCTGACTTTTCCTCAATTAGGCCTGCTCAATATGATTGCCCATGAGAAGAAATCACGTGTGATCCAGTTAGCTGAGAAAATGGAGGTGAAATCCAGCGCCGTAACGGTGATGCTGGATCGCCTGGAGCTGCTGGGCTTCATCGCCCGGGTGCCGGATGAGCAGGACCGCAGGGCAGTTGTGGTCACCATCACGGCCAAAGGTGAGGAATCGCTGAAGGAAGCACAATACCGCTCCAAGGTACTGCTGGCTGAGCATTTGGCCATACTGGAACCGGAAGAGCTTAAAGCCTTTGCCAAGTACTATGAAATACTGGACAAGCAGGAGCGCTGAACAGACTACGCCTTCAACCATACAAAAACGGCCACACTCCATATTTAGGGGCGTGGCCGTTTCTTCTTGTGGTTGCTCTATTTAGTGTCTTCTGCCTTAAGCGGCAATTGGGTTACATAGCTGTCCGAGAGCTGCAGCAGCCGCAGCGCCCGGTTATATTCCTCCTCCGTCGCGGCAGGCGTTTTGCCACCTGTGGCGATCGGATATTGTGTATTGTCCTCAAAGCTACTGCCCGGGATTAGCAGGCCGGAGCTGGCAATGAACGATCCTGATGGTAGATAATAACGCTGCGGCAGCAGATTGACAGGCTGACTGAGCAGGTCCTGGCCGAAATGCAGATTGTTCTCCATAGAGACACCGAGCAGCGCGGCGGCTGTCGGCATGATGTCAACCTCCCCGCCAACCTGATCCAGTACCTGAGGATTTGTGATGCCTCCGCCATGTATAATCAACGGGATGTTCATCATATTAGCATAGCCGTAATCATGGTCGTAGATTTCTTGCATCAGTGCCTTGTCGTCATGATCCAGCGAGTAGATGGGCAGCCCCATATGGTCGCCGTAGATCATAATCAGGCTGTTATCCCAGACGCCGTTTGCTTTTAGCTCTGCCACAAATTGGCCGAACGCCTCATCTGCATAGTTCTGGGACCGGATATAATCACCGACGAAGGTGCCTTCATAACGCTCAGGCAGCTTCATCCGGTATTTCTCGGCCGGAATGGTGAACGGATGATGGGCAGACATTGATATGATCTGAGAATAGAATGGCTGATCCGCCATATCCATTTCCTTTAATTTATCCGCTGTCTTACGGTATAGCACTTCATCGGATGCCCCGAAGAAGAATGAGTCCTCATCACCGAAGAATTGGCGATCATAATAATGCTCCCAGCCCAGGGAACTATACAATTCTCCGCGGTTCCAGAATTCCACATCATTCGTATGGAAGGTGGCTGTCTGGTAGCCATTGGACTGAAGCAGGCGCGGCAGACTCGGCAGTTTCTTGTCTACATACGACATCGTGGCTGCGCCGCGGGGAGGAATGTAGAAGGACGTATTCACGACAAACTCGGCATCCGAGGTGTTGCCCTGACCCACCATTTGATAAAAATTCGGGAAATACAGACTGTTCTCCATCAGACGGTTCAGATTTGGCGTGACTTCCTTGCCATCGAGTTTGAGTCCAAGCAAGAAGTTCTGGAACGATTCCATCTGGATAATGATCAGATTCTTACCCTTGGCAACGCCTTGCAGGGCTGAGCGGTCTTCTGCGCGGACCCCTTTTAGCGTGTTCACAGCATCCTGCGTGATATCACTAGCACTCACAAGTTCTGTTTTGTCTTTGGCAAAGATGGTGTAGGCCTCATAATTGAGAATCCCCATCTCCTGTGCTTTCTTGATTTCATTCATACTGGCCTTGTTAGGCAAAATATTGAACAGGCACAGTGCTAGCGACACTGCAAATAAAATACTGAATTTCGCTGTT
Organism: Paenibacillus sp. MAHUQ-45; assembly: GCF_058133325.1. Classification (NCBI taxonomy): domain Bacteria; kingdom Bacillati; phylum Bacillota; class Bacilli; order Caryophanales; family Paenibacillaceae; genus Paenibacillus; species Paenibacillus sp. MAHUQ-45. Next base: position 264,698 of record NZ_JBYUPV010000004.1, read on the forward strand.
CCGCTACCACGGTTGATCTTCGTCTTCTTGTAATTCCGTCCATTCTTGTTGAAGAAGAAGTAGAAGCCGAGTACGATGACATCAGTGAAGATCAGGAGATAATAAGGGTCCATCAGTGAAAATACGCTTTTGCGGACAGCCGTGACCTGATTCACCTGCTCGGCAGCATGATAGGTGACAATAACTCCATAGTATTTGAAATACATAATGGCAGCAAAAAAGATGGCGGTCACCAGCAGGTTCACCGTCATGTAATATCCTAATTTGCGTTTGGAAGCAAAACGTTCAATAATGCAAAAAAGTGCCCACACAAAAGGAATCTCCGTAATTAGGGACTTCCAGGAAAGAACATCACCAAAGATAACGCCCCAGGCTAGAAAGCTCTTCAGAACGAAAATAATGGTGAAGAACACAAAGGGTTTGATGATCCACCGTTTCAAGGTATTGGATGACACAGCTCCGCCTTCTTTCTACGTGATGACACACTTCTTCCCGGAAGAGAGGAAGCGGCGTAAGGACAAAGGAATTCCATATTAACAAATTTTATTATCTCCCCCTGCATAGTAAATGTCAAAAACACTGCGTGCCAGCATTAGCGCAATGTAAAGCGGAAGTGGGTGACAGTGCAGCAGCCCCTGCTGTTCCTGCCGCCAGATGACTTTATACAGCGAATAAAAGACAAAAACGACGAACGGAATGCGCTAGGTTGACAGTAAGGGACCGGAAAAGAGGTGGAAGTATGAAGCATAGGATATCCATATCCGTCAGAACGCTTGTGGAGTATGTATTCCGCAGCGGGAGCCTTGAGCCGGGATTCCGTAGTGCGGCTTCGATGGCGGAAGGAACGCGTATTCATCAGAAGATTCAGAAGCGGTACAAGGAAGGCGACCAGAAGGAAGTCTATTTGAAAACAGAGATTCCATATAAGGAATTGCTGCTGGTGGTAGACGGCCGCTGTGATGGTCTTCTGCTGTCGGAAGAAGGCTCACTGGTGGTTGAGGAAATCAAGTCCACGGGGGAGCCGCTGGACTTGCTGGGTGAAGGTCGTGAGGTCCACTGGGCGCAGGCATTGATGTACGCCTATATGATCGCGCTTGAGCAAGAGCTTACTTCCATGGAAGTTCGGCTTACCTATGTTCGCCGAGGGGGAGAGGAGGAGCGGAGCCTGCAGCGGAGTGTCAGCATGGAGGAATTGGCGGACTTTGCCGCTGATACAGTGGCCCGCTATGCACCCTATGCTGAAATGCTGCTTCGGCATGATATCGCCAAGGAGCAGAGCATTCGCGAATTGGGTTTCCCCTTCCCTGCCTATCGGAAGGGGCAGCGGCATTTCGCTGGCGCCGTGTACAAGGCGGTCTCGGAAGGCGTCAATCTCTTCGCCCAGGCGCCGACGGGAATCGGCAAGACGATGTCCACCCTGTTCCCGGTGATTAAGGCCATTGGTGAAGGGCGGGCCAAAGGATTCTTCTATCTGACCGCCAAGACAATTACCCGTATGGCCGCCCAGGAGGCGCTGGCGCTCCTGTCGGCCAGGGGCCTAATTCTGCATGTCATAACACTGACCGCCAAGGATAAAGCATGCTTCCGGGAGGAGGGGCTGTGTAGTAGTGAGCATTGCCCGTTCGCCGAAGGATACTACGACCGGATCAATGGGGCGCTGTTGGACATGCTGGGGCAGGAAATACTGATGACGCGCGAGGTTATCGCCAGTTATGCCAAGAAGCACGGGGTCTGCCCCTTCGAGTTCTCACTAGATGCCGCTTATGCTTGTGATGCTGTGATTTGTGACTATAACTACATCTATGATCCCCGAATTAGCCTGAAAAGGCTGGCCGAGGAACGAAAGAAGGATACAGTTCTACTCGTCGATGAAGCCCATAACTTGGTGGACCGGGGAAGGGAGATGTTCTCAGCAGCGTTGCAGAAAGCTCCGTTCCTGGGACTGCAGCGGCAGTACAAGGTGAGCAATCCCAGCTTAAGCGCTGCTGCCAAGTCGGTGAACACGTTCTTCATTACGATACGTAAGTTGTGCAACGCAGAGGGACAGGGCTGGTGGAACGACTTCCCTGAAGAGCTGCCGGGTCTGCTGGAGACCTTCACCGCAGAGGCGGAACTGGAATTAATCCATCCGTCGATCATGCTGGCTGCCGTTCCAGAGGAAGGAGAAGCCAGTCTGCTGGAGACCTTCTATGCTGTACAAGGGATGCTTCGCACCTTCAAGACCTATGACGAGCGCTATGTGACCTATGCCGAGAACCGTCGCAGTGATGTGTATCTGAAGCTCTTTAACCTGGACCCTTCCTATCTGCTGCGGCAGATGTCCAAGGGCTATCGCAGCCAAATTCTGTTCTCGGCCACCCTGGCGCCGATGTCGTATTACAGAGATATGATCGGTGCCACAGAAGAGGACTACAGCTTGACCGTGTCTTCTCCTTTTCAGAAGGAGCAATGGGAGGTCTCTCTACTCCCGCTGTCAACGCGCTATCATGATCGGGAGGCCTCTCTGCCGCCATTGAGCGAGGCCTTGCACAGAATGTGCAGCAGACCGGGGAATTACTTGGTCTTCTTCCCTTCCTATGTATACTTGCAAAATGTATATGATTTATTTAGCGAGCGCCATCCGGAAGTGCCTACCTTGGTACAGGACTCCGGCATGAGTGAGGAAGCACGCGAAGATTTCCTCGCAGCGTTCCGTCCAGACACAAGCCAGACACTTCTTGGATTTGCCGTGTTGGGCGGTATTTTCTCGGAGGGAGTGGATCTGCCTGGAGACCGGTTAAACGGGGTCATGGTGGTTGGAGTAGGGCTGCCGCAGCTGGGGCTGGAACGTAATTTGCTACGCTCCTACTTCAATCGCCAGGGTAAAAATGGCTTTGACTATGCCTATGTCTATCCGGGAATGTGCAAGGTGTTGCAGGCTGGAGGAAGGCTGATCCGCACCGAGAACGACCATGGCATAATTGTGCTGGCGGACGACCGTTTTACGCAGCAGCCGTATCATAGGTTGCTCCCCGAAGAGTGGCGGGACTACCTTATCTGGCAATAACATCGTATAATCTATGAAAGGGCATACATTTCAGACTCACAGGAGGCAGATCATGACACTTAACATCGGATTGATTGGTACAGGCTGGTTTGGTAAGGTTCACGCGGATTTACTAGCTGGCATGGAGGATGTTCGTCTAGTAGCGGTATGCGGTAGCAGCAAGGAGAAGGCGGAGGAGATGGCCCGTCATTATGATGCTGAGGGCTATGGCGATATTACGGAGATGTTAGAAGCTCATAAGCTGGATGCTGCTTATATATGCGTTCCCCCACAGTCGCATGGTGACATTGAGCGTGCGTTGATTCGCCGAGACATTCCCTTTTTTATCGAGAAACCGCTGAGCCACAGTACCGAAATCCCGGCCAGTCTGCTTCAGGAGATTAAGGAGCGCAATCTGTTGACCTCAGTGGGTTACCACTTCCGTTATCAGGATAATATCCAAAGGCTGAAGGAAACGTTGACCGGGGATAAAATCGGGATGGTTGTCGGTCAGTGGATGGGCGGTATGCCAGGAGTAGCTTGGTGGCGCAACCAGGAGCAGTCCGGTGGACAGTTCACGGAGCAGACGACGCATATCGTAGATTTGCTACGCTATCTGGGCGGTGAGGTAGAAGAAGTATACGGCTTGTATGGCAATCGTATTATGCATGAGAAGCATGAGAACGTTACAGTTGCCGATATCGGTACGGTGACGTTAAGGCTTGCCAGTGGTATCATTGCCAATATTTCCAACACTTGCGTGCTCCCTGGAGATATCGGCCGGGTCAATCTGACTTTCTACAATGAACAAGGGTTGCTGGACTGGAATCTTGATCGTCTGCTGACCGTTCGCACCGGAGACAGCACAGAGTATGCGAACAGTGGTAATCCCTATGCCGCCGAGAGTGAAGCATTCCTGCATGCTGTACGCACTGGCGATCGCTCCCGGATTCTCAGCGACTACGAAGACGGTTACAAGACACTCAAGGTGACCTGTGCGGCTTACGAGTCGGCACAAACTGGACTACCTGTTAAACTATAAAGTGAAGTAGAATCGAAATCATAGTGAGATCATAGAAAAAAAGCACGTAGCTCCGGGGACTTCTTCGGAGCTATGTGCTTTGGCCCAAGCCGGGACGGCCTTAGTGGAGGAACACCGCGAGCAGTGGCGGCGCAATGCCGATAGTCAGTAGCGCCGTCAGAATCATCGCGATGCTGGAGATGGTACCGGTCAGCGAGCTAAGCTCGAAGGCCTTGGAGGTACCTGTACCGTGCGCTGCGGTTCCCAGCGATACGCCGCGCGCAATTTCATTGTCAATGCGGAAGAGACGCAGCACTGAAGGCCCCATCATGGTGCCGAGTATCCCGGTCAGGATAACGAAGACTGCCGTGATACTGGGTACACCCCCAATACGCTGCGAGATACTCATGGCGATCGGAGTAGTAACCGATCGCGGGACCAGGCTGGTAGCCAGATCGCTGCTAAGATGCAGCCATTTGGCAAGCAGCATGGAGGAGATCACCGCTATTATCGTACCTGAGAGCACGCCTGCCGCAATTTCGGCGGCGTGTTTTTTGAGTACCTTGAAGTTCTTATGCAAAGGGATAGCAAACGCAATGGTTGCCGGCTGCAGCAGGTTAGTCAGCCACTTGCCTCCCGCATTGTAAGATTCATAAGGGATGCCTGTCATCAACAGAATGCCAACAATCAGCAGAGGCGTGATGATAAGCGGAGATAGATATACTTTGCTGTGGAACTTATAGGCGCGCTTGGCAAGGAGATAAAGTCCTATGGTCAGCGTAAGGAATAACAATCCGGTCATCATGAGGGTTTATGCTCCTTTGCCTTGGATATAGCTCCTGTGAGCAGACCGGAGCAGGTCATGACTGCGAATGTGCCGACTACTACGACTGCCAGCACCCGCAGCCCATCGGTCTCCAGCATATCTGTATATTTCATGACGCCGATCGCGGAAGGAATGAAGAACAGGAGCAGCTCAGCCAGCAGCCAGGAGGCTCCGACCTCCACCCAGTTCAAGCGTACGACGCCGAATTCAAGCAGAAGGAATAAGATAACCATGCCCAGAATGCTACCGGGGATGGGAAAATGCAACCATGAAGCCAGTGAGTTGATCAGCAGAGAGAATATAGTAAGGCCGCCTATTTGCAGCAATCCTGAGATCGTTTTTTTCATAAGAGCTCCGCTCCTTTCATCGTAATGAAAGTTTACATTATTTATTTTCATAGGTAAAATGAATAGATAGAATAGCTGACATTCCTTTCGTCTATATATAGGAGGCTGAACCATGGACATCCGGCAGCTGCAATATTTCGTTCAAATCGCCAGACTGAACAGCTTTTCCCAGGCGGCCAAATCGCTATATATCTCACAGCCCACGATTAGCAAAATGATCAGAAATCTGGAGACTGAACTGGGCGCCGACCTGTTCTATCGGGAAGGCAAAAGTATACGGCTGACCGATGCGGGTGAGATTCTGCTGACCAAGGCGCAGAATATTGTTGATTCATTCACCAGCCTGTCCTCTGAGCTGGACAGCTTGCGCGAGCTGAAGCAGGGCCATATTCAGATGGGGCTGCCGCCAATGGTAGGTGCAAGCTTCTTCCCCGCCGTTATCGGCGAGTTTCATCATCGATACCCGGGGGTGACGATCCGCCTGCATGAGGATGGTGCCAAGAAAGTGGAGAATGATGTGGAGACGGGGCTGCTGGATATCGGTGTCATTGTGCTGCCTGTGGATCAGGGCAAGTTTCAATTCTTCTCAATTCTGGAGGAGAAGCTGGAGCTGCTGGTTCCGGCAGGGCACCGCCTGGCTGGACAGGAATGTGTGAAGCTGGCGGAACTGGCAGAAGAAGAGTTTATCCTGTTCCGTGAGGATTTTATGCTGCATGACCGGATTATTACAGAATGCGTCAAAGTAGGCTTTCAACCTAAGGTGGTATACGAGAGCTCACAGTGGGATCTGATCAGTGGAATGGTAGGGGCGGGGCTCGGAATTGCGCTGCTGCCAGAGACGATCTGCCGTGACATCGACCGCTCACGGATCGCTGTGATTCCTCTTACAGCCCCGGTCATTCCTTGGCAGCTGGGCATTATCTGGCGCCGGGATCGCTACCTATCTTTTGCGGCGCGGGAATGGATTTCTTTTGCTAAGGGAATCTTCCTAGGTCATTAGTCTCCCGTTTTGTTGAATCATCGACAAATTTTTCTTTTTTTTGAAAATATGTTTTTTGGCATCATGCTATATGATAGGGAAGAAGTTGATAGAGAGAAGGTGAGAGAATCGTGAGCCTTTACGATGCTTCCTCCCGTAACATTCATAGGAGAGATATAAGAGAAGACGAGCTGCTGATTACGATTGAAAGCTTGAGATGCCAACTGCATGAGGTTGCCGAGCAGCGTAGTCTGAGTGATCGTGCTGTAGTAGAGTTGAGCGAACGGCTGGACGGTTATATTTTGCTGGCCCAGAACAAAATGATGGAGAGTCTGCGCAGCCGAAAGGCGGCAAATGGCCCATCTGCCAAAAATTCTAGGACTTCGCCGTTGAGAAGCCAGACCGCGTTGCAATAGTTCGTTAGTCTTTTGCATCCATAATCATATAGATGGTAGAATTAGGGGAGAGAACAGCTCCTCTTTTTGTTGTGCTTTCTGAACAGTTATCCTATAATTATGTAAATAATTAGGAGTTGCTATATATATCATCACAGGAGGTGCCGGGTGGAGGCGAAATTTACAACTATACGCTCAGAAATTGAGAAGAATCTATCCCGTTCGGGTCATAATCTCGCTTCTTTTGCGAAAGTTTCGGGCCTGAACCGCGGCAGTCTCAGTGCTATATTGCATGGGAATCCCCCAAAGCCTATCTCTTTAGGGCAAATGGACGCCATTACTCGGGCTTTCGGGTTTCCTGACGGTTGGCTATATCCGCTTTATATTGATGAATGTTTTTATGAGGACAAGGTTTCCCGTCGCAGAGCCGAGCCGTTCCTGATCCGATGCGCTGAGATCGGCAAGCAGCCTTGTATTGATGAGCTTCTGAGCAGAATTCTTGAGTATCCGAAACAGATTGACTTGATTTATTCAGTCGCAGAGAAGCTTTTCAATCATGGAAAGATCAGTGAATCTGTCATTTTCTATAAAATTGTAGCCGAGAATGAGCAGGACAGTTACTCGGAGCGTCTGGCTATCAGTCAATATCGCATTTTCAAATCCATGCAGTCTGTAGTTGATATGGAGGAGAAGTTCAGGGCGGTGATCACATTCGAGCCGTTTCGGGGACGTCTGCCAGAGGCGATGCAGCTGGATGGCTTGCTGAAGCTGGCCAACGTCTGCTTTACGCTGCACCGCTGGCGGGATGTGGAGAAATATGCGGACGAACTTCGTGCGCTGGCCAATGGACTGTACCGGGATGAAGTGCGTAAGAATGCTGGCAAGCGCCGGGAAATGATGGATACGGAGCGGCCACTCGTGGTGTATTACGGCCATGGCTATTTGTTGAAGGCGGCTGCGCTGACCAAGCAGGGGCGATATGAAGAAGCCAAGCGGTATACGGCCGGATATGCGGACCTGAGCTGGTTTGAGATTTTGGATGAAGAAGGTCACAAAGCGGTTGAGGACTTCAAGCTCTTCTCCGAAGCCAACAGCTTCACGCTGGAGATGCTGGACGGCAACATTTCCATCCTTCCATCTTATATTTCCTTCCTAGCCGATCATCCGGGCGAAATTCTGCCTGGCCTAATCACGATCATGGAATCGGCGAACCAGTTCGGCTTTTCTGCCGATACCGCACTGACCAAATTCTCACGGGAAATGCTGCGCTTCGGCCAATTCCAAGACCCCATCAATGTAGACAGGCTATTCCGGCTCAACTATCAGATAGCCATATACCTTATCAACCATCAGGAGTACCCACGGGGAATCGACCATATTATCGAATGTCTCCAGCTGTCTGCCAGACTGAATAATGAGAAAGGCTTCATCAATTGTGTCACTCTCTTCGAGATTAACAGGGAATATGCCAGCGACAGGCAGAAGCAACTGTACACAGATCTTATGAAGGAGGTGAGACAAAATGAAAAAATCGCTGCTGACGATGACCGCCGTTTTAGCGTTGTTTAGTTTTATTATCATTGGAACACCGGCAGGCAAAGGAGGTAACGGAGGAACGTTTACCACACTGGAGCACGGGGTGGGGTATTAATCCGTAGGAACATTCAGGGATGTAACCACTTTTTGACCTTTTATGATCACAGAACGCGGCAGTATGCTGCATTGTAATATTACTTTTATACCAGCAGAACAGTAATGACTCCCAAGATAACTTTGGTGGCGCGCTGTAATGACAGAAGATGATGCCCGGTATCTTAGGGGTCATCTTTTTTAATACCCTTCGAAGCTGCTTTAAACAGCAGAACGAAGGGTTCTTTTTAGTGCAAGAAGCAAGGCCATGAGTGTTTTGGATTTCGTGAAAATGATAACGTGTTCAATATTTGACAAAGTGTTTTGCCGTAAATATAATTTAGGTTACCTAATTAATAAATAGTTTAATTATTAGCTAACCTAATTAATTTGCGAGGTGATAAAGATTGGGATAAATGGAGAAAATACAGTCGCGAATAGGCTTTTCGTTGCATTGCGCATGTTGCACAAAGTCCAATGGCAGCATACGGTCGAGGGCAATAAGCCGAGTGAGATGACTTTGATGATATGCATTCGCAAACACCGGCATTCCAACGAACAGGGACTGAAGGTCTCGGAGATCGGACGCATTCTCGGATGGGCTGCTCCTACGGTTACTCAGTTGGTTAATAGTCTGGAAGCTAGAGGAATGGTGGAGCGGCAGGCTGATTCCGAGGACCGGAGGGCTGTTCGCATTCAATTAACAGAACAGGGAAAAAAGGTCACGCGAAGAGTGCATGCTTATATGAATGAAGAGCTTGTTAAGCTGGTGGAGTACTTGGGTGAAGACGAGAGCAACCAGCTGTGTGATCTGCTGTTGAAAGTCCATGCGTATGCCCTTAGCAGTCCCCGACCTGATTTCGATCGGTTACCAATGAACGGAGATGAGAATCTTGATTAAATTACTAAGACAACTAAAGCCCTTTAGGCTGGCGGTTATCGGTGTACTGATCCTTGTATTTTTGCAATCCATGGGTGATTTGTATCTCCCTACACTGATGTCTGACATCGTAGATAAAGGGATTGTGCAAGGCGACCGCAGCTATATCTGGAGAGTCGGCGGGTTCATGCTACTGGTGGCTGCCGGCGGAGCGCTGTGTTCAATCATTGCCAGTTATTTCTCAGCCAAGATTGCTGCAGGTTTCGGCAAAAATACGCGAGCGCTAATGTTCAATCATGTAGAAAACTTTACGCTCCACGAGTTTGACAAGGTGGGTACAGCATCACTGATTACCCGTACGACTAATGATATTACACAAGTACAGACCGTCTTGACAATGATGCTGCGGATGATGATCGCGGCACCGATGATGATGATCGGCGGGATCATTATGGCGGTCTCCGAGGATGCCAAGTTGTCATTGATTTTTGTAGTCGTCATTCCATTGCTTGTGGGTGCGATTTTCCTGATAGGTATGAAGGGCTTGCCGTTGTTTAAAGCAATACAGGTCAAGCTGGATAAGCTCAACCTTGTGCTGAGAGAACATCTGACAGGTATCCGTGTTATTCGCTCGTTCAACCGAATTAACCATGAGAACAAAAGGTTCTCGGAAGCTAACCGTGATCTGACCGAAACGGCCATTAAGGTTAACAAGATCATGGCTGGACTGATGCCGCTCATGATGATTGTTATGAACTTTTCCATGATTGCTATTCTGTATTATGGAGGCATCCGTATTGGTGACGGTGACCTGAAAGTTGGTTCGTTGATGGCCTTCATTCAATACGCCATGCAGATTATGTTCTCGCTGATTATGGTTTCGATGATGTTCGTGTTGATTCCCCGTGCTTCCGCATCGGCTGTACGGATCAACGAGGTATTGGATATGAAGCCGGAAATTCTGGATCCGTCGGCAAGTGAGCTTGACAACACTGCTGTATTGACTAAGCGTGATGGCCGCGATGGGTTGCGCGGATACGTGGAATTCGAGAACGTTAGCTTCTCCTACCCGGGTGCAGAACAGCCTGCGTTGTCTGGGATCAGCTTCAGTGCCCGGCCGGGTGAAGTCACGGCGATTATTGGGGGTACCGGGTCTGGTAAATCCACAATGCTGAGCTTGCTCCCTAGATTCTATGATGTGGCTGAAGGTGCCGTACGAGTGGATGGCGTCGATGTTCGTGAAATGACTCAAGAAGAGCTGCGCAGCAAGATCGGCTACATTCCACAGAAAGCAGTGCTGTTCACTGGCACGATCAAGGAGAATATCCGTTACGGTAAAGAGGATGCGACCGATGAAGAAATTATCCATGCAGCCAAAGTGGCACAAGCCTTCGATTTTGTATCGGGCATGAAGGATGGATTCGATTCGGAAATTGCTCAGGGCGGGAATAACGTCTCTGGGGGTCAAAAGCAGCGTCTGTCTATTGCCCGTGCACTGGTCAGAAGACCAGAAGTATACCTCTTCGATGACAGCTTCTCGGCGCTTGATTTCAAGACAGATGCCAATCTGCGCGCCGCTCTCAAAGGGGAGACGACAGAATCCACCGTGCTTATTGTGGCTCAGCGGGTCAGCACAGTAATGGATGCGGATCGGATTATTGTGCTGGATGAAGGCAGAATCGCTGGTACGGGAACGCACAAGGAACTGCTGGAGAACAGTGAAGTGTACCGCGAGATTGTGTCCTCGCAGTTGTCAGAGGAGGAAATAGCATGAGTGAGAAGAACAGCCAGATGAAACTTCCGGGCGGTGGAAGAGGACGGGGACCTGGCGGTCCTGGCGGTCCTGGAATGATGCTGCCAGCGGAGAAGGCCAAGGACTTCAAGGGTACACTCCGCCGTCTGATTCGCTACCTGCGCCCACGCCAGGTGCAGTTGATTGTTATCTTTATTATGGCGATTGCCAGTACGGTATTTAGTATTCTAAGCCCGAAGATTATGGGTAAAGCAACGACCAAGCTGTTCGAAGGCGCCTATGGGAAGTTGATGGGCGTAGAAGGGGCCTTTATTGATTTTGGCTATATTAACGATATCCTGCTGATTCTGGGTGGTCTTTATCTGTTCAGTGCCCTGTTCAGCTATTTGCAGCAATATATCATGGCTGGTGTGGCCCAGAAGGTTGTCTATGATATGCGTGAGCAGATCAATCTCAAATTGGAACGGCTGCCGCTGAAATATTTTGACTCCAGAACCCATGGGGAGATTCTCAGCCGGGCTACCAATGATGTAGACAACATCAGTACCACCTTGCAGCAGAGCTTAACACAACTGATAACATCTATTGTTACTATTATTGGTGTTATTATCATGATGCTGACGATCAGTCCTTGGCTGACCCTGATTACAGTGGTGACACTGCCGCTTAGCTTCATTGCCATAATGGGGATCACGAAACGCTCGCAAACCTATTTTATTGGCCAGCAAAAATCACTTGGGCAGTTGAACGGACACGTAGAAGAAATGTACACCGGTCACCGTATTATCAAAGCCTTCGGCCGTGAAAAGGAATCGCTTCGTCAGTTTAACACGATTAACGACGATCTCTACAATTCCGGCTGGCGCGCCCAGTTCATGTCAGGCATGATTATGCCGCTGATGACTTTTATCGGGAACCTAGGTTATGTGCTTGTCTGCGTAGTCGGCGGTATTTTTGTCACCAAAAAGATGATCGAAGTCGGGGATATCCAGGCCTTTATCCAGTATTCACGACAATTCACTATGCCGATCACACAAACCGCGAACATTGCTAACATCATTCAGTCGACAGTTGCCTCCGCAGAGCGGGTATTCGAGCTGTTAGATGAAGAAGAGGAAGTTCCGGAGAAATCGGCTGCTGTGAAACACGGAGCTGTGGAAGAAGGCGCGGTGGAATTCCGTCATGTGAAGTTTGGATATAAAGAGGATGCTATCCTCATTGAGGATATGAATATTGAGGTCAATCCGGGCCAGACGATCGCAATTGTAGGACCGACCGGTGCCGGCAAGACCACGATGATCAATCTGCTGATGCGCTTCTATGAGCTGAACGGCGGCCAAATCCTCATCGACGGTGTTGATATTACGGATATGAAGCGCAGTGATCTGCGCAGCAAATTCGGGATGGTGCTTCAAGATACGTGGCTCTTCAATGGTACGATCCGTGACAATATTGCCTACGGACGTGAGGGTGCCAGTGAAGCCGATGTGGTGCGTGCGGCCAAGGCAGCACATGCGGACCACTTTATCCGCACACTGCCGCTGGGCTACAATACGGTGCTGAACGAAGAAGCCTCTAACATCTCGCAAGGGCAGAAGCAGCTTCTGACCATTGCCCGCGCTATCCTGGCTGATCCGTCCATCCTCATTCTAGATGAGGCTACAAGTAGCGTCGACACTCGGACAGAAGTGCAGATCCAGAAGGCGATGAACACGCTGATGGAAGGTAGAACAAGCTTTGTCATCGCCCACCGCCTGTCTACAATTCGTGATGCGGACCTGATTTTGGTTATGAACAAGGGAAGTGTCATTGAGAAAGGCAACCATGAAGAGCTGATGGCGCAAAATGGCTTCTATGCTGATCTTTACAACAGTCAGTTCTCTGAGGACCCTGTTCCGGAAGTTATCTGAGGTTGACAGCAAGAAGTGTAATAACGGTTAGTGGCCTTAAAATACCCCTTGCCGCCGTGCGTAATGTGCGGTGGCGAGGGGTATTTATCTTTCAGGACATGGAATGACTCATGCTGTCCAGGCCGTGTACAAGCTGCACGAAATGCAGCTTGATTCGTAATTTAAACCGCGCAATTGCGCGGTTTTTCATTTTACAAGAGGCTCTGAATGCGTGAAATCACGGATGGTTTTTAGATAGGTCTGCGTGTATGATATGAATATAAAAATGACCCGCGGTTCATTTCATGTTCCGCAGGCTCTGCAGAGAGGATGAAATAGATGTCAGGCTACGGAAAATGGATTACGGGCAGCAAAACTAAGTGGATCACGCTTCTCGTGTGGATTGCAGTAGTCGGCCTCCTTAACATGCTATGGCCTGCTGTGAATTCACAGGTGGTAAACAATGCCCCCAATCTGCCAGAGAATGCGCAATCGGTTCGCGCGGAAGCTGTGGCAGGAAGAGAATTCCCTGGCGGCAGCGGTGTTCCAGCTTTATTGGTGTGGCACCGAGAAGGCGGAATGTCTTCGGAGGATCTGGTACATATCGGGGCAATCTACAATACATTGGAGCAGCAGCCGGTGTCGTATCAAAATTTCGTGCCCCCGCTAGGCAAAATTCCTCCACAGGCGCTTCAAGCTTCGCTCTCGGAGGACGGCAGCACGTTGGTGACGCCTGTACTCTTCGATTCTTCAGCAGATAGTGGACAGCTTAAACAAGCGGTCACGGAGCTCAAGGAGATCATCCGCACGGAAACCGGCAGTGATCTGACAGCAGCCGATACAGCGGACAGCGAGTTAAGTCTGCGCGTCACCGGACCTGTAGGTATCTCCATTGATGCCAGCAGTTTGTTCAAAAATGCCGATGTATCCTTGCTTATTGCGACTGTTCTGCTTGTACTTATTTTTCTGCTACTAATCTATCGTTCGCCGATTCTGGCATTCATTCCGCTGGTTGCGGTGGGCTTCGCTTATGGGGTTACGGGACCGCTACTGGGTAAAATGGCGCAGGACGGCTGGATTACTGTAGACTCGCAAGCCATCTCGATTATGACCGTCCTGCTATTCGGAGCAGGCACAGATTATTGCCTCTTCCTCATTTCGCGGTTCCGTCAATTGCTGAAGACAGAGGATAGTAAGGGGCGTGCACTGCTCTATGCGGTTACGGATTCTTCCGGGGCAATCGCCATGAGCGGCTTCACCGTAGTGCTGGCACTGTTTGCGCTGTTGCTGGCGAAGTTCGGGGCGTACCACCGCTTTGCGGTTCCTTTCAGTCTGGCGATCTTTATTATGGGAATCGCTAGTCTGACACTAGTTCCGGCACTGCTATCGATTTTTGGCCGGGCTTCGTTCTATCCATTCATTCCGCGTACACCGCAAATGGAAGCAGAGCGGGCAAAGGCCAAGGGCAAGCCGCTACCACAGCCACGAATGTCCCGCAAAAAAGGCATCGGCGAGCTGGTGGTTGCCCGTCCATGGGCCATTGTAGGCGTAACTGTACTGCTGCTTGGTGTACTGGCTTCCTTCTCCAGCGGAATTAAGTTCACGTATGATATCCTGTCTTCTTTTCCGAAGAATATGGAGTCACGTCAGGGATTTGATCTTATTGGCACACAGTTCTCGCCTGGCGAGCTGGCTCCGGCCAAACTGATGATTGATACTCAAGGCAAGGCGGAGGGCGAAGATCTTAAAGTTGTCCTGGGCGCACTCTCTTATGTGAGTAAGGTTTCTGATCCTCAGCAAGGCGCAGTCAATAAGGAGATTCTGGGCTTCGATATTGAATTCAAGAGTAATCCCTACTCCCTTGAGGCCATGAGCCATATTCCGGCGCTTCAGGCGACGGGAGAGCAGGCGCTTGTGGATGTGGGGGTGGAGAATCCTGAAGGAAAAGTTTGGATTAGCGGCCAAACAGCAACACAGTATGACAATAGAGCCACTGGCGAGCGGGATATGGATCTCATTATTCCAGTAGTCATCGGAATGATCACATTGCTGTTGCTCCTGTATTTACGCTCAATCATCGCTACCATCTATCTGGTGGGGACCGTAATTCTATCCTTCTTCTCGGCGCTTGGACTGGGCTGGATCATTATTCACTATGTCCTGGGCGCAGAGGCCATTCAGGGAGCGATTCCACTCTATTCCTTTGTATTTCTGGTGGCACTTGGCGAGGACTATAACATCTTTATGATCTCGAACATATGGAAAAAACGCAAGGTTATGCCCTTGAAACAGGCGATTGCGGAAGGTGTTAACGAGACAGGCTCCGTCATTACTTCTGCCGGTCTCATCTTAGCCGGGACCTTTGCTGTGCTGGCTACGCTGCCGATTCAAGTGCTTGTGCAATTTGGTATTATCACAGCCCTCGGTGTTCTGCTGGATACCTTTGTAGTACGCCCGTTCCTCGTACCGGCCATTACCTTGTTATTCGGTCGGGTGGCTTTCTGGCCGGGCAAGCATGTGGAAGTGGCGGAGATGCAGTCTGAGGTTGGGGAGTAAGAGAGAGGTTCACCTATGAAGCCAGAATAAATGATGCGTTTAGAACAGCTTCGCCGATCGGAACTGCAAGTAATAAGATCATTAAATCATTGAGGTGATAAGAATGAATAAAAAATTACTTGTCGGCATTTTCGCTCTCGGTTTTACTGTTACGGCCTCTATTTATGCAATGCGTGCCGATGCATCTGTTGAGAAACAAATTGATGAGAATCTTAATGGTTTGGCAAAACAGTTACAAACTGAAGTCGCTAATAAAGCTGAGCTTGCCATGAGTAGTAATCCTTATGATTACCTTAAAAATAGTGTGGAGTATGCGAATATTGTAAATCTTGGTACGGATGCTATCCCGGTATTGGAAAAGAAAATTGATGAGAGTGAAGGAAGTAGTCTTTTCGCTTACATCTTTGCAGCGGCCATTGAGGAAATCTCGAAGGTTAATCTTAAAGAAGATCAGAGTACGACTTGGGCTTCAGGAGATATTTTTTCTGCGAAATGGAAACTAAAACTAAGTACTCTTCCTGAGGAAGTTGAAAAAATTGCAAATTCTGAGTTGCCTGAAGATCAGAAGCTAGCTTTGTTAACAAAGCTAGGTGTACCAGCAGTGCCATTTATTATTGATCAGGTAGAGTCTGGGAAGACGGAACTTTTCCCGGTGGTGGGGTCTCTTATTCCAAGTTCTCAAGCAAAGTCCTTTACAGCAGCTGATGAAATACAGTGGGCAAAAGAAAACAAAGATGAGTTTAAAGACTTGAAGGAGTATGTTTTATCGAAGAAATAAGCATTAGCAGAGGTCGCCTTATCAGTTTACAAAGGGAAACAGCGAAATAAAGCTATACACTCCCAACTAAGTGCGTTTTTGCACCTTAATTTCCTCATTTTTAGCTGAAATAGGGATATAGAGGCATTAATGTACCTTATTTTTTTGAAAAATCCACTGGAGGGGGCATTTTGGAAGAATTAAGGTACAAAATTGCCTCTAATTGAACTCGATGCTTAGCTGCAGCCTATTTAAGGTGCAAAAATGCCGTTATATCGTCTTTGGAAGTGATGTGCGTACTTCTCTTTTCTACTCAATACAAGGTGGGGAGGAGCGGAGGGGAAGTTAGGGCCTGTAGGAGTGAGGCGCTCAACTGAAAGGTCTCCAGAGAAAAGCTCATGTATATATATGAACTGCTTCTCGATCTCAACCGCTACAAGGGTTAATAAAGCAAGAGCTGCTATCCGAATCTTAACTGCTACAAGCGGTTAAATAGAAGAAATCTAGAGACAATAGCGATTGGCAGCCCAACAATCCATCGTAGTGACGACCGAGACTTTCATTCGGACATTAGGTTCATCTTATTCCGCCTTATGTAGCTCTCCAAATGCAATAACAAAGCAGCCTGAGTCCTAGGTTAAAGAGGAGTCAGGCTGCTTTGTTCCACTTGGAAACACTTATGATTGTAGAACTGGGGATAGTTCTGAACAATCTTTTTCAACAAATCAAAAACTAGCTTCAAAGGCTAATGTGTACTAGTTCTCAGCTGTGCTAGTTCCCAGGCGTACGGCTAATCAGCAGCTCGTACTTGTCGAGCGAGGCGCCCAGAATGACGTCGCTGCCGCCGGCACCGCGGTGAGATTGCTTGAAGGATTCGCTGGAGGTCCAGCTCTTGAAGCCCTCTTCATTCTCCCACACGGTACTGATCTTTAATTCCTCCACGCCTTCCTTGGC
Source organism: Paenibacillus sp. MAHUQ-45 (assembly GCF_058133325.1). Taxonomy (NCBI): domain Bacteria; kingdom Bacillati; phylum Bacillota; class Bacilli; order Caryophanales; family Paenibacillaceae; genus Paenibacillus; species Paenibacillus sp. MAHUQ-45. The sequence goes on from NZ_JBYUPV010000004.1 coordinate 281,709, forward strand.
ACTGCCATGCCATACTTCCATGCGCACAAAGCCCGGCATATCCTGAACACCGCCTGAACCTGCAAAACGCTGGGCCATAGCGGCCCCATGGCCTTCCTTGACTTTAATCGTATTCGTAACTACTAGCATGCAATTACCTCCCTAAGGCAGTATGAATAAAAGAATATGAGCAGTAGATGATTTATTGCGGGTTCGTGGTCCAAATACCGGCGGTCTTGAGGAAGACACGATCCGGCAGCTTCAGGGCTGCAATAGTCAGTTCTGCTACGTCCTCTGGCTGCATCATACGATCCTCGTCGCCAATCTTCAGGCCTGCATTCTCAGCCAGTGGCGTGTTGACTGTACTTGGTGTCAGCGCGGTCACGCGGATATTGTGTTTGCGCACCTCTTGAGCCAGCGATTCGGTCATACCCATCAGTGCGAACTTGGAGGAACAGTAGGCAGAGCCTGTAGCAAATCCGCGTTCACCCGCTGTGGAAGAGATGTTGATGATATTACCGCTGCTGCGCTCGATCATAGCTGGCAATGCTGCTCTGGTAACATAGTAAACACCGAAGAGATTGATCTCAATGTGGCGTTTCCAGTCCGCAGGATCCATCTCCAGAAAAGTACCGAACTGGGCGACCCCGGCGTTATTGATAAGGGCATCGAAAGCCCCAAGGTCATTCTGGAGCGAAACCACAGCGCGTTCGGCTTCTTCCTGTACTGAAATGTCGGCAACGGCAATGCTAACCTTGACGTCGTAGACTTCCGTCAATGCTGATTTCAAAGCTTCCAAATCTCCCGATGTTCTGGAGATTAGGCCCAGGTTAGCTCCTTCTTTGGCTAGTGCAAGGGCCAGTGCTTTCCCGATTCCTTTACCTGCCCCGGTAATCACAACGCTTTTTCCTCTCAGATCCATAACTTCGCTTCACGTCCTTTTAAAGTATCGATAACAACTTCCACTTTAATTATACCTGAGTGGGCAAAGACAAGCACGCCGCCCCAGTAGGTAGCGGCGCTGTGCTTGTCTTAGGTATCCGATGCTCAGGGGATCTCCGGACTGATGGTGTCCAGCGGGAGTGTGGCCGGTCCTTCCAGCACGGCACCATCATAGGAGAAGCGGGAGCCGTGGCAGGGGCAATCCCAGGTTCGTTCTCCATTATTCCACTCACATTCGCAGCCCAGATGCGTACATGTTCGGTCGACCAGATGAAGGTTGCCTTCAAGGTCTCTGTACGCGCCGACGCGCTTTCCATCATGAAATACAACCGCCCCCTCGTCCCGCTTGAGTTCACTGGTCTTCTTATGGACAATCTCGACCTTGCCTGAAACAAACTCCTTGGCGACATTGGCGTTCTGCACGATGAAGTTCTTGATGCTGGGATTTGCTTTGAAGCGTGAAGGATTGTACAGCGCTGTGTAGGGGTTATCCTTGCGCTGAATTTGATCCGCAATCACTTGTGCTGCCAAGGTGCCGCTGGTCATCCCCCATTTGCCGAAGCCGGTGGCGATGTAGATTTCTTCTTCGGCGGAGACCTTGCCGATATAAGGAACTCTGTCGAGCGTGACCAGGTCCTGGGTCGACCAGCGGTATGGCATTAGCTTAATTCCCAGCAATTGTCCACCGAACCTCTCAAGGTTCTCATAGTGTCCAAAGGTGCAAATACCTTGGCCTGTCTTATGATTCTCCCCGCCGACGATCACTAGCTTCTTGCCATCCCATTCCACGGTTCGCAAGGAGCGGGTTGGCTGCCCGGCGCTCAGATACATGCCGCCTTCAAACTCCATTTCAGGCTGAATGGCCAGGCAGTAGGAGCGCTCGGCATGCAGGCGCGTGAAGTAGAGCGCCCCACCGTCATAGAACGGGAAGTGGGAAGCGGAGACGGCGTGACTGCAGGTAATGGCATGCTGATCCTGCTCGGTGAAAAGCGTGAGCTTGCCGCTGTTCTCTACATTTTCAGCAATGGTTGTGTGTTCGTACACTATACCGCCGTTTTCAAGAAATGCCTGAAGTAGCCCCAGCAAATATTGCAGGGGGTGAAAGCGAGCTTGTCCTGGCAAGGTAATGGCCCCTTCTGCCCGCAGGGGGAGAGATACTTTATCCAGCCATTTTCCCGGCAACCCCAAGGTCTGATAAGCGGCGAATTCCTGCTCAAGCTGCTCCCGTGTCTTGTCATCTCCGGCATCGGCATACAGAATGGCATCATCTCGTGTCATTTGGCAGGACAGGTGCAGGTCTTGCGCGGTACGGATCATCCATTCCATGGCCTCGTTGTTCGATTTATAGTAGAGCCGGGCCTGCTCCTCTCCAAAGTGTTTCAAGAGATCGTGGTAGATCAAACCGTGTTGGGCAGTGATTTTGGCGCTGGTGAATCCGGTGGTTCCATTAAGGATGGTCCCTGCTTCTAGCAGGGTCACCTTATAGCCGGCTTTGGAGAGCAGGTAGGCTGTCGTAATGCCCGTGATTCCCCCTCCTACCACCGCGACGTCCGTCTGGTGATTCCCGTTCAGTCGCGGAAAGGCCGGCATATCGACAGTATCCCGCCATAACGATTCGGGAAATTGCGGCAAATTGGCCGTAAGCCGATTCTCTGGCTTCATGCTCTGATCCCTCCATACTTTTGCATTACGTTGTTCAATTATTACCATAACCTGGGCAAAAGAAACTTCAGTTCAGAGGTTAGTGCATGATTTGCGGACGATGATGCCAAAATAAGGGCACGTCTTTCATAAAATGCAACCAGAGAGGGGAGGGATTTAGAGTGTCTGAACAACCTCAGAAGCACGCGGCTTCCTTGGAATGGATCACTGGAAAGCTGGATAATATCGCAGATCTGGAGGACAAGCGGCTGCTTGCGCCTGCCGGTGATGCCCGGCTAGTCTTTATCAAGAGCATTACAGATTCAGATAAGGTCAGCCATAGTGTGATTGCTCCATTCTATGAGATGGAGGATACCGAAGCTTATAAGGATTACATTCGTACCTATCCAGGCACCGAAGAGGCAACGACGGGTGAGCGGGCACTGGAGCTTCTACTGAGCGGCTATGCTGCTGTTGGTGTCCTGGAGCAGCTCTATTTCTTTGATGTTCTAAAGTCCGAGAACAGCGCTGTGTCGGAGACCATCACAGAGAGTGTGACCCAGGGACCGTCCGACGGATTCACCGAGAATCTGGCAATCAATCTGAATATGGTGCGGCGACGCTATCAATCCTCGCAACTAAAAATGGAATCGATGCTGATTGGCAATCTGTCACGGACCAAGACGGCAATTCTATATGATGAGAGCCGTGTGAATCATGATGTGCTGGCTGAAGTCAAAGAAAAGCTTCAGACCCTGAGAGTGGATATTCTGCAGGCCACAGGCGAGCTTGAAAAGTATTTAAGCAGCGACAAGCTGCGGATTTTTCCCAAGACTATTGTAACGGAGCGGCCGGACCGCGTTGTATTTAACCTCTCCGAAGGCAAAGTGGCGCTGATGATGGATACTACAGGCTATGCCATTGTTCTGCCCTCCATCTTCAATGATTTCTATACGGCAATGGATGACAAAATCCAGTTTCCCTTTGTCGGAAGATTCCTGAAGTTTCTGCGGGTCATCGGGGTGGCGATGACGCTGTGGCTGCCGGCTCTGTATGTTGCGTTCACCTCGTACAACCCGGAGATTATCCGGGTGCAGATTGCGCTGCTTGTTGCAGGTAGCCGTGCCACCGTGCCATATCCTTCTTTTGTGGAAGTACTGATTATGCTCATCATGATGGAATTCCTGACAGAAGCGAGTATCAGGCTTCCCAAGGCGATTGGTCCGACGGCGACCACGGTTGGCGGTTTGATTCTAGGTCAGGCGGCAACCCAAGCCGGTCTGGTCGGCAACATTATGATCATTCTAGTCTCGGCAGTCGCCATCTCCAACTTTTTAATTCCACTGAATATGATGAGCTTCTCTGTCCGTGTACTAAAATATTTCTTCGTAATTGCCGCCGCTCTTCTAGGCTTGGTCGGTGTTGTAGCTTGTCTGGTAGGTTTAATTATTTATCTATGCAGCCAGCGGAGTTTTGGCCAGCCGTATTTCCGGCTGTTCTTCATGGACAACATCAACTTCCGCAAATTCAAGAAAGGCGGGGGCACTGATGGTTAAAAGCCGTTATTTCTACTGTCTTTTTCTGATGAACAGTCTGATCAACATTATTAACTTTGTGCCAAGAGAGCTGATGGACAGACGTTTTGACGGAGCGTTGATGTCGATCCTGATTGCGGTGCCGATCGGCACCATGTTTGTCTATGTGTTTACCAAATTGATGGACAAGTTCCCTGGCAAGGGAATTCCCGAAATCTTCAATTCGCTTATGCCCAAACTTGTGACGACGCCGATGCTCTTAATCTACGCGGTGTTATGGTATACAGCCGGGGTGATCACATTGCTCTCATTCGTGGACATCACCTTGCGATTCATCAGCCCCGACACTGGGGCTTACCCGGTAGTTATTGGGTTTTTAATTCTGGTTTGTCTTTGCTGCCGGGCAGATGGGCTGTCCTTATTGTACGGGCTCGAGGTGATCTTGGGCATTACCTTGCCTCTAATTCTGTATGCGAGTGTAAAAGCATTGATCAACCCTAATTTTAGTTGGGACTCTGTGTTTCAGATTATGACGTTTATCTGGCATAAGCCGGATATCAAGAGTGTGGCTGCCGGTACTTTTCTATTTAGTGGCTACATCAATTTGGCCATTTTCAACCGGCTATTTCACAAAATTAAGCTAAGACATGTCTGGCTCATCGCTGTGGAGGGCTTGATAGTGCTATTAGTGACGTTTCTGGTACCCATCGGATATTTTGGAACGATCGGAGTCGAACGTCATGTATACACTTGGTTCTCAACTGCAGACAGCATTCGGATCGAGACGTTTTTGATTGAACGGATGTTGTTTATTTTTTATATTGCCTATATGACCCTATCTATCATGAGTGTGATCGTACACTGGCATGTGGGGCTGGAGCTGTTCAAAAGTATTATGCCATTCGCAGACAAAAATTCGTCTAGAGCGAAGCTATGGAAAGAAGGGATCATTCTAGGGGTATTCTGCGCAGCTACTCTGCTGCTGATGTATATGGATCAGTATGAGCTTAATCAACTGGCTGAGTGGTTTCTGCAGATTCGCTGGCTCGGAGAAATGTCGATGATAGCTACACTGTTCTACTGCGCTATAAAAATGCGGAAGGCCAGGAGGCGGGATCTGTGAAGAAAACCGGTTTGTTGCTAATAGCCATTCTGTTGCTACTAACGGCCGGCTGTGATTTCAAAGATATCGATCGGCGAATATTCGTCGTTGCCATGGGGGTGGACCCTGGAGAGAAAGAAGGCAACCTCAAGGTTAGTCTGAAGCTGGCCGTACCGCAAGGCGATATTACCAAGATAGATGAGAAAATGCAGATATTGACGGAAGAATCCTACAGCATCTCAGAAGCGCTCCGCTTAATGAAATCCAGAGTGGAGAAGGAATTGGATTACGTGCATTGCAAATCCATCATTATGGGAGAGAAGCTTGCGGAAAAAGATATCCGCCATGTCCTGGACTGGGCTGTACGGCGCAGGGATATCCAGCTGATCCTGAACTTTGGTGTAGGTAGACCAGAGGCGCTGAAGGTGCTAAGTATAAAGCCTCAGTCGGAGCATATTCCCTCTAATTCACTGATCATGGCGATGAGCGGGGAAGGGACGGAGTCGCCATTTATCGCTAGCGTGTACTCCTACCAGCTGATGAAAAACGTCTATGAGGAGGGAATAGATCCCACTCTTCCGATTGTTGAGTCTAGAGGAAAAGAGCAATTTCTGATTAACAAAATTGCCCTGCTTGATAAGCAGAAAATCCGGATGACACTTTCGCCGGATGAGACTCGGCTTTTTAATCTGCTGACACGCCGGGAGCTCCGGACCAATCTTCCCGCTCATTACAAAGGGGGGATGTACCAATACTATACGGAGAGTTCCTCAGCAAGCTATCGAATTCATACGCCTGAGCAGGGAACGCCTTTCATTAAATACAAGTTAAAGATCGTGGGTATTCTCGAAGAGAATAGCTCTCAGGATATGGTTACTCATCAGGACCTTCTGCAGATCTCCAAGGCTGGTGGAGAGGAGTTGAAGGAGGGGATTGAGAAGCTTCTGGTCAAAATTCAACGAAGCGGGCTGGACCCTTTTGGCTGGGGATTGCGCTACGCTTCAAGACATTTTAACAATGACACTGAGATGAAGGAATGGAAGGCTATTTATCCAAAGCTGGAATTTAAAACGATGGTGGATGTGGATATCAAATACTCTGGCATGATTAAATAAGCTGCCTCTCATAGGCTTCATTCTCGTGAGAATAAGGTGATTCGGAGCAGACCTTGTTTCGCCCTGAATTTTTGGCACGGTAGAGCGCTTGGTCCGCGTGATGGGTCAGCAGGCGACTGACAGCTTCATCATAATCAGGGTGGCAGCAAGCCGCACCGACGGAGATGGTAACGGGAATCCGCTGTCCATCCGGGAGCAAGAACAAGTCCTGCTCTACAGCTGCGCGAATGCGTTCCCCAGCTTTCTCTGCTTCATGTAGCGAACAGACGGGCAGCAGTACTGAGAATTCCTCGCCACCGTTGCGGGAGACAATATCCTGAGGACGAGCTGCTTCGATCAGCCGCTGGGCAAGCTGGATCAGCACCTGATCGCCTGCTGGATGTCCATATGTATCGTTGATGGTCTTGAAATGATCGATATCGAGCGAAAGCAGGGACAAGCTCTCGCGCTGCTTCGCTGCCTGGAGCAATTCGCTCTCCAAATGCCGCTGGAACTGCTGGCGGTTATTCAGTCCGGTCAGAAAATCGGTCGTGGCCCGCACCTCAAGCTGGTTGAACAATTCATTAGAGCGCTGGATATACTCTGCAACATAATAGATGATAAGACCTGTGGCAAGAGAGGCGGCAAGCTCTATTGGAAAGACCTTCATGACAGCTTGGAAACTGTCCAAATTGTTAAGCAGCAGGGCAAACACGAGACCCATAGTAAGCAGATTACTGACGGTCATTTTACGCAGACGGGTCCAGGGTTTAAGCGCGATCCAACTGCAGCATACGCCGCAGAGCAGTAAGGAAAAGGCTGCAGAAAGAGAATTATAGGTAATATCATAGAAGAGGAGTCGGCTGACGGCCAGCAGGACAGAACAGACAGCAGCAGGAAGCCAGCCGAGATAAGCGCCAGCGATAATGATGGCCAGATGTCGCAGATTCGCGTAGGTGTTCGGTCCAATAGGGAATGAGTAACTCATCAGAATCATGCCGAAGAGCCCGAATATCAATCCGGCGACGATGCCTGCCTGAGGCGACATTGTACGGCCCAGAAAGTTGTATCGCTTGGAAAGACTGCCGGAGAGGAAGACGAATGTAACGAGAATGCAGAAATTAGTGAACAAGCTGGTAAGTAGGTCAATCAGCATATCTTTCAAAGGCCCCTTGCTTGGAGAATTGGCTAGATCGGATGAATTCAATGAACGGATAAGTCCATTTTAGCGAATTTTGCGGAAATGGCTATATAAAATATATAGGAGTCCTGACTATGGTTATTGACCGCATGCACTTTAGTATTTATACTTGATCTAAAAATAAATAAGAGGATGATCGCAATGAGAAACCTTAATCTGACTTCTCAACGACAAGCCGTTTACGATATCGTCCGGAATTCGCATGATCACCCAACTGCTGCGGAAGTGATGAACCGCCTGGTAGAGCAGGGACATAATCTTGCTTATGGTACAGTGTATAACTCGCTTCGTTACCTATCCGACAAGAAACTGATTCAGGAGCTCAAGCTCGGTGAGTCGGCGAGCCGATATGATGCCCGGATGGATGATCACCAGCATATTATATGCGAGGTGTGTGGGGCGGTGGATGAAGTGATGAGTCATGTTCCGGAAGAGTGGATCAACGAAGTCGCCAGCGAAACAGGGTATACCATTGGGCATGCCCATGTCGTATTCGGCGGAATTTGCCCGACTTGCAAAGGGAAAAACATGAATTAAAAAAACAGGGACTTTCGTCCTTGTTTTTTTAATGCTCCATTTACATTGGATATAAGAAAAGATCGCTTCCATAAGAAACGGTCTTTTTCGGTTTTATATGAGGATTATCAAGAAATGTATGAGAATATTAAAGGGATCGAGAAGGAAAAGAGACTGTGGAAGCTGAATTATAATTATATACATAAAGTTGTTGTTAACATCGAAGGACTGGCCTACTTAAGACCCAGAAGAAAGAGAGAGTGATCACATCTCATGAACAAAAATACGGTTATTTCTATCCGTACGAAGCTCGTTGCCACCTACATGCTTGTGCTGCTGGTGCCAAGCATGATCATTGGCTGGCAGACTTATCAATCGGCCAGCCATGAAGTGGAGGATCAATTGATCAACAACGCTCAGGAGAGCGTAGGTGCGGTCAACACCATCATTAATGCCAACATAAAGTCTAAAATTAAGGATATTGAATACTTTGCCGAACAGCTGAAGGCGGAAGATATTAACAGCGAAGCGAGCGGAGAGGTATCCTCCGGCATCCGGGCCAGATTACAGGAATATGCGGCGCTACATTCCGATGTGCTCGATATTTATGTGGGGACGAGCCGGGCCAAGTCGCTGCATGCCTCCGAGACCAAGCTGCCTAATGACTATGATCCACGCAAGGAGAATTCCTATGTCAATGCGTTGAAGGACAGCAAGGGGGTAGTGATCTCTCCAGCTTTTCAATCGGCTGATAAGCAGAATGCCGTTGCGATCTCCGCCGTACTGAAGAACGGGGATGGTGTTGTGGCCCTGAATCTGAATTTGGCTGAGCTGGGCGATCTGACAAATCTCAAGGTGGGTAAGGAAGGTTATATCTTAATCGTGGACAGCAGCAAGAAGTATCTGGTCCATCCTACAGAGACGATTGGAGTCGAATCCGGTGCTGATTTTGTGAAGAAAATGTTTGAACAGGAGAAGGGTTCCTTCGATTACGTGTATAAGGATAGTAACAAGAAGATGATCTTTATGGTCAACGAGCTGACGGGCTGGAGAATTGGAGGCACGATCAGCATGAACGAGGTGGACGGTGTAACAGCACCTATCCGTAATACTGCAGCGATGGTTATCGCTGGCTCTGTCTTGGTGGCGCTGGTGCTAATCTATATTAATGTACATTCCATACTTCAGCCGCTTCGCCGATTGAGAAAGGCAACAGAGGTGATCGCCGAGGGTGACTTGTCGAAGGATATCGGCGATTTCCGCAAGGATGAGATCGGCGTACTAGCTGAGAACTTCCAGTCCATGGTGGTCAATCTGCGGGGGATGATCGTTGGTGTACAAGAAATGACGGACAACTTGTCCTCCTCTGCGGAGGAATTGACCGCGAGTGCAGAGCAGACCACAAAGGCTATCGAGCATGTGACCATTGCCATTCAGGAGGTGGCCGGGGGAACGGAGCGTCAGGTCAATAGTGTACATAAAGGCATGGAGAGTACGGCAGCCACAGCCAACGAAGTGATGAAGATCTCGGGGGTTATGGAGCAGGTATCAGCGATGATGGATAAGACCTCGTTATCCGCCTCGGAAGGTGGCGATTCGGTCATCAGTGTCGTGGACAAAATCAATGGTATCCATGAGACGGTGGAAGAGCTTGGCAGTGTGATTGACAAACTCAATAGCCGCACCGACCAGATCACCGGGATTGTAGGGGTGATCAAGGGAATTGCCCGTCAGACCAACTTGCTGGCGCTGAATGCTTCCATTGAGGCCGCAAGGGCGGGCGAGCAGGGCCGCGGCTTCGCGGTTGTTGCCGCAGAGGTGCGCAAGCTGGCAGAGGAATCAGAGCGATCAGCGACCCGAATTGCGGATCAGATTACTTCCATCAACGGGGAGGTGGCGCAGGCCACCACCACGATGGAAGCTGCCAAAGAGCGTGTGTCAGAAGGAATTCTTGCGGTCGATACAACTGGCCGATCCTTCTCGCGTATCCGCAGAGCGGTAAAGGGTGCCGCCGAGAAAATCGAAGACATGAATGAAGCTGTCCGCACACTAACCTCAGAAACAGACAGCATGGAGAAGGCGATTGCCGAGATTCGCTTGATCACCGGTGAGGCTGCTGCCAGTACAGAGACGATCTCCGCTGCCGCACAGGAGCAGCTGGCTTCTGTAGAGGAGATCGCTTCATCGTCCGCCGATCTCAGCCATCTGGCTGAAGAGCTACAAAAGCTGGCGAGCCGCTTCAAGCTGGAGGAACGACAGTAGCTAATAATTCCTTTCCATCTCCTGGTGTTTACAAGTATACTGATAAGCAAAATAACAGGGTTACGATAAGGAGAGAGCAGATTTCATGGCAGAGCAATTAAAAGGTCTCACCATCGCCCTCGCCGGTGCGCGCAAGGCCGAGGAAATGACCAAGCTGGTACAGAATATGGGTGGAACAGCGCTGCTGCGGCCTGCCCAGGGAACCGTATTTCTGGATGATGATGCACTACGAGAAGGCCTGGAGAGCTGGATTGCCAGTCCCCCATACCTGGTGATTCTGACTACAGGCATTGGGCTGGAGGCCCTGTTCACCATGGCCGGTAGTATGGGGCTGGAGGAACGCTTTCAGGAAGTCTTGTCAGGCTCTCTTATTGCTGCTCGGGGCTATAAAACAGTTAATGCTTTGAAGAAAAGAGGGTTCACTCCTGTCGCTCGCGACGATGATGGCAGCAGCACGGGTTTGATCCGGGGGATGGAAGGACTGGATCTGCAGGGCAAGGACGTTCTGTTGCAGCTGCACGGTGACCCCGCACCCGTCCTGACTGACTGGCTGGACACCGTGGGAGCCGTAACCCGGCAGATCTTGCCGTATCGTCATACACCCCCTGAGCCGGGTGAACTGGAGAGGCTGCTGGAGGAGATTGTGACCGGCAAGGTAGATGCCGTGGCCTTTACCAGTGCGCCGCAATTTCGGTTTCTCTCTCAATTGGCTAAGGAGAAGAACAAGCTGGAGGAATTGCGGGAGGCTTTTGAAAATGACGTGCTCGCTGTGTCAGTCGGACGCATCACCTCTGCCGCACTTCAAGAAGAGGGGATTACGCGGATCGTTATGCCTGAACACGAACGAATGGGCAGCATGTTCGTGGAGCTTGGCCGCTATCTAGCTACGAGCCGTTAAGTAGATAAAGGGCGGCGGGAGGCCCGTAAAGCAGGCTGATCTAGAGAGCATTTTCGCCGCAATGGAGGGCGGAAATGCTTTTTTAACAGGAAGACAAATCTGCGGGGAAAGTCCGCTTTGGATGGACATACCGCGAGCTTTTCCTTAAAATAAAGGAAGCTCATACCAATTACACCAGACGAATAATAAGGAGGAGTGCACCTATGGACAAGAGAAAATGTCTGTTACTCGGTGACTACACCCATCCCCGTTTCCACCCCTTGCAGGGAGTGGATCAACAAATCGGTGAAATTTTGCATGAACTGCTGACCGTTCAATGTTCAGAGAATAAGAAACTGTTGCTGAGCGAGCATTTGGCCGGCTATGACTTATGTATTGCTTATAATGAATTATGGAACGAGACGGTGTCTCCCCAGCAGACGGCAGGGCTACTAAGCTATGTGAGCGGTGGCGGTGGGCTCATCGTTCTGCATACCGGCGTATCGCTGGCAAAGCGCTATGAGCTGGCCCAGCTAATCGGCGGGAAATTCACTACTCATCCGCCTTATGGTCCTTTGAAATTCCGCGTGCAGCAGCATGATATTACCGAGGGAATTGAAGATTTTGAACTGGCTGAGGAGCCATATCGTTTTGAATTTGATCCTTTCACAGAGAAAACTGTGCTTCTGGAGTATGAGGCAGATGGCGAATGGCTGCCTGCTGCTTGGTGTCACCGCTATGGTCAAGGACGAGTTGTCTATCTGATGCCGGGCCATCATGAGCCTACGTTCCGGCATCCTGCCATCCGGGAGCTGATCTTGCAGGCTGCCACTTGGGCCGCTCGCATTCCTCATACGTCCTAGAGAATAAAGGTCGCGTCGTTCTTTTGTGAAATGTCTGCTCGGTGGGGTATACTTTAACCATGACTTCTGTTTACAACAAAATGCAATCTTTGGGAGGAAAGAGCCATGAGTGATTTGTTTAAAAAAGCGATCTCTTTAGGAGTGGGCCTCACCATAGTCAGCAAGGAAAAAGTTGAGAAGACAGTCGAGGAGCTTGTGAAGCGCGGAGAGCTTGCGCCCTCCGAATCGAAGGCGCTAGTTGATCGACTCATCGAGCGGGGAGAGGAAGAGCGTAGCGTATTCAAGTCAGCCATACAAGAACAGGTACAACGTGTACTGACCGACCTGAAGGTACCGTCACATAAGGACATTGAGGCTCTTGAGGCCAAAATAGCCGGACTGGAGCACCGCGTAGCGGAGCTGGAGGGCATTTCCCGGCCCCAGGGAACTTTGCCGGAAACGCATAACGATTAAATGGCGGTCCGCATCAGGCATGCTGGACGTTATCGGGCGATAGCCATGGCGCTTATGCGTCATGGCTTTGGCTATATGGTGGAGGAACTGGGACTCTACCATCTTCTATCCCTCCCGCGCCGTCTGGTCACGCAGGAGGTTCATGAAAGCCTAACCCTCGGGGAGCGGATTCGCCGGGTGCTGGAGGATCTAGGGCCAACTTTTGTGAAGTTGGGTCAGCTCGCCAGCACCCGCTCCGATCTGCTGCCCGATTCCATTATTCAGGAGCTGGTGAAGCTCCAGGATCATGTGCCGCCGTTCTCGGCGGACACGGCCCGGTCCATTGTGGAGCAGGAATTGGACCAGCATGTGGACGAGATTTTTCAATCCTTTGAATATAAACCGCTTGCCGCTGCTTCCATCGGTCAGGTTCACCGTGCTGTGCTGCATGATGGGGTGACGGTTGCAGTCAAAATCCAGCGTCCTGGCGTGCTGCGGACGATGAGCCGTGACCTGGAGATCCTCCGCGACTTGTGTGCTCTGGCGGAGCGGCGCATGGACTGGGCCAAGCAGTACGGCCTGAGCCGTATGGCGGATGAGTTCTCCAGGTCTCTCTTGGGTGAACTGGACTACAGCCAGGAAGGGCGCAATGCAGAGAAAATAGCGGGTCAGCTAGGACAACGCGAGGGAATATACATCCCGGAGATTTATTGGGATTATACTTCAACAAGGGTGCTGACCATGGAGTACGTGGAAGGGATTACTTTGAACCGCCGCCAGGAGTTGCTGGACAAGGGTGTCAAGCTCAAGGAGATCGCACAGCAGCTTGTAGAGACGATGCTGAGTCAGGTGTTCATTCACGGCTTCTTTCATGCTGACCCGCATCCCGGTAACGTGATGCTGATGGATAACGGGAAGCTGGCCTTGATCGACTTCGGGATGGTGGGCCGCCTTAGTGATCAGATGCGGGAGCATTTATCTGCACTGATCATCGCCCTGATGCGCAAGAATACAGAAGCGATGGTGCGGGCGATCCTCAAGCTTGGCGTGATACCGGAGAATGCTGACCGGGTAGCACTGCATAACGATGTCGACCGCCTCAGGGATGAATATTATGATGTTCCATTCAATCAGGTCAGTATCGGCAAGGCGCTGAACGATCTTTTCGGCATTGCCCGCAAACACCGGCTGGTGATTCCGCCGGATCTGGCGATCTTGGGTAAGACGATGCTGACTATGGAGGGGGTCGTTGGGAACCTTGACCCCTCCTTCAGCATTGTCCAGATGGCCGAGCCTTTCGGCAAGCGGCTGGCTAAGGAACGTTTTACCGGCAGCCGGATTCAGCGCAAGCTGTGGGACGGGGTAGCAGACCTGGCCGAGAGTCTGATCGAGCTGCCGACACAGGCGCGTCAGCTCTCCGCGCTAGTCAGCTCGGGCAAGCTGAAGGTTGAGGTTGGACTGCCTGAATTGCAGTCGATCCAGCGCAAGCTGGACCGGATCGGCAACCGCCTATCCTTCAGCATCGTGCTGCTGGCCTTCAGTATCATTATGGTGGGGCTGATTATCGGCTCCGCGATGCGGGGCGAACCTTCGCATCTGTGGGATTTCCCTACGGTGGAGATTGGCGCGGTAGTGGCGCTGCTGATGTTCCTGTGGCTGCTGTTCTCGATTTTCAAGTCAGGCAGGTTCTAGCTGGCTGAAGCAAAGACAGCCATTTGGGGTATATTAATAGTGCTGACTAATGAAGCAGGAAATATTCTTGTCCATTTTCACCACAAAAGGCTGAGGATCAAGTACAATATAGAGGAACTTTCTAGACTCAAGCTGGATTCTCATGACGAAAGTGTTGAATATAAAGCAATGGAGTGCCGTCTGAACTGTCCGGTGACTAGCTGCCCTTGTAGAAACCGAACCTTGACGACTCCACTTGGTAATCAAGGATACATTGGGACGGAAGGGCTCCGGTGACGGAGTTCTTCCGCTTTTTGTTTGAAATATAAGAATTTATATGTTCTACACTATAAATTATCCTTATATTTCTCGCTGAAACGGATACCGTCCCTTAGTGGACGGCAAAGCCGTTTCTACTTGAATAGGGATGTTGCGGAAGGTCTGAAGTTTAGGAAGCGAAGAAATGCTAAGAAGCATCATTATTTTGAAGAAACAGTGAGGTGGAGAATTTGCCGGGATTTAAAGATTTGGGAGTTTCAGAGGTGTTGACTGGACTTCTTCAAGGACAAGGGATTGTCCAACCGACCCCCGTACAGCAGGAAGCCATTCCGCCGGTCGTACAGGGATTGGATGTCATTGCGCGGGCTAAGACAGGGACAGGGAAGACACTTGCGTTCCTGCTGCCGATTCTGGACAAGATCTATGTAGAGCGGGCTTATCCGCAGGCGCTAATCCTGGCTCCTACACGGGAGCTGGCTTTGCAAATTACAGAAGAAGCGCGCAAGCTGGCGCGCCACACAGGTGTCAAAATCCTCGCTGTATACGGCGGCCAGGATGTGGAGAAGCAACTCCGCAAGCTGGAAGGCGGCCGTCACTTGATTATCGGAACGCCGGGACGTCTCTTGGACCATTTGCGCCGGGAAACACTGGATCTCAGCGGGGTGAAAATGCTCGTTCTGGACGAGGCGGATCAAATGCTGCATATGGGCTTCCTGGAGGATGTTGAGACCATTATCACGGCTGTGCCTTACCGTCGCCAGACAATGTTGTTCTCGGCAACAATGCCAGATCCGATTAAGCGTCTTGCAGCCAATTATATGAAAGAGCCGCTGGATATCGTAATCAAGAGCGGTTCACCGATTCCACTGGACAATATCCGTCAGCAAGTCGTGGAATGCTCTGACCGGAACAAGGAGGAAGCATTGCAAGCCTTGATCGAGCGGGACCGTCCGTACTTGGCTATGATTTTCTGCCGGACCAAACGCCGGGTATCCAAGTTGAACGAGGCATTGCAGCAGGCCGGTTACGAATGCGATGAGCTGCATGGTGATCTGTCCCAAGCGAAGCGTGAAGCGGTAATGAAAAGATTCCGTGACGCCAAGCTGCAGCTCCTTGTTGCTACAGACGTAGCGGCCCGTGGCCTTGATGTTGAAGGCGTAACGCATGTCTTCAACTATGATATGCCGCTGGATGTGGACAGCTACATCCACCGGATCGGACGGACAGGCCGTGCTGGTGGCAAGGGCTTGGCGATTACTTTCGCCTCGCCGCGTGACCAGCAAGGCCTTGACATGATCGAGCAGGGCATCTCGCAGCGGCTTGATCGCCGCCGCTACGAGAAAGACGAGTTCGGCGTCGGTGAATTCTCCGCCGCTCAGGGCGGCGGAAGCCGCCAGGGCAGCCGCCGTGGTGCAGCTCCCGAAGCGGCACGGGCCGGTCGCGGACCGAAGACCGGCAGCCGTGGTGCAGGCCGCAGCGGCGGAGCGCCGCGTGCGGAGGCTGGTGCGCGTCAAGGCGGCGGTGGCCGCGGACGCGCCAAGGAAGCTGCCGTCTGGGATCAGCCGTCAGCTAGCTCCCGCCCGGGCCGCAGCGCTCAAGGCGGCGGTGGCCGCGGACGTGCCAAGGAAGCTGCCGTCTGGGATCAGCCGTCAGCTAGCTCCCGCCCGGGCCGCAGCGCTCAAGGCGGCAATGGCCCGCGTAGCGGCTACAGCGCTAATAGCTCGCACAGCGAAAGCCAGAGCGGCTATAGCGACAGTGGCTCGCGTGGCGGAAGCCGGAGCGGCTACGGCGGCAATAGCTCGCGCAGTGGAGGCCAAGGCGGCTACGGCGGCAATGGCTCGCGCAGTGGAGGCCAAGGCGGCTACGGCGGCAATGGTTCGCGCAGCGGAGGCCAGGGCGGTTACGGCGGTAATGGCTCGCGCAGTGGAGGCCAAGGCGGTTACGGCGGTAATGGCTCGCGCAGCGGAGGCCAAGGCGGCTACGGCGGTAATAGCTCACGCAGCGGAGGCCGTAGTAATAGTTCCGGCGGCCGTAAAGGCGGCGGGCGTGGCTCATCCAGATAAAGGCGATGGACAGGCGTAAGTAGACCTTGTTACCATAGTGCAGTTGGCGTTTACGCCGGCGACTATGGTAATATTTTTTTGGAATCTAACAAGTCATGGTGCGTCCGATTTTTCTTGATGAAACATTTCCGGTGGTCAGCCGGTCTTAATAGAGAAGAACACTGGCTTAGGAGGGAGAAGCAGTAACATGTCCAAAAAAGTAAGAATCCTGTTCTTATTCATCATTGTCGTTGCTATCGGCTGGGGAATCGGTAAATATACGATTCCTTCAGCCTCAAAGGAACAGGGGGCGGCAGCCAATCAGCAGGATGACCTTCAGGGTCAACCTGTGGCTTCCCCAGATCCATCGGCCGTTTCCGGTGAAAATGGCACGGACAAGCCTGGTAACGACGGAAACAGCGGTCCTGGTGGGGATCATTTAACACCGGTAACGGGGAGTCCGTCTAATTCCACCTCTGAACCGAACAGTATGACAGTAATGGTGAACAAGCAGTACGGACTGCCGGATAATTATAAGCCGGAGGATCTCGTTTATCCGAATGTGCGGTTTACGTTCAAGGAAAAAATCGAGAAACGGATGATGCGCAAGGAAGCGGCTACGGCACTGGAAGAGTTGTTTGCCGGTGCGGAGAAAGATGGCATTTATCTGGCCGGTGTCTCTGCGTTCCGTTCCCAGTCCACCCAGGTTGGTCTGTTCAACCGTTATGTGGAACGCGACGGAGAAGAGAAAGCTCGCAGATACAGTGCGGTGCCGGGGCATAGCGAGCATCAGACTGGACTAGCTATTGATGTGACAAGCAGTGACGGGAAGTGTGCGGCTGAAAGCTGCTTTGCCGGAACGCCGGAAGCCAAATGGCTGGCTGAACATGCAGCGGAGTATGGATATATCATCCGCTATCCGGAGGGCAAGGAGAAAATTACCGGATACATGTATGAGCCATGGCATATTCGTTATGTTGGCAAAGAGATTGCGGCTGATATTGTACAGAGTGGCGTTACGTTAGAGGAATACTATAACGCGGTTCCAGTGTCGCAATAAGCATAGACTTAGTATGATAAAAGGGGATGTCCCGTAAGCCATAGGCTTTATGGACATCCTATTTTGCATGGTCTGACCTAATGAGATGGATGGTGGTGGCTGGCTGAAGGCCGGTGGATTCTGCGTCGTGGCTGGTGGCTCGTAAGTGACAACCCGTACCCCGCAACAGAAATCCCGTACTCCGTAACAGTAACTGCAACTGTAACAGTAACTGCAACTGTAACAGTAACTGCAACTGCAACTGTAACAGTAACTGTAACTGTAACTGTAACTGCAACTGTAACTGCAACTGTAACTGCAACTGCAACTGTAACTGTAACTGTAACTGTAACTGTAACTGTAATCATAACTGTAACCGTGATCCGTAAGCGTGACGCGTATCCGTACCCCGTACCCCGCACCCCGTACCCCGTAACAGGTGCCTCTTACCCTGCGGTTTGAAATAAAGGCAATTTTGTACCTTAATTAATGGTGAAACCGCTGTATTCGCCAAATAAGTGCAATATTGTACCTTATATTCACGAAAAAGGCTCTTTTTCAAGCTGAGATGAGAATTAACATACAATTTTGCACTTAATTACCTAAATCACACGTATAGACACAAATTAAGGTACATTTTTGCCTCTATTCCCGATCCCCTCGACCTTCTAGGCCTAAGGCAATTATTCATTAGAGAGAAAAAGAGTGTTCCATAAGCCAAGAATGGCTCTTGGGACCACTTCTGCTAATACGCAGAGCAGCAGCGATTCTCTAATAATAGGAGAATCGCTGCTCTATTAGCTTTATAGTTTTGAAAATGAAGTGAATCTGTCGCAGCTCGTAGAAAACTCACTTTTGGGACAGCTCCTTTGTATCGTTTAGAGAACTTATCTCTTGATTATTACCGCCGGGAGAGACTCAAGAGAGATCCAAGAGAGATCCAAGAGAGATTCCTTCCAAATTACAACGCAAGCGTAACCTTGGTGAGGATGAGGTTTCATTCCTCTGATTTTGTCGACAGCCTAAGCTGCTCGTTTCGATAGCTCAGAGGGCTTTGTCCATAGCGTTTTTTAAAAGCTCTGCTGAAATAGCTGAGATCGGCGAAGCCGGCTTGCTCTGCTGATTCTGAGACAAGGGCGTCTGGTAGGCGAAGCAGCTCGGATGCTTTTTCCAGCCTGATCTGATTCATCCGTTCCACAATGGTATACCCTGTAAGCTTCTTGTACTGCCGGGATAAATGTCCGTAGCTCATATGCAGCGATGCAGCCAACTCTGTGACGCTCAGGCGGCCGCCTTGATAGTCCTCCAAATAAATCTCCACTTTTCGCACCAGTGGGTCCTGATAAGTCTTGGTTAACCCCGTCTGTCCGTCCATTGATTGCTGAAGGGTGCAGAGTTGCTCAAGCAGTCCGACGAGCAAGAGCTGAAGCCCAAGCTCCGAACGCTGCAAAGTGGCTTCACGTAGAAAATGCATCAGCATGGCTCCAAAGCCAGCTTCATCGCGGTAGGAGCCAGGCTTCCACTTTTGTAGCCGTAGTAGCCGTGCATACAAGGAATCCCCAGGCAAATTCTCCTCTGTTCCGTCTGCACGCCGAATCCGCCAGCGGAAACAGAGACCTTCGTGCGGATTCCCCTTAGTATACGTATGAGAATGGACCATGCCCGGGGGAATAAGGAAGAACTCGTCGGCTTGAACGCCGATGGATTCTCCGACGAAGTGCGTATCCAGCCGCCCGGTCAGCACATAGTTGAGTTCAAACCAGGTGTGGGCATGGGGCGGACATTTACTAGCGGTGCCGATTTGTTCAAAAATGATATCTACCCATTCAATAATGACATCCATCACCTGTATTTCTTGGCATAAGGTATTGAAAACAGGAGGAAGGGCGCTTTTCCAGTCGTTTAGTTCCATTTTGGATTGAGGCTTCTTTCTATTTTTGAAATGATTATATCATAATCGGACAAATATGCGTGTGTTTTGGAAATGTACGCAGACGTCATGCAGCCTCACAATGGAAGGGAGACGAATGACCTTACTGAAGGAGGCGGCAAGAGATGAAAAAATTGCATTTGCTCAGCAATGCCCACCTGGACCCCGTATGGCAATGGGAATGGGAAGAAGGGGCGGCGGCAGCTGTATCAACCTTTCGCGCAGCGGCGGAGTTTTGCGAGGAAGTCGACGGTTATATTTTTAATCACAATGAAGTGATTCTCTATAAATGGATTGAGGAGTATGAACCCAAGCTGTTTGCGCGTATCCAGCGGCTGGTGAAGGAAGGTAAGTGGAGAATCATGGGCGGTTGGTATTTGCAGCCCGATTGCAACATGATTTCCGGGGAGTCATTCGTTCGGCAGATTCTGCTCGGTAAAGCCTATTTCCGGGAGAAATTCGATGCTGAACCAACAACTGCAATCAACTTTGATTCATTCGGACATACTCGGGGATTGGTGCAGATTCTGGAGCAAGCGGGATATGATTCATATATCTTCATGCGCCCTGATGAGATGGATGCCCTTCCGGCGGGAGATTTTATCTGGGAAGGCTTTAATGGCTCTAAGGTGATGGCTCATAAGATCGAAGGCGGCTATAACACCAACATGGGCAAAACCCGTGAGAAAATCGAGCGGTGGCTGAACGACCACGGAGACCGTGACACAGGACTTGTTCTCTGGGGAGTAGGCAACCATGGCGGCGGGCCATCCCGTATCGATCTGGCACAAATCGGAGAGTTGATGGCGGAGCGGAAGGACTTCCAGATTATACATTCCACTCCAGAAGCGTATTTCGCTGATTTGCGAGCGACGACAGAGCTGCCGTCCTTTGCAGGTGATCTCAATCCCCGATTTGTGGGTTGTTATACCTCGATGATCCGCATCAAGCAGAAGCACCGCCAACTGGAAAATGAACTGTTTATGACGGAGAAAATGCTGTCAACGGCTGCGCTTCAGGGCTTGCTGTCGTATCCTGCGAGCGAGCTGCATGAAGCGCTTTGTGATCTGCTGACTGCCCAGTTCCACGATATTCTGCCGGGAACTTCGATACAGCCAGCAGAAGAAGCTTCGCTACGGCAGATTGATCATGGGCTTGAGATTGTGGCACGTTTGAAGGCGAGAGCTTTCTTCGCAATGGCTTCAGGACAGCCCAAGGCGGCGCTGAAAGAATATCCGATCCTGATCTATAATCCACATCCGTTCCCGGTGAAGGGCATTTTTGAATGCGAATTTATGCTGGAGGACCAGAACTGGAATGAAGAGTTCTCTATGCCTCAAGTATACAGGGACGGACAATTGCTTCCTTGTCAGCCGGAAAAGGAACTCAGCAACCTGAATCTGGACTGGAGAAAAAGAGTGGTCTTTGAGGCCGAGCTTGCCCCTTCCTCGATGAACCGCTTCGATACCCGGATTAAAATGTTAAAAGAGAAGCCGCTTCCCCAGTTAACACAGCAGGATGGGGTCTTCCGGTTTGAAACCGCAGATCTGCGCGTGGTTATTAACGCCGCGACTGGTCGGATGGATGAATACTCTGTCAAGGGTATATCATACCTGCGCAAGAATGCTTTTGCTGCGTTGGTGCTTGAGGACAATGAAGATCCATGGAGAATGGACACCATTGCTTTTGGCCCTGTAGAGGGCAGGTTTGAATTGATGAGTGAAGAAGAGAACCGTGTATTCTCTGGGGTGAAAAATCCACTTCCGGCGGTACGGGTTATTGAAGATGGTGCAGTACGCACGGTGATTGAATCGGTTCTGACTTACGGCAATTCCCGCATTTGTCAGCTCTACAAGCTGCCTAAGCAGGGGACAGAGATTGAAGTCGAGCTGCGTGTCTACTGGAACGAGAAAGACAAGATGCTCAAGCTGTCCATCCCTACGGTTTTGGAGCAAGGAGACTTCCTAGGCCAGACAGCCTTCGGGATCAATCCGCTGGATCGTGAAGGCAATGAGACGGTGGCCCAGAAGTGGATTGCAGTGGAGGATATGACGCAGAATATGGCCGTTACTTGCATCAATAATGGGATCTACGGCGGAGATTTCCGGCGGGGCGAGGTTCGTCTGTCACTACTGCGCGGCGCAGGATACTGTGCACATCCGATCGGGGACCGTCCAATTATGGTACAGGATCGTTTCCAGCCGCGGATGGATCAGGGCGAACGCAGCTATACCTTCTGGCTGAATGCAGGGGAGCTTGCAGATCGGAGAGACCGGGTAGATCGGGAAGCGCTGGTTCATAACGAACGTCCTTACGCATTGTCTTTCTTCCCATCAGGTGAGGGAGAACTTCTGGACTCCTTTATTGTGCTGGAAGATGACCGTATTCAACTTAGCGCCTTCAAAAAAGAGGAGCAAGGCGATGGCTATATACTGAGGCTGTTCGAGCCGACTGGCTCCGCTGGTTCCACCACCGTCAGTATTTCTACACTTGGCATCCGCAGGGAAGTCAGTCTGAAAGGATTTGAAATCAAGACATTCCGTATTCAGCCTGCCTCTGGTACCTTTGAGGAAATTCCACTCTGCGAACGTTAATATATTGGCTACGTCTAGCCGCCGGACAGTCCCCATGGACCGCTCGGCGGTTTTTAATTATCTTCAAATCTACAGTGATGTATGCACGATAAAGGATAGATATAGCGTACTTTTGAATTCGGACGGCAATAAGAGTAGAATAGAGAAAACTATTAAATTTTGAAGGGATGGTAGCACAATGTCGATCTATAGTTTTGCCGGGGTTACGCCTGCGGGTAAGGAAGTACCGTTCACAGAATATGAAGGCAAGGTGCTGCTGATTGCCAACACGGCCAGCAAATGCGGGCTGACTCCGCAATATGGAGAACTACAAAAGCTGTACGAGCAGTACGGAGAACAAGGCCTTGTAGTGTTGGGCTTTCCCTGCAATCAGTTTGCCGGACAAGAGCCAGGAACGAGCGAAGAAGCAGCGGAGTTCTGCCAGATTAACTATGGCGTGTCCTTCCCGGTATTTGCCAAGGTAGATGTCAACGGACCAGAAGCCAGCCAGCTCTTCGAGTATTTGAAGAAACAGCAGCCGGGTGAAGGCGAGAGCAGCGACATCCAGTGGAATTTCACCAAATTCCTCGTTGACCGCAGTGGCAATGTGACCGCTCGCTTTGAGCCAAAAGAATCGCCTGAAACAATGAAGGACAGCATCGAGTCCTTGTTATAATTTTGAATAAGCAAGAAATTTAGGGCTTACACCTTCTCCCGGACACGGCTTTTGGCTGTTGTCCGGGAGTTTTGCATATTTGGGCCTATTCATATCATGAAGTGTGAAAATAATCCTTGACGCTTTTCTTAGACCTTGTATCCTTTAATTGCAATGATACATAACAGGAATTCGCATAAGGCAGGAAATCATTCAGAATAATAACCGGCAGGAGGGTTCTGTACACAGCATGAAATTGATTACGGAAGTAGCGGCAGAAGTAGGAATTGGTGAACAACATCTGGAGCTGTACGGTAAATATAAGAGCAAGCTGGCGTCTTCACTCTGGGAGGAGCTTAGCCACCGTCCGGACGGGAAGCTCGTTCTGGTGACGGCGGTCAATCCTACACCGGCCGGAGAAGGAAAGACGCTGACAACGATTGGCCTCGCTCAGGCACTGAACGCTTCTGGGGTAAAGACAGTGGCTGCGCTGCGCGAACCTTCGCTGGGACCTTGCCTGGGCATGAAGGGCGGAGCTACTGGTGGCGGCCAAGCACAGATTGTCCCGGCAGACGAGATTAACCTCCACTTTACAGGAGATATCCATGCGGTAACGTCTGCGCATAATTTATTATCTGCGATGATCGACAATCATATTTTCCACGGTAATGCGCTGGATATCGATCCCCAGCGGATCGTATGGAAGCGCGTTATGGATATGAATGACCGCAGTCTGCGGAGCATTGTAACTGGTCTTGGGGACGGTAACGGTACCGTTCGGGAGGCTGGTTTTCAGATCACGACAGCCTCGGAGATTATGGCCGTGCTCTGTCTTTGTGATGATTTGTCTGATCTTAAGAAGCGGATTGGCCGGATTCTTGTAGGATATAACCGTCTCGGCCAGCCCGTCACAGCACAAGAGCTGGGTGCGGTGGAGGCTATGGCTGCACTATTGAAGGAAGCGGTGAAGCCAAATCTGGTGCAGACGCTGGAAGGTACACCGGTTATCGTACATGGTGGACCTTTTGCGAACATTGCCCATGGTTGCAGTAGTGTGATTGGTACTCGCTATGCGTTGAAGCTGGGTGATCTTGTTGTCACGGAAGCGGGCTTTGGCGCGGATCTTGGAGCCGAGAAATTCATGGACATTAAATGCCGTCAAGCGGGATTAACTCCTGCCGCAGCTGTGCTAGTGGTTACCGTGAAGTCCCTGAAGTACAACGGCGGTGTTGCTAAGAGTGAGCTCGGGTCCGAGAATCAAACAGCCTTGCTTGCCGGCATCCCTAATATGGAGCGTCATATTGAGAACCTGGGCAAGTTCGGGGTGCCCGTTGTTGTGGCCATCAATCATTTCGAGGGCGATAGTCCGGCCGAGATTGAGGCGATCCAGGCAGCCTGCCAACGCCTGAATGTGCCGTCAGCTGTATCCAAAGTATGGGCCGAGGGCGGAGCCGGCGGTCTGGAACTGGCGAGCGAGTTGTTGCAGGTGCTAGAACAGGACGGTGCAAATTTCGAACCGTTGTATGAGAACAACCTTGATATTGCGGACAAAATCACCACTATTGTGCGTGAAATCTATCGCGGTGCAGAGGTTGCCTTCTCTCCCGCAGCCAAGCGCAGCTTGGCTGTAATTAATCAGTTGGGTCTGAATGAGCTGCAAGTATGTATGGCCAAGACGCCGTATTCCTTCTCGGATCAGGCCAAGCTTCTTGGGGCACCAGTAGGCTTTACCATGGGCGTACGTGACATTACATTGTCACTAGGTGCTGGTTTTGCTGTAGTTATTACCGGCAACATCGTAACCATGCCAGGTCTTCCAGCTCGACCGGCAGCCGAAGGGCTGCACGTCGATGAGGGTGGCGAGATACATGGATTAGAATAAGGTTAGCTTCAATTGTAGCCCTGGGCTTTACTTGTCTTTATAGACGGTAAGGCTTGGGGCTTTATGTATTTATAGGCTTGGCTTAACGTTCATAATGACGCTCTGTCATGGAGAAGTTAAAGGTATCCGCGACTCAGCAGGGAGCAGACACAAAATACTTAAAATTGTGAACAATTTGAGGAATTGCAGAAATAGACTTGAAATGTGATAAAAATCACAATATAATCAGTTCATAAAGTGAAATAAATCACAAACAAATAATATATAAGCTTTTCAAATTGGAGGAGGAAGAAATCATGAAAGTAGCAGTCATTGGATGTACCCATGCCGGAACCGCAGCCATCGTTAATACCGCCCAGCTTTATCCGGACGCCGAGATTACGGTGTACGAACGTAACGACAACATTTCGTTCCTGTCTTGCGGGATCGCCCTTTATGTAGGGGGTGTTGTTAAAGACCCTCAAGGACTGTTCTATTCCTCGCCAGAGAAGCTCGCTGAGCTCGGGGTGAAGACGAATATGCGTCATGAAGTAATCGCGGTGGATACCAAAGCCAAGACACTCCGGGCCCGCAACCTCGCGAATGGACAGGAGTTTGATGATACCTACGACAAACTGATCATGACAACAGGATCTTGGCCGATTGTTCCACAGCTGGATGGCATGGATTTGGACGGTATTCTGCTCTCGAAGAACTACAACCATTCCAACACTATTATTGAAAGAGCCAAGCATGTAAACCGCATTACGGTCGTTGGCGCTGGATATATCGGAGTAGAACTGGTAGAGGCGTTCCAGATGAACGGTAAGCAAGTAACCTTGATCGACGGGGAAGAGCGAATTTTGAGCAAATACCTGGACGAGGAATTCACTGCTCCCATCGAGCAGTCTCTGAAGGATCACGGCATTACCTTGGCGCTTGGTGAGAAGGTCAGCTCTTTTGTCGGCGATAATGGTAAGGTTACGAAGGTTATCACAAGCAAAGGGGAGCATGAGACCGAACTGGTGATTCTCTGTATCGGTTTCCGTCCTAATACGGAGCTGTTGAAAGGTCAGGTTGAGATGTTGCCGAACGGCGCGATCGTTGTGAATAATTACATGGAGACCAGTGCGCCGGATGTCTTCGCCGCTGGCGACAGCTGCGCAATTCACTATAACCCAACTGGTAAAAATGCCTACATTCCACTGGCGACTAACGCTGTACGGATGGGTACCCTGGTGGCCCGTAATCTTGTTGCCCAAACGATTCCTTACATGGGTACGCAAGGGACATCTGGCATCAAGATCTATGAAGATAACATTGCCGGAACGGGACTGACGGAGGAAGCTGCCAAGGGTGAAGGTATGGAAGTCGATAGCGTTATGATCTTGGATAACTATCGTCCGGAGTTCATGCCGACATTCGAGCAAGTGCAGCTCAAGGTCGTGTTTGAACGTGCGACACGCCGTATACTGGGTGCGCAGATTATGTCCAAAATGGATTTGACGCAATCGATTAATACGATCTCAGTGTGCATCCAGAATAAGATGACGGTGGATCAGTTGGCCTTTATTGATTTCTTCTTCCAACCACACTACAACAAGCCGTGGAACTTCCTGAATACTGCCGGATTGCAGGCATTGCCGCAAACACTGGCTGTAAAAGAACCCGCGTTAGTATAAAATCATTGTCATTCAGACCGGAGCCAGATTACCCTGGCTTCGGTTTTTTTGCGTGTCCAAACGGTAATTATGACATGTCAGTGAAAATTTTCACTTGTCTTTTACAGTAGTGATTATTATCACGTTAATGTGTTATACGACACGCTACAATGGCATAAAGGAACAAATTTAAAGTATTAAAAGGGGATACGAACCATGGCTTATAACAAACCTCAGCAAATTGCTGAAGTAACGGTGGAGAACGGAATCAAGAAGGCGCACAATCCGCTGAGTACCGTCCTTATACTTGGCTTCCTGGGCGGTGCATTTATCGCTCTCGGGTTTTTGCTGGATATCCGCGTAATTGCCTCCGCGCCTAAAGAATGGGGCTCCATTGCGAATTTCATCGGGGCTGCCGTCTTTCCGGTAGGTCTGATTCTTGTGCTGCTGGCAGGAGCGGAACTGCTGACAGGCAATATGATGGCGGTGCCGCTAGCCTTTATGGCTAAGAAGATTTCATTCAAGGATGTCGTCAAGAACTTGACGCTGATCACGCTAAGTAACTTGGCGGGGGCCTTGTTTGTTGCCTATTTCTTCGGACATGTCGCCGGACTGACGTCAGACGGAGTGTATTTGGAGAAACTGGTGGATATGGCGGGACATAAGCTTGAAGCTGGATTCCTCCCGGCTTTCGTATCGGGTATCGGCTGTAACTGGCTCGTGGCTCTGGCGGTATGGCTCTCCTACGGGGCAGATAGCTTCAGCGGCAAAATCCTCGGCATCTGGTTCCCGACCATGGCGTTCGTCGCCATCGGCTTCCAGCACGTTGTAGCCAATATGTTTCTCATTCCGGCGGCGATCTTTGAAGGGCATTACTCCTGGTATGAGTACTTCATGAACTTTATTCCAGTCTGGCTGGGAAATCTCACAGGCGGGGCTATCTTTGTAGCGGCAGCATATTGGGCAGCTTACTTGCGTAAGGTGCCTACGGCGGTGCAAGCGGTGGACGGCATGTCTGTTGCGAGTGCGAAGAAGCATGCTTAATGCGTAGACCCACGGGGCTGCGTTGATGAACAGACATTCTCTAGGGTTCGCAGGTCCTGAAGTTAAGTGACAGGTCAGCGTCTCTAGGGAGTGTTTTTTTGTACGGTGACATAACAAAAATTCGCCGCACTTCCGACTCGGGGGAACGAAATCGAAGCGCACGGCGATTCTAATAGGGAGTGTTTCTTAGACTTCATTACCCCAGGAATACAGGAGTGAATCAGAATCAATCAAGACAAGAGAGAGCGGTCATTCCATTGGCTCTACTCACTTTGATATAATATTGCAATGCTGCGACAAAGCGGTAGTGTACAGGCTTGCCCTACAACTGCTAATGGGAGGATACTGGATGGAATTGACCACACCAATCTTATAGAGGATGTACATTAGTTATGAAGTTTTTATCTGCTTATCCTAAAGAAGTTAAAGTATTTCTGATTGCCAGCTTGATCAATGCGACAGGCAGTGCGCTGATGTGGCCGCTCGTGACTATGTATGTATTCGATGAGCTTGGCCGCAGCATGAAGGATGCCGGTCTGGTCATTCTGATTCAATCCCTGGGAGGGATTGCCGGTCAACTGCTGGGTGGCTCCCTGTACCATAAAGTTGGCGTGAACCGCCTGATCGTCGGGGCGCTTGCCATGAACGCCCTTGCGTTGTTCACACTTCCGGCAGCCAGTCAGAGTTGGACGATTTTCATGATTGTAATGGGACTTGTGGGGCTATTTAATTCGCTGTCACTCCCGGCGATTCAGGCCTTTATCGGCTTTCGCTTTGCCAAGCAGCGGGGTGAGCTGTTTAACATAGTCTACGTCGCCAATAATATAGGAGTGGCGCTGGGTACGGCCTTAAGCGGTTTTCTCGCCGATATCTCCTATATGCTGAGCTTTGTGATGAACGGTGTGACCTCGGCCGTGTTCGCCGTATTCTTCTTTATGTATCTACGGCGAGTCGGAACGGGACCGGAAGCAGAGGGAGCCGATTATAAAAAACAACAGCAACGCAGCCAGTCTGGCTGGCTGCTGATGGGGAATACAAGAATCTACCTCTATATGTCGGTAGCTTCGCTGTTCCTGCTGGTCGGCAACTCCATTTGGAACACAGGTGTATCACCGTTTATTATTTCGGAAGACTGGCCTAAGAAGGCCTATGGCTTTCTGTGGACGCTGAACGGTATTCTGATCTTTGCTGCCCAGCCTGTGATTAGCCTGCTGAAGCGCTGGCTGGCCAAAGATTCCACGGCCCAAATGACGGCCAGCGCACTGCTCTATTTGAGTGGCTATGCCGTGATCCTGAGCGTGCAGAATTACCCCGGCCTTATTCTGGCCATGGTATTGACCACGTTCGGTGAAATGTTAATCTCTCCGGCCATGCCGGCTTTCATCACCGAACATGCGAACCGCAGTGCCCCGTTCTACCTGGGGCTGAGCGGAGGCATTGGAGCCATCGGCAGAGTCATCGGCCCTTATTTCATGGGCAGTCTGTATGACAGTGGGGGATTGTCGCCAACCGCCTGGCTGGCGTGTGCCATGGCAGTGCTGTCCACCCTGTTCTTCATCATTCATGCCTACATCAATCGCCGGCGTGACTCGGCGGATCAGGCAACCGTATCATCTTAGGCATTGGCATGGGGAGCCATTGACCTGATATATATTCCAGAGTGTTGGGCAGGGGGAGAAGCTTATGCAACGAATGGATAGCGGGACGCTGATAATCAGGCCCTCGGAGATCAGGGATGCCAGTGATCTGATTGCGCTGGATCATCTCGTCTGGACCGAGGAGACGACACCGGGGCCTTTGAAATGGCGCTCGCGGAAGGATTATCTGCAGCATTCACCGCCTGGATCGCAGCTATTGGCTGTACTGGATGGCAGACTGTGCGGGTATGTTGGCTTTGGCAGTCCCAGCCAGATGGAGAGCCACCGGCATGTCTGTGAGATTAATATTGCTGTCCATCCGGAGTTTCGGCGGGCCGGTATTGGACGCCAACTGGTGGAAGCGGTCAAAAGACATGTCAGGGATTATGCAATTCGCAAGCTCCGCCTGCGTGTACTTGCAAGCAATGAGGCGGCACTGGCGTTCTACCGATCCTGTGGATTTCAGGAAGAGGGACGATTGCGGGAAGAATTTTATCTCGGCGGCCATTATGTCG
This sequence comes from Paenibacillus sp. MAHUQ-45, assembly GCF_058133325.1. Lineage (NCBI taxonomy): Bacteria > Bacillati > Bacillota > Bacilli > Caryophanales > Paenibacillaceae > Paenibacillus > Paenibacillus sp. MAHUQ-45. The sequence continues at coordinate 311,060 of NZ_JBYUPV010000004.1, forward strand.
ATGAGATCTTCATGGGTCTTATGCTGACCAAGGGCCAAGAAGCGGGGACGGGTTCCACTTAAAAAAGCAACCCGTTCTCCATTGTGCAAGGAGAAACGGGTTGCTTGCTTACGGCTGATTGGCTAGCCCAGCAGCTGCCACTCACTACGCAGCAGGCCGTACACGGCGTGATTCACGTAGCCGTCCGGCAGCTGCTCTGCCTGGCGGATCACACCTTCCAGCACGAAGCCTAGCCGCTCAGGAATGGCACGGCTAGAGGCGTTGCCTTTGGCACACCGGATTTCTATCCGGTTCAGCTCCATCTCCAGCAGCGCGTAGTCGACGAAGACCCGCACAGCACTGGTCATGTATCCTTTGCCTTCGTAGCCTTCGCCCAGCCAGTAGCCGATGCCGACGGAACGATTATTCCAGTCGATCTCGTGGTAGCCGATCACGCCGGCCAGTTCACCTTGCACCCATAGTCCTGCTGAGAAGCCGCCGTTGTCACTACCCAGCTTTATGGCATTCTTGATAAAGCTGGCGATATGGGCCTGCTCCGTGACGCCGTCTACCCACGGTAGCCACTGTCTAAGTCGCTCCCGTGAGCGATCCACGAGCTGGAACATCGGGCGGGCGTGCTCCGGCGCCAGCGGCTTCAGCATAAGTTCTTCGTCTATAACGTAATTAAACAAGTTGCAGCCTCCTCTGCAGCCCATGGCCTGATCTGTCTATCTGCGCTGTTTCCATTCCAGCGCATAAATGTCTTCTTCCAGCGACTGCATCCGCTGCCCTACCAGGCTGCGGCAATCTTTGAGCGCTTCATTGTAGATGGAAGGGCCCAATTCTTGCAGGAAGAAGTCGAGCAGATTATCTGCGGCCAGGTGACCGATTGTCTCACCGCGCTCAGCCTCAAAGTGGTTGCGAATATTCTCTACAAGAAGCTCCCGCTGCTCTTTGGGCAGCTTAATGACTTTCACAGGCGAATCCCCCTTATAGATGTAAATTAAGGTAAAAAGGTTCTATGCTTTCATGCTACTCTATCGCCACGAGTGAAGTCAAAAGATTCATAGGTGCCGGAAGAAACCACTTGGCACCCTGTCCCCTTTTATTGAACAATCCCTGCGTAACGGGTATATTAGTAGGAAACATGTTCATACAAGGTAGTAGTAACATTCCAGAAGCGAAAGGTTGATATCTGTGGAGAATCGTAGTACCCCCTCCAATTTTATTAAGAACGTTATCACTGAAGATCTCCGCTCGGGTAAAGCCAAGGAAGTGATCACCCGGTTTCCACCGGAGCCGAACGGCTATTTACATATCGGACATGCCAAGGCGATTTGGATCAACTTTACCCTTGCGGATGAGTTCGGTGGCAAGACCAATCTGAGATTTGATGACACGAATCCCGTCAAAGAGGATATTGAGTTCGTCAATTCCATTAAGGAGGACGTGAAGTGGCTCGGCTATGAATGGGAAGAGCTGCGCTTTGCCTCCGATTATTTCGAGGAAATGTATGCGCGCGCTGAACTATTGATCAACAAAGGCAAAGCCTATGTGGACGATCTCAGCGCTGAACAGATCCGTGAGCTGCGCGGAACGTTGTCACAGCCGGGACAGAACAGCCCTTACCGTGAACGCAGTATCGAAGAGAACCTCGACCTGTTCCGTCGCATGCGTGCGGGAGAATTCCAGAACGGTGAGAAGGTGCTTCGTGCCAAGATCGACATGCTATCGCCGAACATTAACCTTCGTGATCCGGTCATTTATCGAATTTCCCATGCTCACCACCACAATACTGGCGACAAATGGTGCATCTATCCGATGTATGCCTTTGCCCATCCGTTAGAAGACGCCATCGAGGGTGTAACGCATTCTCTGTGTTCTCTGGAGTTCGAAGATCAACGTCCATTCTACGATTGGGTAATCGCGGAATGCGAAATGCCGTCTGTACCGCATCAATACGAATTTGGACGCCTCAATCTCGCTCAGACCGTAACGAGCAAGCGTAAGTTGAAACTGCTGGTTGATGAAGGCCATGTCGATGGCTGGGACGATCCGCGTATGCCTACGGTTTCGGGTCTGCGCCGCCGTGGTTATACACCTGAAGCGATCCGCAATTTTGTGTTCGAGACCGGAATCTCCAAGAACAACGGTTTGGTGGATTACCCGATGCTGGAGCATTTCATCCGTGAGGACCTTAAACTGCGCGTGCCGCGCACAATGGCGGTGCTTCGTCCGCTTAAGGTGGTCATTACGAACTATCCAGAAGGCCAAATTGAATGGCTGGAGGCGGAGAATAATTCGGAGAATGAAGAAATGGGCTCTCGCCAAATTCCATTCTCTCGTGAAATCTACATCGAACGCGATGACTTCATGGAGAACCCGCCAAGCAAATATTTCCGCCTGTTCCCTGGTAATGAGGTGCGCTTGAAGCATGCTTACTTCATCAAGTGCAATGAGGTTATCAAGGATGAGAACGGTGAGGTTATTGAACTGCATTGTACCTATGATCAAGAGACGAAGAGCGGCAGCGGATTTACAGGTCGCAAGGTCAAAGGTACGCTGCATTGGGTCGAAGCAAGTCAGGCCGTTCCGGCAGAATTCCGCCTCTTGGAGCCGCTCATTGCAGTAGAGGAGCCGGATCAAGCAGCGGACGTGGAAGGTCTGGATGAAGCAGGGGACAAGCCAGAACCAACCTTCCTGGATCAGTTGAACCCGAACTCCCTGGAGATTCTGCAGGGCTTTGTGGAGCCGGGCCTGAAGGACAGTGTGCCGCAGGACAAGTTCCAATTCTTCCGTCATGGCTACTTCAACGTGGACAGCAAATATTCAGCGCCGGGTCAGCCGGTCTTCAATCTGGTAGTATCCTTGAAAAGCTCGTTCCAACTGCCTAAATAAGCAATTTGGAATCACAGATACAAAGACCAGACATACAAAAGGGGAGTTTCTGCAGGCACTGAACAGTGCTGCGGAACTCCCCCTATTTGCATATGAACGCTGATTATAACTCTATTTCTTCCTCCAACAACGCTGGTTCTTCAGAGACAGGCTGATAGCGGCCGCGAATGACGAAAAGCCACATAAACCCGAAGCCGAGCGTTCCGATAAAGGTTAGGAATACGCTGCCTTGATACATGCTGAGGGCTCCGAGATTCTGGTACAACCATCCGCCGAGAATCCCGCCCAGAATCCCGGAGATTCCGCTCCAGGTCAAGGTGTAGAGCGCTTGTCCTGAAGATTGGTATGGACGGGGCACAAGCAGACGAGTTAACTGAGCACCAACATAGAAAAATCCACCAAAGGTAACACTGTGCAGAATCTGTATCAAGGCTACCTCCAGTGGCATCGTTGCATCGGCCATCAGCCACCATCGCAGCACGTACAGGGCGCTGACCAATGTCAGACAGCCGATCAGAACCGAGATTTTACGTTTCAGGAATCGTTCGCACAGGACGAATACGCCTACCTCCAAAATGGACGAGAGGAAGACAGCCAGTCCGATCATGGTTTTGGAACCACCCAAATCAGTGATATACAGCGACATGAACGTCGTATTCATCGTGTTCGGAATGGAAACGAGAATCCCGAAGAGAATAAAGCATAGGAAGAACGGATTAGCAAAAAGCTTGGTAAAGCCTCTGAACGGCAGCGGAGCCATCCCGATGGAATGATTCAGCTTGGGCAGTACCAGTAGCGATATCATTGAAGCGCATAACAGTGCTGCGAACAGATAGGATAATATGGATACTCCCATTCGATCAATAATGGGACCTACAGCTATAGCTGTGACGGCCCACCCCAGCGAGCCCCACAGCCGGAAAGACTGGAAGCGGTAGTTCGTTCCGTCTATATAATTCAGAATGATTGTATTACTCTGGGCAAACAACGGCCCTTGGAAGAAAAAGAACAAGATAATGGCGATGTAGATCATCTCATATGTATTCGCTTGAAAGACAAGTTGGGATAAGAGCAGTGTTCCCGTTAGCATAATCAGCACGATTCGGCGAATGTTCTGGTAACGGTTTGTCCAGATGCCCCAGAACGGGTTGGCGAAAATGGAAACGAGCGCACCCAGGGATATGACACTGCCGATCTCAAGTTTGTTCATCCCTACATCCTGCAGGTATAGTTGAAAAAAGCTGGTGAACAGGACCATGGTTCCATATACGAAGAAATTGAACCATTTCAAGGACGTGAAAGAAGATTGCATATGAAGGTTCTCCCGCAATTTGGGCACTCCTTTCCCGCTAAATGCCGTGTATATATTCGTTACAGCCGTTTTTAGGCAGCTTCTATCACTGTAACACGTGTTGAAAAGGGATACAAACCAACTTTTGAGCGGATTTCCAATTCTCTGGTGGTTTTTGCGTGATTGTCGTTATATATACAAGGTACAAGGTGCTATTTTTTAGATTATCCATGATTCACAGCGGCTATCCTGTCTTTTGCTCACTGGCTTCGCTATGTCCTAGATTTTAAATTGTTTAACTTCAGTTTAAACAGCAAAGGTATCATTGGATTTACGGGAGACAGGAGCTGAAAGCCACCTTCTAAGATATCCGAATGAAAAGGAGAACCTCCATGAACAGTAAAAAAACTGAAAAGACACAGGGGGCGGCACTAAAACCGTTCCTGACTCTGCTGAGAGAAACGAAGCCTTCCTACAGCCTGCTGACGACGGCCATTGCGCTCAGTGTCATCTCTACGCTGGTGGGTCTTGTAATCCCTATGTTCACCAAAACGCTGGTTGACGGTTTCTCACTGGCTTCCATAAGCAAACTGCAGATTGCCGGAATCATCGGAGCTTTTATTGCCCAGACGATTGCCGGAGGCGTGTCCATCTACTTGCTGAATTATGTGGGACAAAGGATGGTAGCGGGCTTGCGGGATCGGCTGTGGCGTAAGTTCCTTGTACTGCCGGTGTCCTATTATAATGATAACCGGACTGGTGAAAGCGTCAGCCGAATGACTAATGACACAGGAATCATTAAAACTTTGATCTCCGAACATTTAGCCAGTTTATTTACTGGAGTCATCTCGATTGTCGGCTCCATTGCCGTTCTGCTTTATTTGAATTGGAAAATGACTTTGGTGCTGTTCGCCGTGCTGCCGCTGTCGGCTTTAATATTGGTTCCGCTGGGTCGGCAGATGTACAAAATCTCCAAAGGGATGCAGGATGAGACGGCTTCCTTTACCGCCACGCTGAGTGGGGTACTATCGGAGATCCGGCTGGTCAAGGCTTCCGGCGCGGAGAAACGGGAATATGAGGCCGGCAGAAACGGGATTATGAACCTGTTGACCTTCGGTATTCGTGAGGGTAAGGTCAGTGCCATGATCAGCCCGCTGGTGTCTTTCGTCTTCATGATGTTGCTTGTTGTGATTATCGGTTATGGCGGCATGCAGGTATCGTCGGGGGCATTGACTGCCGGTGAACTGGTTGCTTTCATTCTCTATCTTATCCAAATCATTATGCCGTTGACTCAATTGACCACGTTCTTCACGCAAATTCAGAAGGCCAAGGGCGCTTCGGAGCGTATCATCGAGACCTTGGCGGCTGAAGAAGAGAACTACGAGGGAGAAGTGGAAGCGACAGCCTCTCATGGGCCGATCACGGTGGAAGATTTGAGCTTCGGTTACAAGAACGGTGAGAAGGTACTTAGCAATGTGAGCTTTACCATGCAACCAGGTCAGGTAACAGCCATTGTCGGCCCCAGCGGAGGCGGGAAGACAACATTGTTCTCCATGCTGGAGCGCTTCTATGAGCCCGAGAGTGGTGTGATTCGGCTGGGTGAGAAGCCTGTTACGGATTTTTCCTTGAAATCCTGGCGAAGTCTGATTGGATACGTGTCGCAGGAAAGTCCGCTGTTGGCTGGTACAATTGCTGATAATCTCTCCTACGGCCTCGAACGGGAAGTCAGCCTGGAAGAGATGCGCAGAGCAGCGGCCATGGCCTATGCCGATGGTTTTATCAACGAATTGCCGGACGGATATGAGACGGATGTTGGTGAACGGGGCGTGAAGCTATCGGGTGGACAGCGGCAGCGGATTGCCATTGCCAGAGCGCTGCTGCGCGATCCCGAGATTCTGATGCTGGATGAAGCAACCTCCAGTCTGGACAGTCAATCCGAGGCGGTAGTGCAGAAGGCGCTGACTAATCTGATGAAGGGGAGAACGACGATTGTCATCGCACATCGGTTGGCTACGGTTGTCCATGCAGACCAGCTTATTTTCATGGAAAAGGGTCGGATTACCGGTAAAGGTACACACGAAGAATTGCTAAACCATCATGCGCTGTACCGGGAGTTTGCTACCCAGCAGCTGCAAATGAATGAACCAGCTGCCTATAGCGGCAGCAAAGAGGAGGTTCTGGCAAGTAATGACCAAAATTCTGGTAGTGGACGACGATCCGCATATCCGCGAATTGGTGGAAGTGTTTCTGAGAGCTGAAGGTATAGAAGAGATTTACGGGGCTTCCGACGGGCTGGAAGCGCTCCGTGTTCTGGAGGACATCTCGGTGGATATGGCTATACTGGATGTTATGATGCCGAATATGGATGGCTGGGAGCTGTGTCGGCAGCTACGGAAATTGTATGACTTTCCAATTTTGATGCTGACGGCCAAAGGGGAAACGATGCAGATCGTGAAAGGCTTTGAGCTTGGCACCGACGACTATCTGGTCAAGCCGTTCGAACCGCCAATCCTGATTGCCAGGGTGAAGGCGCTGCTCAAGCGGTATCAGATTTCCGCTGCACAGAGTGTAGTGGTCGGTCATCTGCGAATGAACCGTAAAACCTACGAGGTGAACACCGGGGATGGGGAGATTACATTGCCGCTTAAGGAGTTTGAGTTGCTTTTCAAGCTCGGCAGTTATCCAGGGCAGACCCTGGCCCGAGAGCGGTTGATCGAAGATATCTGGGGTTATGATTTTGAAGGCAATGAGCGGACACTGGACGTGCATATCAACCGTCTGCGGGAACGATTCCCTAGAGAAAAATACGGATTCGCGATCCGTACGCTGCGTGGTCTGGGGTACCGCCTGGAGAGCGACATATGAATAAATCCAAGAAAGTCATCCGATTTTTGTTGTTCATCGGATTCCTCGGCATGGTTCTTCTTAGCTGGACTGGATCTTACTTCCTAATGAATTGGATATTTTCCAGGACTGGCCGTCCTGCTCAGGAATATACGGCAGGGCTACTCACCACGGTTGTGTCGATTGTGTTCTTCTTCGCGTTGGCGTTTTGTGTGTCCGGAACCTTCCGTGGGTGGGAGCGGGTCTTCTACAAGTCAATTATTGAAGGCCTCCGTAGAATTTCCACCGGTGATTTCAACGTCGTTCTGGCCAAGGATAAGGATTATGGTGAATTTGGCGAAATCGCTGAGAGCATCAACAAGATGGCCAGTGAACTGGGCCGGATGGAGACCATGCGTCAGGATTTCATCTCCAATGTCTCACATGAGATCCAATCGCCCTTGACCTCCATTCGGGGCTTTACCCGTGCGCTTCGATCAGAGACGCTCAGTCCGGATACCAGAATGCATTATCTCGACATTATTGAAGCCGAAAGCACAAGGCTATCGGGGCTGAGCGACAATCTGCTGAAGTTGTCTGCGCTGGAAGCGGGTAATTTTCCTTTTGAAAAGAAGGCTTACCGCCTGGATAAGCAGCTACGAGAGATGGTTCTGGCGTCCGAACCGCAGTGGCTGGAGAAGAATATTGAGGTGGAGGCTGAACTTGAGGGCTTAGAGGTACACGCCGTGGAAGATCTCATGAGCCAGGTCTGGACCAATCTGTTGCATAACAGTATTAAGTTCACTCCGGAGGGCGGAAGTATTCGGGTCCGGATGGAGGCTGTGGATTCAGTCGTTCAAGTCGAAATCAGAGATAGCGGGATCGGGATATCGGGAGAAGATCTGCCACGCATCTTTGAACGCTTCTACAAAGCAGACAAAGCAAGAAGTGCTAGTGGAGGTGGCAGTGGCCTCGGATTGTCTCTTGTGAACAAGATTATTGAGATTCACGGGGGGAGCGTCACGGCAACAAGCCGTCCCGGCGAGGGGACGGCTTTTGTAGTAAGTCTGCCTGTGCGAACCTCTTGAAGTGCCAGTTCATGTGCAGACGATTAATGTTTAAGACCTTTCTCCAGCAGCGCCCACAGCTGTTCGAGCTCTTGATCGATACCAGGGCGCTGCCATTCGTATGCATGGGATGGATGATGATAGCTTGCTGTGGCCTGCACGATGGAACGGGATAGTACTTCCGGCGGAGCCGAATCTGCAAGTATACCTTCCCGGACACCTCGTTCTATCACACTGCTCATCTGCTCATAGATGCGCTGGACATGGACTTCAATCAGTGCGGCCGAATCTACTGTAACATCTGCATACATTTTGAACATCTCCGGGTCTTCTGAGGCACAGCGACGTTTAAGCTCAATTAATTTCAGAATATAAAGCCGCAGCTGTACCAGCGGATCTCCTACTGTTTTCTGCGCAATCTCGGCTAGAGGGGCGAGAATCTGCTCCTCAAGCCATCTCTCTGTCACCGCCTCGCGCAATGCCACCTTGCTTGGATAATGCCTGTATAAGGTACCGTGGCTGACCCCGAGCAGCTTCGCCACATCGGTGACCGATGTTTTGTCCGGCCCGAAACGGCGTAAGGTCTGCTCAGCGGCATCCAGAATTTCTGTTTTGCTTAAGATTGAACTTGATTTGGATTGTGCCATGGATTCTTCCTCCTCCAGTGATAAAAGAATAGCATAACGGGTAGTAGAAGAGTATATTACACAAAAATGCTACAAAATTCGACAAGAGTTTACACTTCTTATCTATTCTTAATGAAGGAACTACATATTCATTACGTTCACTGGGGGTTTAACTATTTTGCAGAAGAAAAAAGTTCGTTCATTGCTAACCGCTGCTCTGGCAGTAATGACATTGGGACAGAACTTGTCGCTGCCTACAGCGTATGGCGCTTCAACGGAACCGATGACTAGTCCACCTTCGGGCGGCACCGGAAAATGGATGACTGGCGAATATCATGTGCATACCTATGAGTCAGATGATGCGCAGGAATCATTGAAGGATGTACTAGATACTGCTTTTGAGAAGAATGGTCTGGACTGGCTCTTCCTGGCTGACCATCTGCGGATGTCCGGACGTGACCATGAAGGCACGCCTCTGCCAGGAGGGTCCATTCCGATGTCCAAAGGAATTATTGACTATCAGACACCTATAATTAAAGGCCTTCAGGCTTCGGGAAAATATGTTGGCAAGACCATCTTCTCCGGATTTGAATGGGATATGCCGCAGTATGACCACGCTGCTATCGGTATTGTGACGAATGATCCAGGCTCAGCGGCATCTTTAAAAGCTGTCAATCAGTTCGAATACTTGTTCACTAACCGAGCTGAGAACCTCTTCGATCCTGCGGATGTTACCAAGTGGGCTGCGTTGGATAACAGAGCTTTCTCAACCAAAGCAGATACCCGAAAGGGGATCCAATGGCTCAGTGAGCACTATCCGGAGAGCTACATGCTGATTAACCACCCATCGCGCAAGAATGGCGGAAGCTCGGAGCTGAAAATTGAGGATGTCCGTGACTTCAACAACATTGATCCGCATGTGGCTTTCGGTTTCGAAGGGATGCTGGGTAACCAGATGTCTCCTGACCGGGGGGAAACAGCTGAAGTATACGGCGGAACTGACGTGAAAGTAGCTAAAGTTGGTGGCTTCTGGGATGCCCTGCTTGGCGAGGGCCGCAGATTCTGGAACTTCGCCAATTCCGACTTCCACTTCAAGACCAGCAGAGATAACAAATATTCTAGCGGATACTGGCCGGGGGAATACTCCAAGAACTATACCTGGGTCGATGGTTCAAGCGTTCAGAACATCGTTGACGGTATGCGTTCAGGTAAATCTTTCTCCGTCTTCGGTGATCTGATCAACGCATTGGATTTCAAGGCGTCCGGCGACGGCCGTGAGGAAGCAATGGGCGGGGAGCTTGAGGTTAAGCAGGGTGACAATGTGGAGGTTACCATCCGCTTCAAGAGTCCTGCGAAGAACAACAACGGTGATGCTGTCTCGGTGGATCATGTCGAGTTGATCTCTGGTGAAGTCAGCGGCAAGGTTCAGCCGAATACCCCTGAATATTCCAAACCAACGAATGATACTACTAAAGTCGTAGCCCGGTTTACTAGTGCAGACTGGACTAAGGATTCCGAAGGCTACAACGTGATTACTTACAAGCCGGGAGCGGCAGACAAGAGCCGGTATTACCGACTTAGAGGAACCAACCTCGGGCTTAACGTACCGGGAGAGACGAAAGACGGTGAGCCTTTACTTGATGTAAAGAATAACACTGTCGATAATGCTACCCGCTTCCAGGAAATCAACAGCCGCAACTATGGCGATCTGTGGTTCTACTCCAACCCGATATTTGTGAACGTAGAGCCATACACCGATAAGCAGGCTGTGGAAGATACGACAGCTACACTTAATCTCGGTGATACTAGCGGAATCATCGCAGATCTGAAGCTTCCAGCCGAAGGCCAGCATGGGGCCAAGGTTCAATGGGAGAGCTCAAACGCAGACGTGATTCGCGTCGCTGACGGAACCGGCTATATTACCCGTCCTGCTGCCGGACAGCCGGATGCGATGGTATCACTCAAAGCAACGATTAGTCGCGGTACACAGAGCGCTGTGAAGACGTTCGAGGTTACAGTAAAAGCCAAGGAATATACAGACCTAGAAGCTGTACAGTTGGCCAAAGAAAAGTTGACACTTGGCGATCTTAGCGCTGTGAAGAGTGACTTGTATCTGCCTGCTGCCGGTGGGCAGGGGACAAGTATCGTCTGGGAGAGTTCTAATCCAGTCTTGATGACCAAGGAAGGCAAGCTGGCTTTCCGTCCGAAAAAGGATACTTCGATTACCTTGACAGCAACGATCCTGCGCGGTAACGCTTCTGAGGTGAAGACCTTTGAAGTCAATCTTAGCGGGGACGACAGCATTACACCGCTTGAGCTTTCTGGGGTGATTCACACTGCAGATGGAGCTCAACAACCAAGTGGTGCCTGGAGTAACCAAGATTTCAATGTGAGTGTATCTGCCAGCGTTTATGTTCCAGGCACTACGGTTTCCCTGCAGGTGTCCCTGGATGGAAGTGGCGATTTCCAGCCTTACGAAAGCAAACATTCTCTGAAGATCACAGCTGAAGGACAGCATACGTTGGAGTTCCGGGCTACGGATTCGCTCGGTAATACGGCTACACTGCCGCTTGCTGTGAATATTGACCGCACAGCACCAGTGATCACGCTGAAGGGTGGCAGCACGATTACGTTGACCCAAGGCGATACCTTTGTTGATCCAGGTGCGGAAGTTACGGACAAATTAGGAATTGCAGGCCCTATCGTGGTTAGCGGTTCGGTGGATACCGGAACGCTAGGTACTTACAAGCTGCAATACAATGCTAAGGACTTGGCCGGCAATAGTGCCGTGGAAGTCGTACGTACGGTAATGGTATCTGCTCGCCCGGGTAATGGTAACGGTAATGGCGGGGCTCCTGCGCCAACTGCTACGCCGGTTCCAACTGTTACACCTACCCCGGTTCCTTCCCCGACTCCGGGAAATACTACGAAGCCATCCGCCGAAGGCGTGGAGCTTCAAGTCAATGCGGTGCAGGGAGGGGCTGCCAGTCTTAAAGATTCAGCCGATCTCAAGATCCCGGCAGGAGCACTGGCTGGCGACAGTAAAGTAGCGCTCAAACCGGTAGCACTTCCAGCTGGCGGAACACTGACAGCCGCTAGCTCTGGCGTTGAGATTACCAGTACTAATGCTGGCCTGCTCAATAAGCCGGTCGAATTGACACTGGTCTATGATAAGAACAAGATCACTTCCGGTCATAAAGCTGCGGTCTATTATTACAATGAACAGCGTAGCAAGTGGATTTATGTAGGTGGAGCAGACAATGCCGCTGGCAGTGTTACTACTAGCATTAATCATTTCTCCACTTATGCCGTGTTCAACTATCAAGCCCTGCCGATGACGGATTTGAACAATCATTGGGCTGAGGCCTACACGGATCGCCTGATTGGTATGGAAGTCATGAAAGGTTACGACGATCATAGCTTCCGTCCTGATGAGAAGGTGACTCGGACTCAATTCGCTACCCTCATTGCCAGAGCTCTGGGACTGCAGTCTTCCGGCAATGCTGTAAGCTTTGCCGATCAGGAAGCTATCCCGGCTTGGGCGGCAGGAGATATTGCGGCTGCTGTAGAAGCCGGAATCATCCGTGGTTATGAAGTCGGTGGCAAGACGATTTTCAAAGGGTCTGAGGTCATCACTCGCGCTGAAATGTCAGTGATGCTTGCAAGCGCACTGAACAGCGCACCACATAAAAAGACAAGCAGCAGCATCACCTTTGTGGATCGTTCCGCAATCCCGCAATGGGCGGCTGCGTCCATTGAGACCGGGGCTGCGGCGGGCATTCTGGGTGGGTTTGAGGATCAGACCTTCCGTCCAGAGCGCACAGCAACCCGTGGTGAAGCCGCAACGGCGATCTACAGATTGCTTGAGGCATTGTCCATTTAATACAGTCGTTATTGTATCTGACGGAATATAACGAAAAAGCCGCTTTCCCTGTTGGCTGGGGAAAGCGGATTTTTTGGCTTCCACATCCCGGTCTAAGGATGTGAGGCTGGTGAATTGCGGAAGAGCAAACAGGGGAGGAGATAGGGCCTACGACATCCCGGTCTAGGGATGGTGAAGGCAAATTGCTAGAGAGCAGCCAGAGAAGGAGATGGGGACCTACGACATCCTGGTCTAAGGCTGGTGGCGCTGTAAATTGCGGATCAGCCCGGCCAAGATGGACAGGCCAGTCTCTAGCTCTGCGACTGAAGCGTAAGTGTAGGAGAGCCGCAGATGGCGGCTGTCCCCGCGGTCGTACAGATCGCCAGTATTGAGCAGCAGGCCGGACTGCAGGGCTGCTTTGAACAGCTTGCGCAGGGGCAATGGCTGATGAAGCGACAGCCAGATGTAGAAGCCGCCCGCAGGTATGTTCCAGGTAGCCAGTTCGCTGAAATGGATCTGAAGCATCTCCAGGACTGCGTCTCGCCGCATTCGCAGTTGCTGTCGCAAGGTATGAGCATGCGCTTCATGATACCCGCCGCTCAGCCATCGGGCGGCGGCAAGCTGAGACAGGGAGCTTGCGCCATAGTCGCTCTGCATTTTAATATCGGCCAGACGCGCGACGACTGGTTCAGGGCCGGCGATCCAGCCAATGCGCAGGCCGGGACTGACGGCTTTGGATAAGGTCCCGAGGTGGAGGACACGTCCTTCATGATCCAGGGCTTTCAGTGGCGGAGGCGGAGGTGCATCCAGCCAAAGCTCCTGATAGGCCCCGTCTTCCAGAATCGGCAGACCAAGGGCGCCTGTAGTGGTCATCAGTGCATTCCGTCGCTCCTCATCCATCAAAATACCGGTAGGATTATGAAAGGTCGGAATGGTATATAACATAGCTGCATTGCTCCGGTAAGCCTCTTGCGCAATGCTGTCCGTCATTAGTCCCCGTTCATCCATTGGCAGGCCGCGAAACTTCACGCCTGTGGACTGGAAGGCATGGATAGAGTAGAGATAGGACGGTTTCTCCAGCAGGATGGCTGCGCCACGAGGCAACAGCCCCATGGCAATAAGCTGCAGTCCTTGCAATGACCCCGAGGTAATTAGGATGGAGGCGGGAGAAGTCTGAATACCGGATGCGGATAGCTTGTTGCTGAGGGCTGTTCGCAGTTCCAGACTACCAAGCGGCTCTTCGTAGGACAGCGGCAACAGTGGCTCGCACGCGAGTCCAGCGAGAATCTCCTGCATAACCTGACCAGGCAGCAGTTCCGGAGCAGGTTCACCTGTGCCAAGGCGGATTAGCCCCCGTTCATACTCCAATCGGTTAATGGCCTGGATGGTAGGCAGATTGGGATAATGGATGCCTTCCTCTACATAATCATTCCAGTTACCTGCCCGGACTAGTCCGCCGAAATTGATGGATTCCTGCTCGGTACTGGAATCACCACACTTGGGGGAGGGAGCAGCAATTCGAGTTCCACCGCCTCTGTTCCCCTCAATCAAGCCCATCGCCGTCAGTTGCCCCAATGCGGTTACAAGGGTGCTGCGATTGACACCAAGCTGTCGACACAGCTCTCGCTGTGGAGCCAGTCGCATGCCAGGGGGCCAGGCTCCACTATTGATTTTGCCGATAAAATAGTCTGTTATCTGGGCATGAAGTGGTAGCGTAGAGTTTATGTCTGGCTGCCATTCACCAGTGCCGCTGGCATTGGCCGTTCCTGATGATGAAGTGACGTTGAGAGTGTCCCCTGGAGACATGCTGTCTTTTGATGCAGGAGAAGGAAAAGCGGATTGCTTGGAAGTGGGCTGCACGGCAGAACTCCTTTATAAGAAAGATAAAATCGACATTGTCGAGGGGTAAGATGGGCTAGGTTAAGTTGCTTATTGTTTATATAGAACCTGTCTACAATCATGGAAGCCAAGGGGTTCACAATGTATATCTTTGCGCTGGTTGGGACTTTTACTGTGTTGAGTATATCCTGCGTTGAAGTATATCCTGAGTTGAAGTGAATTCTGCGTTGAGTATACCATGAACAGGTAGCTTTATTATGTCTTGGTTGGGTGTTGTTGAAGAACTTGGATGGTTACGGTTTATGTAGTGGGAAGGTACTATCAATGGGGCGCAGTTACGCTGCTCCGCACAGATTTCTCATCCTAAACGAATCATCAGGAGGTTCTTGCAAATGCTTGAAGCAGTTATACATGGAATTATATTGGCGTTTGGACTTATTTTGCCGCTGGGGGTACAGAATATATTCGTTTTTAATCAGGGTTCGCTGCATCCACGGTTTCGCGGCGTGCTGCCGGTAGTGCTGACCGCCTCTTTATGCGATACGCTGCTAATTGGTGCTGCTGTTGGTGGAGTTTCGCTGGTTGTCATGTCCGTGAGCTGGGTAACACCTGTAATTTATAGCGTGGGATTGGTTTTTTTAGCTTATATGGGCTGGAAAATCTGGGGTAGCGCTCCGACGCAAGGCGAGGTGAAAGTGCTATCGGCGAAGGGGCAGATTGCCTATGCCTTGTCGGTCTCCCTGTTAAATCCTCATGCACTGCTGGACACTGTTGGTGTCATCGGAACCAGTTCCCTGCAATATGGCAGTGGAGAACGGTGGATATTTGCCGGCGCGACGGCTGCTGTCTCCTGGCTATGGTTCATCGGACTTGCCGCCGCCGGGCGGTTGGTAGGACAAGCCGATCCTTCCGGCCGGATTCTGCGTGTGTTGAACAGGGTATCGGCGCTACTAATCTGGGCGATTGCAGTTTATATGGGGATGCAGTTGTGGAATATATGGAGTGGAGACCTGTGATTCTCTTGGATAGTTCTCCATCTTAGCGACTGGAATTGCTTGTCTTCCGCAGGCATATAATAGTTATAACACGGCTTGCAGAGGAAAATTAGAATCGACTGGGACCTCTGTGGAGATAGTGAAATTGGATGATTCCCGAGCGCCTGCCGATTCGCTGCTGAATTTGACAGATCTGCGACAATTGACGGGAATGGACATAGAATGCTCACTTAAAGCGTTTTATGGTTCCGATATAATTTAGATATAGAAAGAACATTGCATCCTTTTTCCAAGAACACAGCTAGGATACCGGAAGATGCCGAGCGGCTATTCCTTGCCGCGGTACCCGGGAATAACAATAGGGGAGGATTTGTCAAATGACCTTACAATCCGCTTCATCGCTTGTTGTGCCGGAGGCTTACACCCGTTGGCTGGAAAGTCGGGGATTAATATATCAATTGCTGGTGGATTTCTTCGGGAGAAAGCCATCTCTTTCGCTGGTGGCCCAGTGGTGCAGCAGACGCCAGATGAGCGTCGCTGCAGAGATGACCGAAGGTGGCCGCGAGCTTAAGCGTTACCTCTGCAGCCAGGAGCCTGGCGAGCTGCCGCAGGTCTGCAAGCAGGAGACAGAGGAATACACCCGGCTGATGAATGTGCGAGCTGCACGCGAAGCAGCTAACCGGGGCCGGGCTGAAGAATTCTGTAATGTCCTGTCCGATGTATATGCTTCGGCAGGAGTTGTATTTAAGAAATGCGGCGGTGAAGCCGATGATCATATTGCCATTGAACTGGAATTCATGGCAGTAATGCACGAACGGATGTTGTACAACTGCTTTACGGTGAGAAGTGCCATGGAGCTGCTGGAGATTCAGGTGGCTTTCTTAGAAGAGCATCTGTTGAAATGGACCCCGCAGTTCTGCGAAAGTCTTAATTCCTTAACGGAGAGCAAGCTATACCTAGGTTTGAGTCACATGTTGGAGGAATTTTTGCCGCAGGATCTGCAAATGCTGCGAGCCTGGAAGGCTTCGCTGGAGACAAGTGCTACATCTATGTCGTAAGAAAAGCCCGGGCAACCGGGCTTTTCTTCGTATGATCAGGTCAACGAGTCCATACTAGTTGGTTTATGTTTATGTACTTCAATTGCAGCGCGAAGCTGCTTTTGAAAGTAAGAGGGGGCGTCGACCGGGAGACGCCCCCTCTTTGCTTGCAAGTCACCGTTCTGCCCCGTGTCAGCCCCGGGACAGGACGGTGACGGCAACCCCGGCGGCAATGGCTGCCACATCGCCGGGGTTCACGAAGCCGGCAGCGCGCTGCAACGCTGCTGCCGTGCCGCAGGCCGCGCCGAGCGTAAGCCGCGCCGGCCAGTCACCCCCGGCCACAGCCGACGCCAGTAGGCCGGCGGCCGTGGCATCTCCACTGCCGAGTGGACTCACGGCAGTGACCGAAGGCAGCGTCACACGGTAACGCTGCCCATCCGCGGCGGCGACAGCGCCGCGGGGCCCCAGCGTGACGACAGCGTCACGCGCCCCTAGCTCCAGCAGCGCTTCCAGCGCCTGCCGAGCAGTGTCTTCGCTGCCGGTGTCTGCCAGACCGGCCAGCTCGGCGGCTTCGTGCTCGTTGGGCTTCACGAGCTCGGGCCGGCCTTGAAGGCCGAGGCGCAGAGCCTCGCCGCTGGCGTCCAGCATCACCTGGGCACCGCCGTGATGGGCGATATCCGCCAGCTCCGCATAGAGCCAAGGGGGGCAGCCCGGCGGAAGGCTGCCCGAGAGCAGTACCCACCGGGATCGGCGGGCCAGCTTCTCCAGCCTGCTGCGCAGGGCGGAAAGCGCCTCCCCGGTGATGACCGGCCCAGACTCGATCAGCTCCGTCTGGGTAGTAGAAGCAGAGTCGAGCACGGTCAAGGCCAGCCGTGTCTCTCCCTGCGTGACCTTGACGAAGTCGGCGTCGACGCCTTCTTCAGCCAGACCGGCGAGTAGCTGCTCACCCGTATATCCAGCGGCAAAGCCGCAGGCGGTTACCTCTGCCCCTAACTGGCTTAAAACCCGTGCGGCGTTGACGCCTTTGCCACCGGGAAGAGTCAGGGAATCGGTGATCCGGTGAACACCGTTTATTTGGAATCCCGGTACAGTATAAATTTTATCGACAGCCGGATTCAGCGTGACGGTTGTAATCATAATAGTTCTTCCTTTCTATAGGCATCCATAATTTCATTGTACTGTTCAGAAATCGCCTGACACAAGATGCCACACCCCCGTTACGCCGGATCCCTTCTGACGGGGAGATCCCTGTTACATGCCAAGAGGCCCCTCCATTTGCGGAGGGGCCTCTTGGATCATCCAATCGCTTTACAAGTAAAAGCTTTTTGCTTATAAGACAAACTTAAGATCGAACAGAAGGTTCGGTCGTCACTACAGCGGAATGTGTGGACTTCATTCGCTGTTGTCGCCAGATTTCTTCTTTATAAACTACTCCCAGCGGTTGAAATCTGGCGACAGCCTGTGCTTCCGATACGAATATAGTGAAGCTATAGACTTAGTTTTATTCTTCCACAGTCTTTCTGCGGAATTTCATCAGGAATTCGTATACTACCGGCACTACCACGAGTGTCAGGAGCGTGGAGCTGATGAGACCACCGATAACTGTGACACCGAGGCCCTTGGAAATGATACCGGCGCT
Organism: Paenibacillus sp. MAHUQ-45; assembly: GCF_058133325.1. Taxonomy (NCBI): domain Bacteria; kingdom Bacillati; phylum Bacillota; class Bacilli; order Caryophanales; family Paenibacillaceae; genus Paenibacillus; species Paenibacillus sp. MAHUQ-45. The sequence continues at coordinate 329,116 of NZ_JBYUPV010000004.1, forward strand.
GTTTTCGAGTCCGCTTACGAGCGGCAGCAATGCGCCAATGGTAGCGAGTGCTGTCATCAAGATCGGACGCAGACGCGTACCGCCTGCTTCCAGCAGGGCTGCCCTGGTGGTGAGTCCTTCTTTTTCTTTATGAATAACACGGTCGATCAGTACGATCGCATTGGTGACGACGATACCAATCAGCATCAGAGCACCCATCAGGGCGGAGACGTTCAAGGTCTCCCCGGCTAACAGCAGGGCAACCAGTGCTCCGATGACGGTGAACGGAAGTGAGAAGAGAATGGCGAATGGAGCAAGCCCGCCGCCAAAGGTAACCACCAATACGAAGTATACGATGGCGATTGCGGCAGCCATAGCGATACCAAGTTGTCCGAAGGTGTCATTAATCTGTTCTGTCACACCACCGAATTTAACAGTTACACCATCCGGCAAATTAAGGTCTTCGATTTTAGTCTTCACACTATTGGAAGCGGCGTTAACGTCATTAGCGATGATATTCGCCGTAACATCTACTTTCATTTTGCCATCCATACGAGTGATCGAGTCCGGTGAAGAGCCTTTCTCTACCTTGGCTACCTCACCGATCGGCACGCTGATGCCTAGCGGCGAAGTAAGATGCGCATCTTCCATCTCTTTGATGCTGGAATACGTATCTTTTTCGGTTTCGATATAGACGTTATAGTTTTTGCCATCCAGCTTGACCTCGGTCAGAACCGGACGTGCTCCAGCAGGGCTGAGCTTCATGGCGATTTGTCCGGCAGTAAGGCCCAGTGAGCTAAGCTTTTGCTGGTCCGCTACGATAGTGTATTGATCATAGGCTGCGGATAGACTTGTTTTGCCATCCTTGAAGTTGGTTGTATCCTTCTGTACAATTCCGGCAATTTCATCGGCTACAGGCTTCAATTGATCCAGATTGTCTCCGAAAATATTTACCGTCAGCGTATTGCCGCCGAGGCCGCCACCGGCCATCTCGGACATGTCGCCCCAGACTCCTTCCGGAACTTCCTTGGTGAGTCCTTCGATCAGATTCTTCTTCACGGATTCGAAATCAGGCGTATTGCTGTCGTATGCAACATAGAACAATCCCGACTTGCCGCTAGAACCGCCTAAGCTGAACGGGCTGCTTCCGCCGATGGAATATTGCATCTTATCCACGTGCGTCTGAGCCAAAATATATTTCTCCGCTTTCAGGCCCAGTGCCTGTACATCCTCCAGACGTTGTCCTGCTTTTGGTGAAAAGGTCAATGTAATGTTCTTCTCTTCCTGGGATGGCATGAAGCTGACGCCAATCGGCTTGATCAGGAACAGACTGCCCACCAGGAGGATAACAGCAACACCAAAAGTGACCAGCTTGTGATTCAAGCACCAATCCAGTACTTTCTGATACCAGGCAGACAATCTGTCCGGTTTATCATGATGATCGTTCTTCTTTTTGAGCCCGTTACGGAACAACGAGTGTGCCATTGCCGGTACAAGCGTGATGGCTACAATGAGCGATGCCAGCAGGGCAAAGACCATAGTCAAGGCAAAAGGCAGGAACAGCTCGCCAACCATTCCGCTGACAAAAGCAAGCGGCAGGAACACGGCGATCGTAACGATGGTGGACGACATAATCGGCACGAACATTTCGCGTGTTGCCGCGCTGATTAACTCTCTACCGCGCAGCTTCTCGCCCGATAGCGATAACCGCCTGTAGATATTCTCAATGACAACAATGGAGTCATCGACTACCCGTCCGATGGCTACGGTCATGGCGCCCAGTGTCATCATATTCAGGGTGATGTTCATCTGGCGCAAGCACAGAACCGCAATCAGCAATGAGAGCGGGATAGAGATGATCGAGATAATCGTCGAACGGATATTCCGCAGGAAGATCAGGATGATAATAACTGCGAACAAGGCACCGAAGGCAGCCTTGGATAACATTGTGCTTACCGAATCCTCAATCGGCTTGCCTTGGTCGAGCAGAACCGTCAGGTCGAGACCCTTGAATTGTTCTTTCAGCTCCTCGGTCTTCTTCTTGACACTGTTGACGACTTCAACGGTATTGGCATCATTGGCCTTAACGATCTGAATACCGATGGATTCCTTCCCGTTGGTACGGGAGATGGATTCGGAACGGCCTACAACTTCAATATCCGCCAATTCGCCAAGCTTGACGGTAGGTAGCCCTGCTCCGAGTGCTGCACGGGCTGCAGCATTCGCACCGGCTCCACCGTTATTTGCAGCGCCACCAGCAGCTTCTGGTGCTCCGGCCCCACCAGGTACTCCTGCACCTCCAGGTACTCCGGCAGAAGCCCCCCCGGTTGCGCCAGCACCGCTTGGCATTACAGGGATGGCGACATTTTTCAAGTCATCAATCGTTGTGACATTTCCATCAACAACGACGGCTTTCTGCGATTCTTCCATTTCGAATAGACCAAGTGGCACGCGTAGGGAAGAGCCTTGAACGATGCCTTTTACTGTATCTTCGGTCAGTCCATATTGTTTCAGCTTATCCTGATTGAATTTCAGCGAGACTTCCTTGACATACTGCCCGGCAATTTGTACGGAGGCCACGCCTTCAAGGTCTTCCAGTGCTGGACGGATGTCGTTCTCCGCAATGCTGGTCAATTCTTCAAGTGGCTTGGAGCCATCACCGGCAAGGCTGAGGGAGACGACGGGAAGAGAGCTGAGACTGAAGCGGGAAATCCTCGGCTTTTGCACGTTGTCTGGCAGGACGACCTCATTCAATGCCTCACGGACGGCCGCTGTCGCATTGTCCAGGTTGGTGCCGTAATTAAATTCAATGAAGATGCTGGAGGCGTTCTCCAGCGATGTGGAGGTCAGTGTCTTAACACCATCCACGTTGCGCAGCTTCTGCTCTAAGGGTTTGCTGACATCGTTCACGACCCCTTCTGGCGCAGCACCCGGATAAATCGTTGTGATACTCAGGTAGGGAATACTGATATTCGGCAGGGTCTCCTGCTTCATGGTCAGTCCGCTGTAGAGACCGGCAAAGACGATGATGATCGTCAGAAGCCAAATCGCAAATTTGTTTTTGAGTGAGAAATTAATCAGACTTTTCATGGCGTACAATTCAGCTCCTCTTGGTTATACATATAAGGTGATAACAACTTTCTTAATTCCTTCAGAGGTTCGGCAAGTTCGGGACAAGCCTGCAGGTTAAATAGCATTCCTTGAACGATGGCTCTCCGCGGGTGGGGAACCAGCATTTCCCCTTCCAGAATGATAAGTGAATCCGCGGCATCCTTCTGTTGTCTCGTCTTGAGAGGGGCGGCGCTGAGCAGGTCTTTCATTTCCTTAATCAACTGCAGCGGATTCTTGCGTAAGCTCTCCTCTTGACCCGCCAGCATCCCTACAACCATCGCATGTGAGATGAGCGGGGCGGGTTTGTCTGCAAGCAGGGAGGCCGTGATGATGTCCATCATATGAATAAGATGATCCGCCATGCGTGCCGTAGGTACATAGGATTCGGGGTGGAAGAGAACACGAACATAAGAACTGATCATGCCGTGGACGATCATGAATAAATCGCCTGTATAGGGCAAAATTTGCTCACCATAGACGTTCTCCATCTTAGACTGGAACCAGCCCATCATTGCCACATTACTCTTTTGCAGCCATTCGGGGATATCGGAATGGCCTTTTCCGGCAAAATCCTGAATTTGTCGCTGCAAAAACTCACGAAGCTCGTATACATGATTGAGGAGAATTTCGACCTGGTTCCGCAGTTTTTCGCGCGGTGTCTTCCCGGTCTCCTGTTCTGCGTGGACCAGCGGGTCACGGATCATCTTGAAGCAGTATATATAAATGCTGCGTTCCAGCTCCTCCTTGGATTTAAACAGGAGATAGAGGCTGCCCTTGGACATGCTGCTTAGCTCCGCGATTTCCTGCATGGAAGTGGAGGAAGAACCTTTCACAGCGAACAGTTGCATCGCCGTCTTGATAATCTGTTCTTTCTTGTCCTGGGTGCGGTCTGCCACCGACGAATCCCCTTTCTGACTAATGAGTTCTGAAATTGACTTGATAGTCATGAAAATTATATTACAACTTTCTGGGTATTACAAATTTACACTAAAAAAGGTTACAATTTTGTCGCAATTATCAATTTGCCATCGATTTTGTAGGAAGAACCCCTGTATTCATGTAATATATAAATGTGTCATTTTCGTGATGTAAAAAGAAGGTAGGTAGAATATGAGAAGAGGACTACAGGCAATTGTCATTATTGGAGCTTTTATAGCTTTTTATTACTTCGGCTTTGGTCTGTTCGGCAGTACCGGCACGACCATTATTAGTATTTTCTCTACATTAACGGTCATATCCATCGGACTTGCTATATCCATGGAGAACCGTAATCCTTCCACAACGATGTCCTGGATCTTGCTGCTGGCGCTGATCCCGGTAGTGGGACTTGTCTTCTATTTTCTGTTCGGACAGAACGTATTCAAGCGTCGTAAATATGATAAAAAGGCCCAGCTCGACCTGATGGCCTATGAGCGAATTGAGAACGATGCGCTGCGCACCCACTTTGATTGGTCGGAATTTGCGGAGCCACATCAGAAGCTGTTGGGGTTGTCACAACGGCTGGCACGGACGCCGATCTCCTGTACGTCGGAGACGCGGGTCTTAACCAACGGGGAAGAGACTTTTGGGACCCTGCTTCTGGAGCTGCGGCAGGCACAGCATCATATTCATATGGAGTATTACATCTTTCGGGCAGATCATATCGGGACACGCATCCAGCAGATCCTGATTGAAAAGGCGCGTGCCGGTGTCACCGTCCGATTCATGTATGATGCGGTTGGCAGCATTCAGCTCTCCAAGTCCTTTCTGAAGGAAATGAGCAATGCCGGGGTGCAAGTGGCGGCCTATGGCAACTCGACCTCCTTTTTCTCCAGTCGGGTAAACTATCGGAATCACCGCAAAATCGTCGTCATCGACGGCGATGTAGGTTTTATGGGCGGGCTTAACGTTGGTGACGAGTATTTGAGCCGCAGCAAAACATATGGGTTCTGGCGCGATACACATATGCTGGTACGTGGTGAGGCGGTACGGACGATGCAAATTATTTTCCTCCAGGACTGGATGCATACGACAGGGGAGAAGATTCTGGAGCAGGATTACCTGTCGCCCAAGCTGCGGTATATGGCTGGAGACGGGGCAGTGCAGATTATTGCCAGTGGACCAGATAATGAACGCCGGGCGCTCAAGAATCTCTTTTTCTCCATGATTACCTCTGCGCAAAAATCGGTATGGATTGCTTCTCCGTACTTCATTCCCGATGAGGATATTCTGACTGCACTGCGCGTTGCGGCAATGTCGGGGCTTGATGTGCGGCTGCTGTTTCCGGCCAAACCGGATAAGTGGATTCCGTTTCTGGCGTCCCATTCCTATTTCCCGGCACTGCTGGAATCTGGTGTGAAGATTTATGAGTATGAGAAGGGCTTTATTCATTCCAAACTGCTCATTACGGACGGGGAAATTGCTACGATTGGCACGGCAAATATGGACATGCGTAGCTTCCACCTGAATTTCGAGGTGAATGCATTGTTGATCCGGACAGAGAGTGTAGCGCGGATTGTCGAGGACTTCGAGCGTGATCTGCTCTCCACAAGGCTGATTGTGCATGAGGAATTCATGAACAAACGGTTGATGGAACGGGTGCTGGAGTCTGCGGCACGTCTGATGTCTCCGCTGCTGTAGGAGAGAATAAAAACCACTTGGACAGCCTTCTGTTAAGGTTCTCCAAGTGGTTTTTTTGAAAATATAACAAATTATATGTTTTACGCTATAAATCATCCTTAGATTTCTCGCTGAATCGGACACCGTCCCTTAGCGGTCGGCAAAGCCGTTTCTACTTGTGTCAGGATCTATTCAAAAAGTGGTGAACCCAATGAATTTCTGCATACGGAACACCATGTATTTGATCCACGTAACCCCACTTTGGTAAGCATCGAAGGGGAGACTGTAAGCTGCACCGTCGTTATTCCATAGAGAGGTGAAGTAGGTCTCCATTTCAGCGTATAGCGGCTGATCCTTCTGTACCGTTACCCACAGGTTATTCTCCAGATTGTAATCATTGAGATTTCGGGCTGTGAAGTTGGTAGATCCGCCGAGGATGACGGACCTCCCATTCTCCCTGGAGATAAAAAGCAGCTTGGCATGGTACTGCTCCTTCGTTGTATTGTACCAGCGGATGGCGATCTTTCCGTCTGAACGGCGGTTCAAATCCATGGCTACAGGCCGGTTAGGGATACCGATTTTATCTCTGCCGAACGCATTTTGATTGGGATCCAGCAGTAACCGGACGTGTGCACCACGTCTCGATGCATTAAGCAGCGCCTTAATGACCTTGTCATCGGCGAGATAGAACATGCCCATCCATACGGTGTCCCCTTGTCCCGCGGAGTTGATTGCTTCAAGCGTGTATTTATAGATTTTACCCTCTGTCAGATATCGGACTTCAAGAGGTTCTCCGGCGCTCCTCTCATTGGCCTGAGAAAATACGGGTTCCTCGCTCAGCAAGGGTCCTGCTCCAGAAAGATTCGCTGCAGCTTGCTCAGTCTGCAAAATATCGGCCAGAATGGGGCCTTGAACCTCCAGGGCGATATTCGAGTTGTAGGCGCTGGCATCGTGTATATTACCCGAGGAGATCAGCGCTGTTGTCTCATTCATAACCAGCTTGCGGTGGTTAGCTTTAACATTCAAGAGCTTCAAATAAGAGCGTACAGTGATTTTCGGACCGTTACTGGCCATCAGATTGGGAATCCACCCCTTGCCGGATTGTCCAAACCACTGAATGAAGGTACGCCAGATGGCAGAATATACGGGTGTGGAGTCTCTCAATTTATCGACATCTGTCATAATTACCGTGATGCCGGCAGCTCTCATCTCTTCTAGCAACGTGTTAGGTGCTGAATTGTAATTCGTATTAACTTCATCGGTAATGAACACAATCTCTATCTCGGGATAGGCTGCCTTCTGGGCGAGCAGTTTATCCGTGAGCTTTTTGCTGATAGGCGGGAAATGCTGATCCTTATGTGTGTAATTATTGAAAAGGAACATATCAATCACCAGAAACTTCCGGGACTCCTCGATGATCTGGAGAATGCGCGGCAGAATTTGCTCCTCCTGTGAGCCGTTTACCGTACCGTTCGCATGAGTCAAGTCATGCCAGAAATGTACTTGGCTGACCTTGTATAAGGGGCTTTCATAAGAAAGGCCGGATGGCAGCGGCTTATGGGTCTGGTAGATCATAACGGCAGTCAGCCACAATATACAGATGCCCACGATGAAAAGCATCCAGCGGCGGAAGGAGCGGGCGTTCCTTTTGGACAGATCTCCTCCACGGATGGTGTGGGATGGAGGCGAAGGGGAGGGCGCAGAGCGCCGACGGCCTGAATTCATGATAGTCCTCCTGTTGGACATTCGATTACTCCTCATCCATTGTATTTTAAGTATTGTAACCATCTATTACCGCTTCTAAAGGAAAACTAAGCAAATGGACTTAGAACAACAGCGGATGACAGCTTACAAAGGCTTATGTATAATGAATGTAAATAATTTGTATAAGGTTTGTGTATTCAAATATTAGGTTTTGCCGTGTGGGAAAGTGAGTGAATGGCAGCATGTATACCATAAAGCAGGTCGTTGAAATGTTAGGTGTCCCTTCGGTGACGTTGAGAGCCTGGGAGAACAGGTATCAGGCTGTAACCCCTGAACGGACAGAATCGGGGTACCGACTGTATACCCGAGATAACGTGGAAGACCTGCGCTGGCTGAAGGAACAGACTGAGCAGCAGGGCATAAGTATTTCACATGCTGTTCGACTGCTCAAGGCGAGGAAAAACCAACATCTGGATGAAGGGAGCGCCTCTAAAGGCGGAACCTCGCAGGATGCTTTCGAGAAGATGAACCATCAAATATACATTGCACTCTATGAGTTTCAGGGTGAACGTGCGAACGCGCTGATCGACTACGGCTTCTCTCTGTTCGGATACGAGGCCATGGTTCATCAGGTGTTGGTTCCGGTTCTGGTCATGGTAGGCGATGCCTGGGAGAAGGGGAACGCGACCGTGGCGCAGGAACACTATATTACGCATATGGTGACTAATCGTTTCTATCAATTTTTCCATGTTTTCCCTGTCGATGAGCATCTGCCGAAGGTGCTGGCCTTTTGCCCGGCGGGAGAACATCATCAGGTCGGACTGCTGTTATTTTCACTTTTTTTACGCAAGAACGGTGTAGAGGTCATCTATCTGGGTGCTAATACCCCTGAAGAAGGGGTGATGACCATGCTGGGGCAGCAGAGTAGCATCGGAGCGATATGCCTGTCCGTGACTAACCCGGAATTGCTTCCTTATACAGAAGAACTAATTCGGCGGCTCCAACAGAAATGTCCGGAAGCGGCGTTTATTGTGGGCGGCAAGGGATACGATGCATCAACTACCGAATCGGTTGCCCGGTATGTTATTAACGAGCCGCCAGATCGCTGGCAGCATTGGTTTGACGATGTATTTGCAGAGATGTTAAGGAATAAGTAAATCCCTGGAAAGGGAGAAGAGGATAACATTGTTTGTAGGGAATCTGCGGACTCACTTTGAAGTGAGTCCGCAGATTCCTTTTTTTGTTTACTCTTGCGCATTTACTAATTGGACTAATGATTGTATGATATTTGTATCATTTTTGTATAAGGTTATTTGTATAAGGTTTACACGAAAAAAAAGGGGTGCAAAGGAGAGATCATGGCGCTGCGAGAAAAGAATGCCGCAAAGGTTGCAGTTGTTGGAGCGGGGCCGGGAGGTTTAGCAGCTGCTATGCTACTGGCTGCAGAAGGATATCGGGTAGAGGTTTATGAGAAGCGGGATACAGTCGGTGGCCGTTCGGGTCTGCTTCAGCTTGGCGCTTACCGATTTGACCGGGGGGCTACTTTTCTTATGATGCCCCATCTGCTGGAAGAGCTGTTCACCGCAGCTGGCCGCTCCTTGGAGAATTACGTCACATTACTGAGGCTAGATCCCCTTTATTCACTGCATTTTGGTGAGACAGTATTTAAACCTTCAACTGATGGACTTCAGACGGAGGAGGAAATTGAGAGACTGTTTCCGGGTAACGGGAACGGTTATCGTCAGTTTATGGCTGATGAAGAGGATAAATTTGAACGGGTCATGCCATTGCTGCAGCGGCCCTTTCAATCTCCCAGGGATTACGTCAAAAAAGATGTACTGCGTGCACTGCCAAAGCTGCATGCAACAGATACAGTATATAATCGTCTCTCTAAATATTTTGCAGATGAGCGCTTACGCTATGCGTTTACGTTCCAGGCTAAATACTTAGGGATGTCCCCTTGGGAATGTCCAGGGACGTTCACTATACTCTCTTATTTGGAGCACCGTTACGGGCTCTACCATCCTATAGGCGGGATCAACAAAGTTCTTCAGGCGATGTCGGAGGTTATTGCCGAACATGGGGGAAGCGTCCACACCTCGTGCGGGGTTAAACAAATCCTGGTGCAGAATGGTCGTGCAAACGGGCTCTTGCTGGAGAACGGGGAGAAGGTGGAGGCTGACTATATTGTTCTTGGTGCTGATTTCGGTACAGCCATGACCGAGCTGTTTGAGCCAGGCCTATTGAAGAGGTACACGCCGCAGAAAATTGACCGTAAACGCTATTCCTGCTCTACAGCAATGCTATATCTAGGGGTGAGCGGGGCGGTGGATCTTAGCCATCACTCTGTGCATTTTGCGGAGGATTACCGTCGCAATGTCGAGGACATTACCCGCCGCGGCGTATTATCCGCTGATGCTTCTATTTATGTGCACAATCCCTCCGTCCTCGACCCAACGCTGGCGCCTGCTGGAAAATCTTCTCTATATGTACTGATGCCGGTCCCCAATTTGACGGCCGATATCGACTGGGCGCAAGAAGGGGCCCGTATACAGGAAGAGATGATGAATCGCCTGCAGCGTCTGCCCGGGCTTGCAGATCTGCCACAGCGTGTCGAGGAGAGTCTATTCTTCTCTCCGCTGGATTGGCAGAATCAGCTGGATGTCTATAACGGGGCTACCTTTAACCTCGCTCATAACCTTGGGCAGATGATGTATCTGCGGCCCCACAATACCTTCCAGGAGGTTGAGGGGATTTGGCTGGTTGGGGGCGGAACACATCCCGGGAGTGGCTTGCCGACGATCTTCGAGTCGGCCAAGATCAGTGTACAGCTACTCAAGGCACACGATGAAACTGTTCGCAGTAGAGCCTTTCGGGCAGGCTTTACCGGAAAGGGGGTCTCGCTGTGAGCCGGATCGCAATCGTTGGCAGCGGAATCGGTGGGCTCACAGCAGCGCTGCTGCTCAGCCAGCGTGGTGAAGAAGTAACGTTATTCGAACGCGCGTCGCAGGTCGGCGGACGGGTGGTTTTTGAAGAGGAGGGTCCGTACCGAATCGACCGGGGGCCAACCATTGTTCTTCTTCCGGAGATGCTGCTGGGCATTCTGGAGGAGGGGGGCCTTCCGCAGGAGAGCATCGAGCTGTTGCGCTGTGATCCGTTATATCGCATTCATTTTAAGAACGGTCAAGTACTGACCAAGGTTAACGGATTAGAAGAACAGGCAGCAGAAATAGAGAGGACATTTCCTGGCCAAAGCAAGGGATTTATACGATTCATGCAGACGATGTCCAATTTGTATCCGCAGGGCAAGTCTTCTTTTCTGGAACGGAACTTCAAGTCTCACAGAGCCTTCTTCAGTCCCAGGAATCTGGCGCTGATGGCCCGGCTTCGAGCCTATAAGAATTTGAGGGAAACGGTAGGACAATATTTTTCCAGTGAGGAAATGAAGGATGCGTATTCTCTGCAAAGTTTGTATATAGGCGGTGCACCCTTCCAGACCCCTGGCATCTACACGATGCTTCCTTATGCTGAGCATGCCTTCGGTGTGTGGATGCTGAAGGGCGGCTATGGCGAACTGCCGAGAATAATGGCCCGCGAACTGGAACGCCGGGGCGTAAGTGTGCATCTGGATACCGAGGTAGAGTCCCTAACAGTTCAAGAGGGTCGCTGTGAGGGGGTAGTGGTGAAAGGGGAGTTACTGTCGTATGATGCCGTTTTGTATAACGGCGATTTTCCGTACCTGGATGAGCTCCTGCCACCAAAAGCCCGGCGGCGTAAACGGCCTCCAGCCACATATACCCCTTCTTCGGGCTGTCTGCTAATCTACGTGGGGGCCTCCAGGCGATGGGAGGAATCGCTGACGCATCAATTCTTTCTCCCAGATAGTCTGAATGCCAGTCTACAGGAGTTATTCCACGATGGGCGTATTCCCCGAGATCCTTCTTATTATGTTTTTAATCCGGTGGCGCTGGATGAAAGTGCCGCTCCGCCTGGAGAGAGTGTGCTGTATTTTCTGGTGCCTGTCCCGTCTGCCTCAGGAGTGGATTGGGAGACGGCCGCAGAACGTGTGGCCTCTCAAGTGCTTGCCGACGCAGAGAAGCGTGGTTTTCCCGGGCTTGCAGCCAGCATGGTATGGCGTAAGGTCCGCACACCAGCTGATGCACAGAAAGAGGGCATGTACGGAGGCGGGAGCTTCGGCATCGCGCCCTTACTATCACAGTCAGGTGTATTCCGTCCACAATCGCAGCCTTATCCCATTAAGGGTTTGTACGCTGCCGGAGCATCCGTTCACCCCGGTGGTGGCGTGCCAATAGTCATGCAAGGTGCAAAGCTGGCAGTTCATGAATTGCTAAAGGAGATGAACTCATGATTGAACGTGTATTGCAGCAATGTGAAGAGATGATTAAGCAAGGATCTTCCTCATTTTACAAGGCCTTTGCCGGACTTCCTAGCCCACGCCGGGAAGCGGTGCATGTCATATACGCCTTTTGCCGGCTCATAGACGACAGTGTCGATGAGCCGGACAAATCGCCTTATAGTATTCATGAGCTTCGTGAGCATTTTCTCCATCTGGAGCAGGCGGAAGGGCATTTCATTTGGCCGGCCATTCGCTGGTTGTTCCGGAGCTTTCCGCAATTGAAGAAAGAGCCGTTTCTGCTGCAAATGGAAGGTCAACTCAAGGATTTGGTGTTTACACACTATGACACGCTGGAGCAATTGGAGTCTTACTGCTATCTGGTTGCAGGGACTGTTGGAGAGATGCTTCTGCCCGTACTTCGGGATGACGGGGGCGATGGGGTTCGTGCTTCAGGCATCGCTTTGGGGATCGGGATGCAATTCGTAAATATTATCCGTGACGTAGGCGAAGATCTGGAGCGGAGACGGCGATATATTCCACTAGAGGTTATGGAACGACATAGATACAGCGAAAAAGAGCTGGCACAGGGTGTGGTGAACGACCGGTTTATAGCAGTTCTTCAAGAGCTGAGAGAGGTGGCGCTCGGCTGGTTTCAAAGAGGGTTGGAGAATATTGAAACCTACCCGCCTGCCAGCGGATTGGCTGTGGAATTGGCGGCGGCTTATTATGCCGGAATTTTGGATAGTGTAGCTGCTGGTGGATACGATGTTTTCCGCCGCCGGGCCTATGTCAGCGATGAATCCAAAATGCTTATTTTTCAGCGAACACTAGCCCGTTATGCATTAATACTGGGAGAACAGGAAACGGCGGCAGGATTCCGATGATTCACTATCTGTTCTGGGTGTGGTATTTCGTAGGTGCGCTGCTATTGCTTCTGTTTGAAGTCCCGCGGCAATTACAGTTTTCCAATGCTCTCTTCCTTATTTTTTATGCTCTTTATGCTATCCATGTTATGAAGCGGGGGAAGCCCAAAATGTTGTCGGACCAATCGGCGATCAAAGGACAGCTTGTAAAGGGGTGGCTTCCTTTCATTGTGATCTGGACTGGAGGAATGACTGTAGAATGGGTCGGTGTTCATTCCGGAAGGTTGTTCGGAAGCTATGTGTATTCCGATATTCTGGGTCCGCAACTGTATGGCGTACCTGTTACGTTGGGTTTTGCCTGGATTGCTGTTGTTATTAATGCGTTCTTGATCACCCGAGATTTAGGGTTGTCCGGCGTTCGGCTGATTGTTGTCCGGGCTTATCAGGTGGGCTTTTGGGCTGTGCTCATGGATCTCGTACTTGATCCTGTTGCCCATGCCAGAGGCTTCTGGCATTGGAATGCGGATGGTGGATTTTATGGTGTCCCGGGCAGCAATTTTGTAGGATGGTTTATGGTGGGCGCTATGTTATCCCTAATCCTTCCCCAGAAGTCTGTAACATTCCAGGCCACACGGCTGGGTACGAGGCTGTATCAGGCGATTCTTATAATGTTCGGACTGCTAGGGGCACGAGAAGGATTGCCACTTTGTACAGTGATAGCCGTCATTGGTATTCTACTGTCGGAAGGGAGTCTGCGTTATGCTGGAAGCCACAAAGCAGAAAAGATTTGATCAGCTGTTTTATCACTATAATGCCCTATATCTGATCCGCCGACACTTCCGCTTTTTTGGCTCTGCCGGTCAGTTGGAGCCTCCGGGCTATGCTGGCAAGCCACTTCTTTATATCATGAACCACAGCTCCTGGTGGGATGGGCTGCTGGCCTATCACGCCGCCCGAATGCTAACGGGCGGCGATCACTATTTTATGATGGAGGAGAAGCAGCTGCGTAAATATGCTTTTTTTCGCAAGCTCGGGGCGTATTCCATCGACGCTAGTCGACCGGGGGAAGTTAGCGCATCTATGCGTTACTCAGCGGGTCTGCTTCAAGCTGGCGGCAGGGTCTGGATCTATCCCGAAGGTGAGATTCGACCGTTGGAGCAGCGGCCCCTGATGCTGAAGTCCGGTGTGGGGCTACTTTTGCGGCTCTGCCCTGAAGCTGTTGTAGTTCCCGTCACACTGTACCATGGCCTGTTCCAGCATTCCAAGCCGGAAGCCACCCTGCTTGTAGGGAAGCCGATGCATCGAAGCTGGAAGGCGCTGCACCGGGACGATATCCGTGATCAACTTCAGGGGATGCTGGAGGGGCAGCTTGATGCTCATCGGAGGATGGTTCAGGAACAGGGCGGACATGTGCCAGAGCTGTTCGCTCCTCTGATGAAGAGTGGAAGGTCCACTAACGAATGGTTCGATGCTGTGTTGGGGAAGCGGGGCAAGCTATGATTCAGTTTCTGCAGCTCCTGATGGCCATCTTGGTATTTCAAGGTATCTTTGCGGTATGGAACATCTCTCGATTTCCGAAGCTCGGCGTTACGACACGTAATATTAGGTCACGGCAGCGTTCTAAGTACAAGGTTCAAGGTTTGGAGTTGTCTATCTTGATCCCGGCCCGTGATGAAGCCACCAACATCGGGCCTTGTCTGGAGTCTGTTCTCAATTGCGGACTCCCTCCCGATACAGAAATTCTAGTGCTGGATGACAGTTCTACTGATGGAACGGCCGATGTCGCGCGTGATGCCGGTCAGGGCAGGGTCAGGGTAATGGCCGGACAACCGCTCCCTTCAGGATGGCTGGGCAAATCCCATGCCTGTGCCCAGCTTGCAGAGGCGGCGCGAGGGGAGTGGCTGCTGTATCTCGATGCAGATATAAGACTCCGGCCCGGCGCGCTGATGGCGGCGCTAACGACAGCCAGGGGGCAGGGCTGCGGGCTTATCACTGGGTTTCCACGGCAGACTACCGTCAGCTGGCTTGAAAGACTGATAGTACCGTTGATGAACTTCACCATTCTCTGCCATTTACCGCTTCCACTTGTCAGGGGATCCGGCGATCCCCGATTTGTAGCTGCACACGGTGGATTCATGCTCATACACAGGGAGACCTATGCTGACGCCGGGGGCCACGCTGGAATTCGCACTGAACTGGTAGATGACATGGCGTTGGCGCGCGCTGTTAAGAGAAGTGGAAATCCAGTCGCGCTGACGGATATAACCGATTACACCGACATGCGAATGTATCATAATGCCCGGGAGGTCTGGAATGGCTATCGCAAAAATATTTATGATGGTCTGGGCCGTCGCCCATTGCTGCTTCTGGCAATCCTGGTATTTTACATCTTGTTATATGTAATGCCGCCCGTGATGCTTGTTTTCGCAATTGCTGAAGGATACGGAACGGCAATGTTATGGTCTGCGGGAGGTATGATGACAGGGATGGCGATCAAGGGAGTCAGTGATGGCTCCGGCAAGCAGCCGTCTTGGTTGTGTCTCCTGATGCCGGTGAGTATTCTCTGTCTGGTAGGCATCTCTATCGCCTCTTGGCGGGGAGGTTTGCCGGGCCGAGGATATGAATGGAAAGGGAGGCGTTATCCATGAAACGGAAAGCTGTCATTCTTGGCGCGGGCTTTGGCGGTTTATCATGTGCCATAACGTTAGCGTCCAAGGGTTGGGAAGTTAAGGTGCTTGAGCGGCAGGATCGGCCTGGTGGCAAGCTGCAACGTATTGAATCGGACGGGTACACGTTTGACCGGGGGCCAAGTACGATTACGATGCCAGGTGTATTCCGCTCCCTATATAAATTGGCAGGTGTGGACATGGAAAACTACGTCCAACTGTATGAATTAGAGCCACGCACACGAAATGTTTTTTATGACGGAACAGTTGTGGATTTCTCCAGGGATATCGAGTTTATGAAGGCGCAGATTGCTGCATACAGTCCTCGGGATGCCGCACGCTATAGCGATTTTCTGGAGGAAGCAGCCGTTATGTTCAGACTGAGCGAAAAGGAGTTTCTGAACCGTCTTCTCCTCTCCTGGCGGGATAAAATGTCCCCCTCCCTGATCAAGGGTCTGCTGCGTGTAAAGCCGTTCCTCACGCTGCAGAAGCTGCTGTTGCGTTATTTCAGCCATCCCCATACCCTTGCGATGTTGGGGCGTTATGCTACTTATGTAGGCTCTTCTCCCTACCGTTCTCCTGCAATTTTCGCAATGCTGGCTTATTTGGAGGGGCAGAAGGGCGTGTATGGCGTGCGAGGCGGCACCTATCAGCTGATAGAAGGACTTCTTGCTCTTTCCGAGCGGTTGGGAGTGGAGATCATTACAGGCACTGAAGCCACTGACTTATCAGTCTTGAACGGAGTCGTGAAGGGGATTGAGACTTCTTCCGGCTTTTATCCGGCATCGACAGTTATTGTCGGCGGCGATGTACTCAGCATGAACCGGCTGCTGCTGCCGGAAGTCAGTCGTCCGCACATGAACGATCGAAACATAGCCGGGTACGAGCCATCCCTATCGGGCTTTGTGACACTTGCCGGGGTATCCCGACAATACGATGTGCTGCGGCACCATACAGTATTTTTTCCCGAACAGTATGAATTGGAATTTCAGGCGATCTTTGATGAGAAGCGTCCACCGCAGAATCCTGCCGTTTACGTCTGCCATTCCGGTTATTCGGAGACGGGGATGGCGCCTGCAGGAGGGAGCAACCTGTTTATCTTGGCCAATGCGCCTTATATGAATGATGCCTGTGTCTGGGAAGAGGAATCGTTGTCATACCGGGAACGCATCTTCAATACACTTGCAGGACACGGCATTGCCGGTCTGAGTCAGTCGGAAGTATTGCTCCATTACACGCCACAGGATATCGAGAGAGATACACTTGCGCACAGGGGAGCGATTTATGGGATTTCTTCCAATTCCGCACGTCAGACCTTTCTAAGACCAGGTAACCGTTCCCCGGATGTGCAAGGGTTATGGTATGTGGGAGGCACGACGCATCCCGGAGGCGGGACGCCTGTAGTTTCACTGTCAGGGCGGCTGGTGGGCGAACACATTGCCAGCAGAACCTAAGCTTTCAGAGAGAGATGGATGGCATTGTAAGTTCCTTTGAGAAGTTGTGTTATAATGAAGCATATTGCCAAAATGAACCGACTAAGGAGAGGATGGCTACTCTTCTGCAGAGGTAGAATAGAGGGCCGGGAACGGAGGAAGACCGAATGAATCATACACCACAGAATATGCCGACCGGGAGGGATGACAGGTCAGGTAACAACCGATCAAGAGAGCCGCAGACATTAAATGCTCGGGCCTCTGAGTCTTTGCTGCCGTCATCCACAACAGGAGAACGTAAAATCGAACATGTACGCCTTTGCCTCAATGAAGAGGTCGGAGGGAATGGAATTACGACAGGTTTTGATGATTACCGCTTCCGGCATAATGCCCTTCCCGAGCTTAATTTTGAAGACATTTCTCTGGACACTGTATTTCTGGGCAAAAAGCTGCGCACCCCGCTGCTGATCAGCTCCATGACCGGGGGCAGCGCTGCTACCGGCGCCATCAATGACCGGCTGGCTGAAGCGGCCGAGCGGCGTGGCTGGTGCCTTGGCGTAGGATCGGTCCGGGCCGCTGTGGAACGTTCCGAGCTGGCGTCGACCTTCCGTGTACGGGACAAGGCACCTGGCATTCCGGTCATTGCTAATATTGGAGCTGTGCAGTTATCGTACGGGTTTGGTGTGGATGAATGCCGGCGGGCCGTGGAGATTGCCGGAGCCGATTGGCTGGTATTGCACTTGAACGGCCTTCAGGAGGTATTCCAGCCGGAAGGAAACACCGGGTTCGCTGGGCTGCTGCCGAAGATTGAGAGGCTCTGCCGGGACCTTGGGGTACCGCTTGGCATCAAAGAGGTGGGCTGGGGCATCGATGGCGAAACTGCAGTCCGGTTGTACAATGCCGGGGCGGCCTTCATCGATGTGGCGGGAGCTGGCGGAACCTCCTGGAGTCAGGTCGAGAAGTTCCGTAGCATCGATCCTGTGCGGCGGGCCGCGGCGGAAGCTTTTGCCGATTGGGGCATTCCTACGGCTGAAAGTATCGCCGATGTCCGGGCTGCCGCTCCCCAAGGCGCCTTGATTGGCAGCGGTGGACTAAGGCACGGTGTGGATGCAGCCAAGGCGCTGGCGCTGGGCGCTGATCTAGCAGGCTTTGGCCGCAACCTGCTTGGCCCTGCTGTAGAGTCGGAGACCGTGCTGGACAATGCACTGGCTCAGGTGGAGCTGGAGCTGCGCACTGCAATGTTCGGTATTGGCGCACCTGATCTACACAAGCTACGAAGTACGCCCCGCTTGCTGAGAAAATAGGCTGTGACCAAGAATACTGATTTTGGGAAGGAATAATGATATGATCAAACTTCTTCAAATGGACGAGTCGACCTTTCAATTCTTTTTAAGCCAATCTACCAGGGAATATGCTGCTGAGAAGGTGAAATCAGGAGCTTGGGACCCGGATAATGCCCTTAAGCTGTCACAGGAAGCGATCACCCGCTTTCTGCCAAGCGGACTACATACAGAAGGTGCATATCTTTATTCGGTAGTGCATGAGGACGTTGAGGAGTCAATCGGGTATATCTGGTTCAATGTGACCGAAGGTCGCGGCGGGCGGGAAGCCTTCATCTATGATATTTACATCTTTGAGCCCTATCAGGGCAAAGGCTACGGCAAACTGACTATGCAGGCACTGGATGAAGAAGCAAGCAAGATGGGAGTCACCAAGATCGGTCTGCATGTCTTCGGCCAGAATACTCGGGCGTTTGAACTGTACAAGAAAATGGGATACATCATTACGGATATCTCCATGTCCAAAGAACTGAAGTTAGAAGAGGACCGTTCATAATTACGCGGCCAATCCATAAATGAAGCATGATGTGTTATGCTGATCAGATAAGACCTCGGGAGAGGTCTTTTTTGCGTTGGAGAGAGAAGGAATGTAAGTGTGAGATATATCTTTGAATTAGCACTAAAAGGAAAATATGATATGAATAGCGAGTTCAAACGGCAGGTCCAGCAATTTATTGCAGAAAGGGGAGACCAATATTGAAATCATTTATCAAATGGGTGATCTTTATAGTTATGACAGCCCTGACTCTCGTTGGCTGCAGCAGAGGTGGCAATTTCACCTCCAACAGAGCTACAGTCCCTGCCACGACCAAGAATATGCAAACTCTAACTTCAGCTACGTCTCCCCATTCAGCAATCTCTTTGACTATGAAGGAAAAGCTGGAGGATTTTGAATACATGTGGACCATTATGGAGGAGAACTACCCTTTCTTTGAGGTGAACAAAAGGCTGCATGGTAAGGATTGGTTGGCTGATAAGGACAAATACCGGAGTCAGATCGAGGCAACCGCAACGGATGAGGAGTTCTATAAAGAAATGAATATCACCCTTATGCAGCTGAATAACGGACACACTGGGCTGCTGGATCGAGCATTTTACAATCAACTGTTTAGCATTTATACTTCTCCTCAAATTTACGGTAGCGGTCCTTGGGCCGAGGTGCTAAAGCAGCCGAAAGTTCTGTCCCGCTATGGGCAGTCTCCTGCAGCTGAGCAGCAACGCTCTAACGAACAAGGTGATAGTGTCAACAACGCTACTGATCAAAGCGGAGCAAACGGCTGTGGGACAGGCAATATAAAAAAACTAATGATCCAGGAGAATGAAGCTGCTTACTTGGGAATCCGCAGTTTTGACACCAAGTTCATGAAGTGTGATGCTACCGAGATCCGTAACTTTTTGACACAGGTAAAAGACTACGATAGCTTGATTATAGATATCAGAGGTAATGGGGGAGGCAACAGCAGTTACTGGAGCAATTACATAGTACCTTTGCTTATCCAAGAACCTATTACCTACAATACGTACTATTTGTATAGAGGCGGAACTTTTGCTGACGAATTTTTAAATGCTCGGGGAATATTGTCGTTGGAACCCATCGCTAATATTGAGAATGAACATCTGCCCGCTCTGCCGCCTGAAGCTACTACTCTGTTCAAATCCTATACGAAAGAAACAAATGTTTTTGAGCCAGTGAATCCTGTTGGTTTTAAAGGGGATATTTATTTGCTTGTGGACAACTTTGTATTTTCTGCTTCGGAAGGCTTTGCGGCATTCGCCAAAGGAACCGACTTTGCTACGATTATTGGCGGTAGAACGGGCGGAGACGGGCTCGGAATAGACCCTCTATTGGTAGCTCTGCCGAACAGCGGATTTGTGTTCAGATTCTCCTTTCAAATGGGTCTTAGTTCGGATGGCAGCTGCAACGAGGAAGTGAAGACTACACCGGATGTAGAGGTCGACCCGGATACGTCCAAACCGTTGCTGAAACAACCTGCGATTAAGAAGGCCTTGGAGCTTGCGGCCTCCAGTTGAATGATCAAACGCTCTTTCCCTTGAGATCCAGTGTTGCTGGACCATTTGTTCTAATATATAATGGTTTAGATCGTACGACTTATCGGAGATCTGTTCCAAAATCAACTGAAAATAGGAGTTGTCATATAAATGGCTTTGAAAGCAGGAATCGTCGGGCTTCCTAACGTAGGGAAATCCACATTGTTTAATGCGATCACACAAGCGGGTGCAGAATCCGCGAACTACCCATTCTGTACCATTGACCCGAACGTTGGCGTGGTGGAAGTCCCGGATGAGCGTCTGGACAAGCTGACTGAGCTGGTTCAGCCGAACAAAACGGTTCCGACCGCGTTTGAATTTGTCGATATTGCAGGTCTCGTGCGCGGTGCGAGTAAAGGCGAAGGGCTTGGTAACAAGTTCCTGGCTCACATCCGTGAAGTGGATGCGATTGTTCATGTCGTACGCTGCTTTGAAGATGAGAACGTTACGCATGTCGACGGCAAGGTGAATCCGATCAGCGATATTCAGACCATTAATCTGGAGCTGATTCTTGCCGATCTGGAGAGCGTGGATAAGCGTATCGAGCGTGCACGCAAGAACCTTAAGGGCGGAGACAAGAAAGTTGTGCAGGAAGTTGAACTGCTGGAGCGTATCAAGGAAGCCCTGTATGACGATAAGCCTGTCCGCAGCGTAGAATTGACTGAGGACGAGCGTCTGATTATCCGCGACCTTCACCTGTTGACACAGAAGCCGGTATTATATGCGGCCAATGTCAGTGAAGAAGAAGTAGCGAGTGCGGATAGCAATCCATACGTACAGCAGGTGCGTGATTTTGCTGCTTCCGAGAATGCGGAGGTTGTGCCGATCAGTGCTAAGGTGGAAGCGGAAATTGCCGAGCTCGAAGGCGAGGACAAGGCGATGTTCCTAGAGGAGCTAGGTCTGGAAGAATCCGGGCTGAACCGTCTGATCAAAGCCGCTTACCGTTTGCTGGGTCTGTACACGTACTTCACAGCGGGCGTTCAGGAGGTTCGTGCTTGGACTATCCGTAAGGGAACTAAAGCGCCTGGCGCAGCAGGAGTAATCCACACAGACTTCGAACGCGGCTTTATTCGTGCCGAGGTTGTAGCTTATGATGATCTCGTAGCTGCCGGATCGATGAACGGTGCTAAGGAACGCGGACAGCTTCGTCTAGAAGGTAAGGAATATCTGGTGCAGGATGGGGACGTTATGCACTTCCGCTTCAACGTATAAGGAAGCAAAGGCCTATTTATAATAAAGGACAGCTTGGAGGTAGTGGTTTTCCTGGCTGTCCCCTTTTTATATAGAAAATATCCTGTGATCATGCCGATTCCCAGCGAAGTGAAGTGTAGCCAATTGCGAGGAACGGTGGTATAATATAAAGTCGTGTATATCTTTAGTTTACCGACATTTATTTCGCTTAAAAGATATTGAACTTTGAATCAGGAGAGGTGAATTCCCTTGTTGGACCGATTGCAATCCTTGGCGGACCGCTATGAGAAACTCAGTGAACTGCTTTGTGATCCGGATGTTGCAAACGACAGTAAGAAACTGAGGGATTATTCCAAAGAACAATCTGATCTGCAGCCCGCTTATGAGGCCTATGCTGAATATAAAAATGTAATGGAAGAGCTGGAAGCCGCGAGAATGATGCAGGCTGAGAAGCTGGACGATGAGATGAAGGAAATGGTCAAGATGGAGATCGATGACCTATCCTCGCGCCAGAGTGATCTGGAGGAGAAAATCCGTATTCTGTTGCTGCCTAAAGATCCTAATGATGATAAGAACGTAATCGTGGAAATCCGCGGCGCTGCCGGCGGAGATGAAGCGGCGCTGTTTGCGTCTGACCTTTACCGTATGTACACGCGTTATGCTGATGCACAAGGCTGGCGTATTGAACTGATGGATGTTAGCGCGAACGACCTTGGCGGATTCAAGGAAGTTATCTTCCTAATTAACGGCCGGGGTGCTTACAGCAAAATGAAATACGAAAGTGGCGCACACCGCGTACAGCGTATTCCAACCACAGAATCCGGAGGACGTATTCATACGTCTACTTCGACGGTGGCCGTAATGCCGGAAGCTGAGGATTTTGAAATTGAAATCCATGACAAGGACATCCGTGTGGACACCTTCTGTTCCAGTGGAGCAGGCGGTCAGTCCGTTAATACAACGAAGTCTGCAGTGCGCGTGACTCACGTGCCTACAGGCATCGTGGCTACCTGTCAGGACGGTAAATCGCAGAACTCCAATAAGGAGAAGGCGCTACAGGTTCTTCGTGCTCGTATCTCTGACATGAAGCGTCAGGAAGAAGAAGCGAAGTATGCTGGGGAGCGCAAAAGTAAAGTTGGTACCGGCGACCGCAGTGAGCGGATTCGTACGTACAACTTCCCGCAAAGCCGGGTTACTGATCACCGGATCGGCTTGACGCTGCACCGTTTGGAGCAAGTCATGAACGGGGAGATCACAGACATCATCTCGGCACTGTCGCTGGCAGAACAGACAGAATTGATGGAAAAAGGAGAATAATGCTTTGAAACACGACGTATATGTCATGCCTCGCGTGCAAAGCATCCGGGAAGCCTTTGCGGAGGCTTCTTCTTTTTTGAGCCGCAGCGGCTGCAACGAACCGCAGCGCAGTGCCCAGCTACTGCTGGAGCATGTGCTGGGCTTGTCCGGCGCGGCGTATTATATGGCGCTGGCGGATGCTTTTCCAGCGGATATCCGGGAAGCCTGGGAGACCGGGGTGACCCGCCGTGCATCCGGTGAGCCGGTGCAGTATATCATTGGCGAGCAGGAATTTTACGGCCGGGCTTTTGAAGTGACACCCGCGGTGCTGATTCCCCGGCCGGAGACGGAACTGCTCGTGGAAGCGATCCTGCGGTACGCCGGAGAGCTATGGCCGGCTGCTGCGCCGGGCGCAGCGGCGCACAAGGGCAGCGCGGCGGGTGGAGCCGCGCAAGAAAGCGGCGGCGCAGCCAAAGGCGCCGCACGTCCGCTGACCGCCGTCGATATCGGCGCCGGCAGCGGAGCGATCTCTGTCACGCTGGCGGCGGAAGCGCCGGCGTGGGTGGTCTGCGCCGGCGACATCTCGCCGGCGGCACTGGCCGTGGCCGGGCGCAACGCGCAGCGGCACGGCACGGCCGTGGACTTGCGGCTCGGCGACTTGCTCGAGCCGTTCGCGGGAATGGAGACGGATATTCTCGTCTCCAACCCGCCGTATATTCCCGGCGGTGACATCGCCGGGCTGCAGCGCGAGGTACGCGACCATGAGCCGCGCACGGCGCTCGACGGCGGCGCGGACGGTCTGGACCCGTACCGCCGCATGATGGAGCAGCTCCCGCTGCTCCCGGCTCCGCCGCGCCTGATTGGCTTTGAGCTTGGCTTCGGCCAGGCTGAGCAGGTGGCCGCGCTCCTGAAAGCTGCGGGTCACTGGAACGAGATCATCACCGTTGATGATCTCGCCGGGATTCCCCGTCATGTGCTGGGACTAAGAAGATAGCTCGGGAGCCGTTGTTATAAGTACAATGGCGACCGCTGGCTGCAAAGGATTTGTATTTTAAGTGAGCCGTCCCTTACAATAGACAATGGCGGCTGTTCAGTACATGATGAGTACCCGAAAGCCAGTAGAGAGCAAGGAGGCAGAACATGCTTCAGAAGATTAAAAAAATCGATGGCGTCGTCATAGTCGTTCTGTTGATCTTGATGTGCGTCAGTATTTCAGCCATATACAGTGTAACTCATGGGAGAGAAAAGCTGGACGGACACCATATCCAGATGCTGAAGTATTATGTGATCGGCTTTATTGCGCTGACCGGAATCACTTTTCTGGACTATAGAATATTAGTGAAGTACGCCTTATACGTATACCTCGGCGGTATTGGCTTACTGGTGCTTGTCAGCTTCATGGGCGAGACCAAAAATAATGCGCAGGGCTGGTTGTCGCTGCCAGGCGGCATGAGTCTTCAGCCTGCCGAGTTGTTCAAACTCGTGCTCATTCTTTTTCTGGCATCTGTGCTGGTGCGAAAGAATAAGAACAAGTTATCGTTCTGGCGTGATGTCATACCGCTGGCTGTGCTTACGCTAGTCCCCTTTCTAATTGTCATGACACAAAATGACTTAGGTAATGCATTGGCTTATCTTGTCATTCTGGTCGGGATGCTCTGGATCGGAAATATCAAGTTTACTCATGCGCTGATTGGACTGATCGTTATTGGGAGCTCCGCGGTTGCTGGGATTATGAGCTACATCCATTATCACGACGATATTAAAGTCTTTCTTACAGATATTGGTCGATCCCACTGGATCGAACGTTTTGATCCATGGCTTGTGCCTGATAAGGCCACGCCCAAAGCGAGCTACCATACGAAGAATGCCAAACTGGCTATTGCTTCTGGTGGGATGAGCGGTGAAGGATACATGAACGGTAGTTCCGTGCAGACGGATCGTGTACCATACACCTATTCTGACTCCATCTTTGTGCAGATTGCCGAGGAATTTGGCTTCGTGGGTTCCGCGCTGGTATTGCTGCTATATTTTATTCTCATCCATCGAATGATATTGATAGCCCTGGAAAGCAGGGATAGGGGAGGGCCATTCCTGATCGTCGGAATTGTCGCCATGATGCTCTATCAAATCTTTGAGAATATCGGGGCCTTCATCGGCCTGATGCCGTTAACGGGAATCACGCTGCCGTTCATCAGCTTTGGGGGAACCTCCCTGCTCATCAACATGGCCAGCATCGGTCTTGTCATGAGCGTACGCTTGCACGGACAAGAAGTAGAAGAGGATTTTCCTAATCCGAGCAATAACTATCAAGCACCTGCGAAGCAGGCATAGCTTTATAAGTAACATTACATCTGCTAAACCGCTGGAACTGTCTGAAAAGATAGTGCCTGGCGGTTTTTTTTGCGTTGTGTGAAGGGTTAGTGGGCTTCAAAGTGATGTGATGTATAAATTTGTATAATTCAGAGCGGGCATTTACAATAAATATACGAGCTACTCTTCTTTACAGTAAAACTAGTTTGCCTCCCCAACTAACGGCATTTTTGCATCTTATTTTTCGGAAAAGCACGCTGTACAGGGTATTCGGGAAGATTTAAGGTACAGAATTGCCGCTAATTACACTCCGGAGATCGTTAGGTGGATTTATCGCATGAAGGCGAATGATCTGTCGGGGGATGCAGGGGCTTTGAAAGAGTAGAAGTATGGTATAAGAGAAAATCTGTGGGCAATTCGACCGGTGGTCCGGGCATTCACCATAGTGACAACAGCGCCTTGAAGTGGATAGTGAGCTCTTCATATGAAGTAAGTTAGCCATAGCACGACATTGCTAGAAAAGTGCTGAAAATGAACGAGGATAAGGGGCAGATTGAACCATGCTGGAAAAATTGAAGAGAGTGGACCCTGTGATCGTTGTTGTGCTAATTATGCTGATGAGCATCAGTATATTTTCGATATACAGCGTTACAGTCGGGAGGATAAGCCCCTTGAAACTGGATGGTTTTCACCTCCAGATGCTCAAGTATGATCTCTTGGGGTTTATGGCTTTTATCTTGCTTGCCTTTGTGGATTACAAATTGTTTATCCGCTATGGGAAATACATTTATGCCTTGGGCCTTGGACTATTGGTACTGGTCATCTTCATCGGCAAAGAACAAAACGGTGCGCAGGGCTGGTTGAAGCTGGGGCAGCTAACATTGCAACCGGCCGAACTTTTTAAACTCGTTCTTATTCTGTTTCTGGCCTCATTCCTGTTGCGCAAGCAAGGGGCTGTTCTGACTTTCTGGAGAGGGGTCATACCCATTGGCCTACTGACGCTGATCCCTTTTGTATTAGTGCTTGTGCAGAATGATTTGGGAAATGCGCTCAGTTATATTGTAATAATGCTTGGTCTGGTATGGATCGGAAATATCAAATTCACACATGCACTGATCGGCCTGCTCCTGATCGGCGTTACTGGAGTCGGTCTCGCGCTGGGCTATATTCACTATCATGATCAAGCCGTGCAATTCCTCGGAGAGACGATTGGTAGAAAGCATCTGATTGCACGTCTGGACCCCTGGCTTGTCCCGGATTTGGCCACGGCAGATGCAAGTTATCATACCAAGAATGCTAAAATTGCTATCGCTTCCGGCGGTATGGGCGGGGAAGGCTATATGAACGGGGACTCTGTACAGGCCGGACGGGTACCTTATACGTACTCGGACGCTATCTTTGTACAGATCGCTGAAGAATTTGGTTTCTTGGGTTCTGCGTTTGTCCTGCTGCTCTTCTTTATTCTCATCCATCGAATGATTGTGATTGCGCTGGAGTGCCGGGAACGAAGTGGTACATTCCTGATAATTGGCGTTGCAGCTATGTTGCTATATCAGATTCTTGAAAATATCGGGGCGTTCATCGGATTGATGCCGCTCACCGGGATTACACTCCCTTTCATCAGTTATGGCGGAACTTCAGTGCTCATCAACATGGCTGCTATGGGCATTGTAATGAGCGTACATCTGCACGGAGGCGAGGCCCAGCCCGATTTACCTGTGCCTTCGGCTGGCTTGGCCAATTCCCGAATGCTAAAGGTTTAATTTGATAGATTACTAGGTTTGGCTTCTCTCTCTCTTGGACATACTGACGAATATGAGAGGTTAAGAGAGAGGGGCGGGCCGATATGAATAGCAATCCAGGTCATAAAGGAGATTCATTGCGTGTTACCTTTAAGTATACTGCCATTTTAATTTGTTTTTTTATGGTGATTCTCATGATGTGGGAAGGACAGAAAACGGATGCGGCCGTAGCTGAGTCGTCCATTCCTACGGAGTCGATCCGCCTGCGGATTCTGGCCAACTCGGATGGAACCCAGGATCAGCTTGTTAAACGTCAAATTCGTGATGCGGTGGTAGCCCAAATGAACCAATGGGTGTCTGGACTTGAGGACCCACAAAGTCTGGAGCAGGCCCGGGTCTTAATCCGTCGGCATCTGCCTGAGCTGAACACTTTGGTCGGTCAAGAACTAGAGCAGCGGGGCATCGATTATTCATATAATGTGGAGCTCGGCGTGGTTCCGTTCCCTACCAAAATGTACGGTGGCAAGGTGTATCCGGCTGGTGACTATGAAGCCTTACGAATTACACTGGGCGCGGGCAAGGGGCAAAACTGGTGGTGTGTCCTGTTTCCACCTCTCTGCTTCATAGATGCCGGGTCCGGGGATGCCGCAGCACCTGCGGCTGCCAAGGTGAAGACTGTATCTGCTGCCGGAGCGGAAGGTAAGGCTATCAACAAAGCTCTGGGTGAAAAGGCTGCGCAAGGAGACAAATCGACTACAGATCAGAATGGCGAGTCAGGAGAAACGCCTGCGGTGAAATTCTTCGTTTGGGAGCTGCTGCAAAACCTGTGGAACTGGATCAGTGGATTGTGGTCCTGAGGGCGGATATGGTAGTATTTTAAAAGCTGAGCGTCGCGGCTCCACAGGGTGGGGTCGTTTTTTAAAAGTTCAAAAGCAGCGTGATTTTGCCTGTTTTTATACGAAAATGCTCTGCTTGTAATCATTACTCTACTCTTTGGAAAGCTTGTGATATGTATGGAAAAGAACATCGAGACCAAGTTTGCCCTTCCACGGCAGACAGGAAATATAAAGGACACTAAGTACTGGAAGCTTCATCTGCTGAATGAGACGACAGAGGTTTCGCTAATAGAAAAAGAAGAAGATCATGCCACGATTTCTGCAACTGGGGCTTCGCTTATAGAAGAAGAAGCAAACCATGCTGCAATTACCGCAGCAGCAGCGCTTCTCCGGGAAGGAGGAACCGTAGCGTTTCCTACGGAAACTGTGTACGGCCTCGGGGCTGACGCCCGGAATACGGCAGCGGTTGAGGCGGTGTTCGCGGCAAAAGGACGCCCATCCGACAATCCGCTCATTGTGCATATCGCGGATCAGAAGGCGCTGGATGAATTGGTGGAGGAGGTTCATCCAACCGCGACAGCGTTGATGGAAGCCTTCTGGCCTGGCCCGTTAACGCTTGTGCTTCCCGTTCGGCCTGGCGTATTGTCCCCGAGAGTGACAGCGGGACTGGATACTGTCGGCATTCGTATCCCTAGTCATCCAGTGGCACTTTCACTGCTGCGTGAGGCCGGCTGTCCGGTAGCTGCGCCTAGCGCCAATCGTTCGGGCCGCCCGAGTCCGACGCTCGCCTCACATGTTATGGAAGACTTGAGCGGATTCATCGACGCTGTCGTCGATGGCGGTGCCGCCGGCGTCGGACTGGAATCGACGGTGGTACAGGTCCTGCCGGAAGGCACGGTGGCCGTGCTACGTCCCGGCGGAATCACCGCCGAGCAGCTGGCGGCGGTGGCTGGAGCGGGCGCTGTAGATACCGCGCCCGCCCATGCAGCCGAAACCGCAGCTGCGCCTGCGGTCTCGGCTGCGGGCCTGCCCGCTGGCGACAGCGCGGGCGAAGACAATGGCCCGGCTCCGCGTGCGCCGGGCATGAAGTACACGCACTACGCGCCGCGCGGCTGGCTCGGCGTTGTGCGCGGGTCTTCGCCGCAAGCCGTGGCGAAGACTGCGGCAGAGCTGCTGCAGGCGGCGCAGACTGACGGCGGGATCACGGGGCTGCTCCGCTTCGAGGAGCATGCCGCTTTCTATCCCGCCTCTCCTGCTGCCTGCGTGGTGTCCCTCGGCTCGATTCACTCGCCGGAGGAAGGAGCCCGCTCCCTATATGCCGCGCTGCGGCGCTTCGATGAGGCGGGAGCGACCTACATTCTGGCCGAGGCTTGTCCGGAAACCGGCCTCGGCGCTGCCATTATGAACCGGCTTATGAAAGCCGCCGGCGGAACTGTGATCGCGGTCGAGTAATCTCCCGCCCAGTGCCCATGCCCTTTTTCCCTGTTGTCATGTTTACCTTCTTGTCCGCATATTGTGGTTGTACAAGACATTTGCGATTTTGGGGGTATGGCCATGGGCTTAGGAGAGGTATATGCCGGTTGGGGACAGGTTGTAACGATTGCCATTATGGCAATTGCGCTGGGAATGGATGCTTTCTCCCTCGGAGTAGGGATCGGAATGAAAGGTATCCGCCTGCTGCATATCCTGCAGCTCAGCCTGCTTATTGCTTTCTTTCATGTGCTTATGCCTTTGCTCGGTCTAGTGACAGGGAGCTACGTCGGAAATTTATTGGGACAGGTTACCACCTATGCTGCCGGAGGGTTGCTGCTCCTTCTGGGCGGGCATATGATCTTTAATTCCTTTCGCTCGGGCGATGACAGTCCCAGGGTTTGGGATCATCGCACCTTTTGGGGGATGCTGTTGATCTCGCTCAGTGTCAGCGTAGATTCTTTTTCGGTAGGTGTATCTTTAGGGATGTTCGTGGACAGTATTCTACTGACTATACTGGCTTTTGGCATTTGCGGCGGGCTAATGTCGATTACAGGTTTGCTGCTGGGGCGGCATGTCAGTCGTGGGCTTGGTACGTACGGCGAGGCGATTGGCGGGGCGATCCTATTGGGGTTTGGCTTGCTGTTCATCTTCTGATACAATAACGGCACCGGAAGTATTCTAACTAATTATGTCTTCTGCCCATAGTTTTTGCCCAATCAAGTGATTTGAACGGTACTGAAAACTATGGCGGAATGAATTTAAATATTTATTGGGAGGTGGATAAACATGCTGCATATTTTATTCGTCTGCACCGGCAATACCTGCCGCAGTCCTATGGCAGAAGGGCTTCTGCGGAAGTATGCCAAGGCGCGCGGAGTGGAGCTGGAGGTGCGGTCTGCAGGAGTATCCGCCATTTCAGGCTCATCCATATCCAGACATGCTGCGGCGATACTGCGGGATGAGGGTGTGCTTGATCTCATGCAGTCCTCTCAGCTTACAGGTCAACAAGTAGCCTGGGCGGATCTTGTGTTAACACTGACAGGTAGTCACAAGCGGCATTTACTGCAATATTTTCCAGATGCCGTGACGAAGACATATACGCTGAAAGAATATGTACATGATGAAGCGTCAGTCACTGAAGATATCGAGGAGCTGGATAGCCTCTATGCAGAAGCAGAAATGTCCATTGCTCTTGGAGGGGAACCGGATGCTGCCGCACTGCAGCGGATCATCGAGATTCGTCAACGCATTCCGAGCTTTGATATTTCTGATCCCTTTGGTGGCAGTCGTGATGATTATGAGCTAACAGCTGCCGAGATCCGCAAGGCGCTGCATAGCCTGCTGGATAAGCTACAGTCTGTAAGACGTTTGTAAAGAAGGTTGATTTTCGGCTCTCTTTGCTTTAAGATGTAAGAAATATCGGTTCCGATGTAACTGGCGACAACTGTGGATCAAACCACGATGGAGCATCGGAATAAACGGCCGGTCGCCTGGGCAAAAGAGCAAATCCGCAGCTACCTGCGGACTGCTCTTTTTTGTTTGAAATAGATGGAATTATCTGACTATTAGATATGTATCCTTATATTTCTTACTTACAGATATGGGTGGTTTATAGCGTAATAAGAGTATCTGCCAGCCTCCGAAAGTCTTGGACTTTCGCTTCCTGGAGAGGTACAGCCGTATCTGTCCCTGAAGCGAAAGTGGTGATGATGAGGTATCGTCATAACATTTTAGGAGGTAGGGCAATGGATGAAATGAAGCAGAACAATTCTTGGGAAGAGCGCGCGGTTAACCCTGCAGGATCTGTCGGGGAAGAAGATCATTCTTCAGACAATGCACGCTTGCTCTCTGAGGCTACTGCCACTGTGGTTCGAGAGCTTGCTACGGCAGGGAAGCTGGGTCCCGGCAAGATTCTTGTAGTTGGAGCTAGCACCAGCGAGGTAGCCGGTGCCCGGATCGGGACTGGCGGAGCGCTGGCTGTGGCAGAGCAATTGCTTGCTGGCATTACTGAGGTAGCTGATGAACTCGGATTCCATCCGGTGTATCAATGCTGTGAGCATTTGAATCGTGCCTTGGTGATGGAGCGCTCTTTGCTGGATCGGTTAGGGTTACAGGAGGTTGCAGCTGTGCCGATTCCCGTCGCAGGAGGTTCGATGGCTGCTGCTGCCTATCGCTCCATGAAAGACCCTGTGCTGGCAGAAACCGTACAGGCTCATGCTGGTATTGATATCGGGGAGACGCTGATCGGCATGCATTTACGACGTGTGGCCGTGCCTTTCCGTCCTAGCCTGCGTTACATTGGAGAAGCTAGAGTGAACGCTGCATGGAGCAGACCTGCCTTGATCGGCGGCGAACGTGCCGTCTACCGGACACAGGAGCAAAGCGGAACCCCGCTCTGCGAATAACTTAATGGTTTTCACTAAACACAACATAAACACAATACTAGGGAGGAAATAAGAACATGGAACAATTGCGTAAGAGTGACCCGGCAGTACTGGAAGCGATGGGATTGGAGCTGAAACGTCAGCGCGCGAATATTGAGCTTATTGCCTCTGAGAATATCGTCAGCGAAGCTGTTATTGAAGCTATGGGTTCGGTGCTTACCAACAAATATGCTGAAGGCTACCCGGGCAAGCGTTTTTATGGTGGTTGTGAAGATGTAGACATCGTCGAAGATCTGGCTCGCGACCGTGCTAAGCAACTGTTTGGTGCAGAGCATGTCAATGTACAACCGCACTCTGGTGCACAAGCGAATATGGCCGTTTATTTGGCAGCCCTGAAGCCTGGTGACACTGTACTTGGTATGAACCTGGCTCATGGTGGTCACTTGACACACGGTAGCCCGGTTAATGCTTCCGGCTTGCTTTATAACTTCGTTGCTTACGGTGTGCAAGAGGATACTTTCCTTATTGACTATGATGAAGTGCGCAAAGCCGCTTTCAAACACCGTCCTAAATTGATCGTAGCTGGTGCAAGTGCTTATCCGCGTACCATTGATTTTGAAAAACTCGCTGCTATTGCCAATGATGTTGGCGCATTGTTCATGGTAGACATGGCTCACATCGCAGGTCTGGTTGCTGCAGGTTTGCACCCGAACCCAGTTCCACATGCTCACTTTGTAACAACTACAACACACAAAACGCTGCGTGGACCACGCGGTGGCTTGATCATCTGTAAACAACCTTGGGCAGCTGCAATTGATAAAGCTGTATTCCCAGGCACGCAAGGTGGACCACTGATGCATGTGATTGCTTCCAAGGCGGTTGCCTTCGGTGAAGCATTGCAGCCATCCTTCAAGACTTATGCCGAAAATGTTATCAAGAATGCTAAGGTATTGTCCGAGACATTGCTTGGTGAAGGCATTAACATTATCTCTGGTGGAACAGACAACCACTTGATGCTGATTGATACCCGCAACTTGGGTATTACCGGTAAAGAAGCGGAAAAGGTACTGGATTCCATTGGTATTACCGTGAACAAGAATGCTATTCCGTTCGACCCAACTAGTCCATTTGTAACTAGCGGTATCCGTCTGGGTACTCCTGCGGTTACTTCTCGTGGCATGGATGAGAAAGCGATGAGTGTTATTGGCCGGATCATTGCGAATGTGCTCAAGAATCCGAAGGATGAAGCGATCTTGACTGAGGCTGGCCGCCAAGTGGCTGAGCTGACAGATCAATACCCGCTGTACCCTGAATTGAAATACTAATCTGTATAATAATTTCAGTATTTGTACTGCCTTTCTGCCTCCGTGGGCCGGGATTCCGGCTCTACGGAGGTTTTTTTGTTGCATAATGTTCACAACTGGAAGATTGATTATGGATTGAAATGTATTGAAATCAATCATGAAAGTTCATGGAATTTTCAATAAAAAGCGTGATGAAATTGTGAAAAGTATGAAAAAGCTGAAGTTGTGCAGACTAAAGCACGTTTTCACAAGGTTGCAATAGACATTAGATGCATTTTAAATCCTTCCTCTGGATAATGATGTAATAATTGAACTGTTTTCGAAGAGTATTGTTGTAGTTTCTGTCGTAGGGTGAAAAGCGGCGGCGGTGATGATATAATAGATGAGATTTAGCCACAGAACAGGTGCAAAGCGCTTACTAGGGCTTGAGACTAAAGACTTTATAATTACCGGAGGGACAAGTTAATGGGAAAATTGGTGATTTGCGATCATCCTTTGATTCAACACAAACTGACATTTATTCGCGACGTGCGGACTAACACTAAGGAGTTCAGAGAGCATGTTGATGAAGTTGCCACATTGATGGCTTACGAGATTACACGCGATATTCCACTGGAGACAATAACCGTGCAGACGCCGGTTGCTGAGACACAAAGCAAGGTGATTTCCGGAAGAATGCTGGGACTGGTTCCTATCCTTCGTGCTGGACTTGGTATGCTGGAAGGCGTATTGAAGCTGCTGCCTGCAGCCAAGGTGGGTCATGTGGGCTTGTTCCGCGATCCGGATACGTTGCAGCCTGTTGAGTATTACGTCAAGCTTCCTACAGATGTGCAGGAGCGCGAACTGATTGTCATTGATCCAATGTTGGCTACTGGCGGTTCGGCCATTGCTGCTATTACTTCACTGAAGAATCGTGGCTGTACCCAAATTAAAATGATGAACCTGATCGCTGCACCGGAAGGTGTTGCTGCTGTGCATGAAGCTCACCCAGATGTGGACATTTATGTAGCCGCATTGGACGACCATTTGAATGAACATGGTTACATCATCCCGGGACTTGGCGATGCTGGTGACCGCCTGTACGGAACAAAGTAATCACGAATACTATAACTGAAGCTTATCTAGAAACAATTGCAACTATGGAGAAAGTGGGTAGGGGATATGTCCAAAATTAAAGTAATGACGATTTTCGGAGTGCGCCCCGAGGCGATCAAGATGGCACCCCTGGTTCTTGAGCTGGGGAAACATCCCGAACATATCGAATCTATCGTGTGTGTAACGGCCCAGCACCGTGAATTGTTGGATCAGGTGCTTGAGGTGTTCAAGATTACACCGGATTATGATCTGGATGTTATGAAAGACCGCCAAACCTTGAACGAGATTACCATTCGGGTGCTGGAAGGATTGGAGCCGGTACTTCGTGAGGCCAAGCCTGATCTGGTACTGGTACATGGTGACACGCTGACTACATTCCTGGCCAGTTATGCTTCATTCCTGCAACAAATTCAGGTGGGTCATGTGGAAGCAGGACTTCGGACCTGGAACAAACTCTCCCCTTATCCCGAGGAGATGAACCGTCAGCTGACAGGGGTTTTGGCCGATTTGCACTTTGCGCCGACAGACTGGTCCGCAGGCAATCTGAGACATGAGAACAAAAAAGAATCAAGTATTTATATCACAGGCAATACGGTAACCGATGTGTTTCAATATACCGTACAGCCGGACTACCAGCATCCTGTATTGGAATTTGCGTCAGGAAAAAGACTTATTTTGATGACGGCGCACCGCAGAGAATCACAAGGCGAGCCGCATCGTAATATTTTCCGGGCCGTAAAAAGAATCGCTGATGAGTTCGAAGATGTAGCCATTGTGTATCCTGTGCATCCGAGTCCAGCAGTTAAGGAACCGGCGCATGAGATCCTCGGCGGACACCCGAGAATCAAGCTGATTGATCCACTAGATGTCGTAGATCTGCATAATTTCTATCCGCATACCCACTTGATTTTGACCGATTCTGGCGGCCTGCAGGAGGAAGCTCCTTCATTCGGAGTACCTGTATTGGTGCTACGTGATACCACGGAACGCCCGGAAGGGATCGAGGCCGGAACACTGGAGCTTGTGGGGACGGACGAAGAGAAGGTGTATCAACGGACACATGCTCTGTTAACTGATCAGGAGCTCTATCAATCCATGAGTCAGGCCGCAAATCCATATGGAGACGGCAAGGCATCCGAGAGAATTGTCAATGCGATTTTGCATCATTTTGGAGTGGTTGAGGAGCGTCCGGAAGAGTTTCACAGAATGTTCACAAAAAATAAATAAAATCATTAAAACTAATATTCTGAATGAAATAAAATCAACATACAGTGAAACTGTACGGTTTATATGGTTTTGGAACGTTTTGCTGTGATTATTTTCATGTTTTCAAGGGTTTTTGAGCAATGTTCAACGAATTGACAAAGAGTCTGAGAATTCAGTAAAATTAGTTGGGATTGTAGCCATGAAACAGGAAAAAGACAGGGAAAGCCTTGGACGTACTGCTCTTGTCATTGGAAGTGCAGGTACCTTGTTAGCCGCTTACATTATTATAGGTTTCTTTCTCGCCAAATGGCTGAGAGACCTGATGGACGGTCACAATTATTGGCTGGCTATAGGCACGATCACCGGTATGATATTGGGGATTGTGAATGTGGTCCTGTTAATCAAAAAATTTTTGGGGGAGCAGAATGGATAATATGACTCCCATGATCAATACTGTCACCAGAGTGACCCTTGTCCTTATGGCAGGACTGGTAATGGGATGGGCTCTTCATCACGAGACCCGGACTGTTACCCTGGGCATGGCTCTGGGGCTGGTGGCGGGATTGGTAAATTTCCGATACCTGGCCGTTAAGGTCAGACGGGTAACGCAGAGTATTGCGAACAAGGAAGGGAATGCCTTCAATCTTGGTTTTGTCACACGGATTTGCTTCGCCATTTTGGTCACTATGTTCTCGGTCAAAATCGAGCATTTCTCGCTGGAAGCAACCATAGCCGGCCTATTTATTCCCCAGCTTCTCGCTATTCCTGCGGGAATATATCTGAGCATCAAGAAAAAAATGTAACCAGATTAAAGAGAAAGGGGGAGATGCTATGCATGCTATGCCGAAAATCATGCTTGGGGGAATTCCGATAGACTTGTCCGTCGTGCTGATGCTGCTGATCAGTTGTACAGTAGTGTTCGTTCTGGTCATGCTGTCGGTTCGTAATCTATCCGTGGAGAATCCTTCCAAACTTCAGAACTTTATGGAATGGGTTGTGGAGTTTGTACAGGGAGTCATTGGAAGTGCGATGGATCTGAAGAAAGGGAAGCCTTATATCTCTTTGGGACTAACCTTAATCCTGTTCATTTTCGTATCCAACTTGCTCGGACTGCCGTTTTCAGTCGTGACTGAGGCACATGGACCGGTTACTGTATTCGGACATGTGATTGAAGCTACGAAGAACCTTGCACATGGTGACCACGTTGAGATCCTTTGGTACAAATCGCCGACAGCAGATATCAATGTCACTGCGGGGCTGGCACTTATTGTGTTTGTACTAATGAACTACCTGGGCATCAAGCTCAACGGCAAGCATTATTTCAAACACTTTGTTGAGCCGTTTCCAATTTTCTTGCCGCTTAACATTATTGAGAACTTGGCCAAGCCTATCGCTTTGGCAATCCGGCTTTACGCGAACATTTTCGCGGGTGAGGTTCTGATTACTGTTATTCTGAAGCTGGGGGTTCTCAGTATACCGTTTCTGGCTGTATGGCAGGGCTTCAGTATTTTCGTTGGGGCACTGCAGGCGTTTATCTTTACGATTCTGACGATGGTATACATCGCGCAGATGACGATTCACGAAGAAGAAGCACATTAATGAGCTGTCGTGAAGACAAACGGCAGCCGCCGATCGTACCTTCGCGGGAGATATGTTATATCATTAAACACAATTTGAACCGAAATTAAAGGAGGATATTTACAAATGGAATTTTTGGCAGCAGCAATCGCGGTTGGTTTGGGCGCACTTGGCGCAGGTCTTGGTAACGGTATGATCGTTAGTAGAACGGTAGAATCCATCGCTCGTCAACCGGAAGCTCGTAACGCCCTGCAAACGACTATGTTTATCGGTGTAGGTATCGTCGAGGTTATTCCTTTGGCCGCAACAGTTATTGCATTCCTGATCATGTTTTCTTAATAAACCGTACCTACGGTTTGGCGGGGAGGGCAAGTGCCATCCGCGCCTTACTTTTGTATACGTCCGCAAGACGCGGTAATGGAAGGGAGTGACCTCAGTGGATATCGTTTGGACAAATATCGTTTTTTCAATCGCTGCGTTTTTGATTCTATATTTCCTGCTGAGCAAATTTGCGTTCAGTAAATTGTTCGGGATTATGGAGAAACGCCGTGAGCTGGTAATGCAGCAGATGGACGAAGCGGCGAAGACCAGAGAGCAGGCGGTCGCGTACGTGGAAGAGCAAAAGCAGGCGTTGAACAACGCACGCCAGGAAGCTCAGAACATCATCCAGCAATCCCAGATCACGAGCAATCAACAAATGGACAAGATTCTGGAGCAAGCCAAATCCGAAGCTTCTCGCATCAAGGACGAGGCTGTCCGGGATATCGAGAACGAGAAGAACAAAGCTGTCGAAGAACTTCGCAGCGAGATTGGTACAGCATCCGTACGGATTGCTTCCAAGCTGATCAAGAAAGAAGTAAGCGCGAGCGGCGAACAGGAGCAGCTTGTTGATCAATACCTCAAAGAGGTAGGAGGCAGATCATGAGCCGCGATACGGTAGTTGCGGGACGCTATGCCAAAGCGCTGTATAGCGCTGCGGTAGAGAAAGGAATTACGCTTCAGGTTGAAGAGGAGCTCAAGGCGGTAGTCGAAGTTCTTCATAACGACCAGGAAGTGAAACGCTTTATCCTGGCTCCACGCATCTCGCAATCCGACAAACTGAAAGTGCTGCGTTCTGTGCTTGAAGACAAGCTTTCACCGACCGTATTGAATACGGTTGAGCTGCTTGTGTCACGGGGCAGAACCGACATTTTTGCCGATCTGCTGGAAACATATATCAAAATTGAAGGAGACGCTCTCGGAATCGGAGATGCCACTG
Source organism: Paenibacillus sp. MAHUQ-45 (assembly GCF_058133325.1). Classification (NCBI taxonomy): domain Bacteria; kingdom Bacillati; phylum Bacillota; class Bacilli; order Caryophanales; family Paenibacillaceae; genus Paenibacillus; species Paenibacillus sp. MAHUQ-45. Next base: position 366,889 of record NZ_JBYUPV010000004.1, read on the forward strand.
TATATTCAGCTTATTCGCTTAGCGAAGATGAGAAGGCAGCGGTAGCAGCCGAATTCGGTCAACTGGTGAATCGCAAGATTCGTGTGAAGAACGTGGTTGACGAGAGTGTGCTCGGCGGACTGAAGGTTGTTATCGGCGACACGCTGTATGATGGCAGTTTGTCCGGCAAGCTGGAACGTCTCGAGAAATCTTTTAACGATAAGCATAGAAGATAGGGGTGAGGATATTGGGCATCAGACCTGAAGAGATCAGCACTTTGATCAAAAGTCAAATTGAGCAATATAAAACCGATATCGAAGTTGCCGAGATTGGCACCGTCATTCAAGTCGGCGACGGTATCGCCCGTGTCTACGGTCTGGAAAACGCAATGGCAGGCGAATTGCTGGAGTTCTCCAACGGTGTAGTAGGCATGGCGCTCAACCTGGAAGAAAGCAACGTCGGTGTTGTTATCCTGGGTGAGTACAAGGAAATTCGTGAAGGCGATCAAGTGAAGCGTACAGGCCGCATTATGCAGGTACCGGTTGGCGAAGCCCTGCTGGGTCGTGTCGTGAACGCACTTGGACAGCCGCTCGATGGCAAAGGTCCAATCGCAACGACTGAATTCCGTCCTGTAGAAAACAATGCACCAGGTGTTATCGACCGTAAATCGGTTCACGAACCAATGCAAACGGGTCTGAAGGCGATTGACGCAATGGTGCCGATCGGCCGCGGACAACGTGAGCTCATCATCGGTGACCGTCAAACTGGTAAAACCGCAATCGCAATCGATGCCATCATCAACCAAAAAGGCAACGGCATGAAATGTATCTATGTTGCCATTGGACAAAAGCAATCCACAGTAGCACAGGTAGTGGAAACTCTCCGCCGCCATGGTGCGCTCGAATATACCATCGTTGTAACTGCATCGGCATCCGAACCTTCTCCATTGCTCTTTATCGCTCCGTACGCAGGCTGCGCAATGGGTGAGTACTTCATGTACAAAGGCGAGCACGTATTGGTTATCTATGATGACCTTTCCAAGCAAGCTTCCGCATACCGCGAGTTGTCCTTGCTGCTCCGTCGTCCACCGGGCCGTGAAGCTTTCCCAGGTGACGTATTCTACTTGCACTCCCGTCTTTTGGAACGTGCAGCGAAGCTTAGCGATGAGCTTGGTGGTGGTTCATTAACCGCGTTGCCGTTCATCGAAACACAGGCTTCTGACGTATCGGCTTACATTCCTACGAACGTAATCTCGATCACTGACGGCCAAATCTTCTTGGAGTCCGACCTGTTCTACTCCGGTCAACGTCCGGCGATCAACGTCGGTATCTCCGTATCCCGTGTAGGGGGATCCGCACAGATCAAAGCTATGAAGAAGGTTGCCGGCTCGCTCCGTCTGGATCTGGCCCAATACCGTGAGCTTCAGGCGTTCTCCCAGTTCGGTTCCGATCTTGATAAATCTACGCAGGCCCGTCTGAACCGCGGTGCTCGTATGATGGAAATTCTGAAACAGGGCGTGAATCAGCCGCTGTCCGTTGAGCATCAAGTAGTCAGCTTGTACACGGCTGTTAAAGGTCATTTGGATGATATTCCTGTCAAAGATGTTAGACGCTTCGAGAAAGAGTTCCTGGCATTCGTAGACAGCAGCGCTTCCGAGATCCTCAAGTCTATCACGGATACGAAGGATTTAACTGCGGATAACGAGACTGCATTGAAAGAAGCCATTGAGAAATTCAAAAGAGGTTTCGCGACTAGCTAAACCTTGATGATAAAGCTCCTTGGTTTGCGAGAGTAATGCCTGCAGAGCTTGTTAATAGAATGATTTCAGTGAAATTGAGCTTTGACGGTGTCAAAGCTCAAAGATTATACTTGCGAACTTTGCTTTGGCTTCGTCAAAGCAAAGTAGATGCTTACGAAGATAGCTTTGACTTCGTCAAAGCTTAGCAAATGCTTACGAAGTCAGCTTTGACTTCGTCAAAGCTTAAAGGTGGTGAAATCATGGCAAGAAGCATGCGTGATATTAAACGTCAAATCAAAAGCGTTAAAAACACCAGACAGATCACCAAAGCGATGGAGATGGTAGCTGCCTCCAAGCTCAGAAAAGCGCAGGAGAAAGCCGAGGCTGCCCGTCCTTATTCAGAGAAGCTGAAAGAGGTCGTAACGAGCATTGCCTCCGGTTCGGAAGGCATTCAGCATCCCATGCTGGTCAGCCGTCCTGTTAAAAAGACAGGATATCTCATCGTCACTTCGGACAGAGGTCTGGCCGGTGGATACAACGCCAATATTTTGCGTAAGGTGACTATGCTCATCGCAGAACGCCACAAGTCGAAAGACGAGTACGTTTTGTTCGTTATTGGCCGCAAAGGCCGTGACTTCCTGCGCCGCCGTGAGTACCCGATTATCGAGACGGTAACCGAGCTTTCTGATACACCGAAGTTTGCGGACATCAAGTCCATTGCCAACTCGTCTGTTCAGAAGTTCGTAGATGGTGACTTTGACGAACTGTATGTATGTTACAACCGTTTCGTTAATGCCATCACTCAAGTTCCGACCGTTGATCGGTTGCTGCCGATGGAGACAGTGAGCGAAAAAGATCATCATGAAGCCAGTGCCAACTATGAATACGAGCCTTCTCCTATGGGCGTTTTGGAAGTGCTGCTTCCGAAGTATGCCGAGACTCTGATTTATAGTGCAATACTGGACGGCAAAGCTAGCGAGCTGGGTGCAAAGATGACAGCGATGGGCAATGCAACGAAGAATGCGTCGAAAATGATCGGGGATCTTACCCTTACGTACAACCGTGCTCGTCAAGCGGCAATTACGCAGGAAATCACCGAGATCGTGGCCGGGGCAAACGCGCAGTCTTAAAATATATAGGGTGTTAAGCATCGCTTAACATTAGCTTATATTTTACGAGAATCGGGTGCCGCCAAAGCGATACGAGGTATCGCTGCCTTGTAGAGCTTAAGTTCTTCAAGGACGGCACTGTCGTTTCTCCTTAATGTAATAGCTTTCGAGGAGGGAAACTAAGATGAACAAAGGACGCGTTGTAAGCATTATGGGTCCGGTTGTGGATATTGAATTTGAACGCGGCCAGTTGCCCGAGATATTCAACGCCATTAAAATTGAGACCAGCCTGGAGAATGACCGCAAGATCGATTTGACGCTTGAGGTTTCCAATCATCTGGGTGACAATCTGGTACGTTGTATCGCTATGTCTACTACAGACGGGCTGGTACGCGGGCTGGAAGCTATCGACCAAGGAGGACCAATCTCGGTTCCTGTTGGCGAAGTGACACTGGGCCGTGTATTTAACGTACTCGGAAATCCAATTGATAACGGCGCAGAGATTGTAGCTGAGCAAAAGGATCCGATTCACCGTCTGGCTCCGACGTTCGATGAACTGTCTACCCAAGCGGAAATTCTGGAAACTGGAATCAAGGTTATCGACTTGCTTGCTCCTTATGCTAAGGGTGGTAAGATCGGTCTGTTCGGTGGTGCCGGCGTAGGTAAAACCGTAACGATCCAGGAATTGATCAATAACATTGCTCAAGAGCACGGCGGTATCTCCGTATTCGCGGGCGTGGGCGAGCGTACTCGTGAAGGTAACGACTTGTACCATGAAATGACGGACTCCGGCGTTATCAAGAAAACAGCGATGGTGTTCGGACAGATGAACGAGCCTCCGGGCGCGCGTCTGCGTGTAGCACTGACTGGTCTTACTATGGCGGAATATTTCCGTGATGTGGAAGGCCGCGACACGCTGCTGTTTATCGATAACATCTTCCGCTTTACTCAAGCAGGTTCTGAAGTATCCGCCTTGCTCGGACGCATGCCTTCCGCGGTTGGTTACCAGCCAACGCTGGCAACGGAAATGGGTCAATTGCAAGAGCGTATTACTTCGACGAAAAAAGGTTCCGTTACTTCCATTCAGGCTATTTACGTGCCTGCGGATGACTATACTGACCCTGCTCCGGCGACAGCATTTGCTCACTTGGATGCTACAACTAACTTGGAGCGTAAAATCTCTGAAAAAGGGATTTTCCCTGCGGTTGACCCACTGGCGTCCAGCTCGCGGATTCTCGCACCTGAAGTTGTTGGCGATGAGCACTATAACGTGGCTCAAGGCGTTAAGCAACTGCTTCAACGTTACAACGAGCTTCAGGACATCATCGCAATCCTCGGTATGGATGAGCTGAGCGAAGAAGACAAGGTGATTGTAGCCCGCGCTCGTAGAGTGGAACGCTTCTTGTCTCAGCCTTTCCACGTGGCCGAGCAGTTCACCGGTTTCAAAGGCAAATACGTGCCAATTAAAGAAACGGTTCGCAGCTTCAAAGAGATTCTGGATGGTAAGCATGACGATCTTCCGGAAGCGGCATTCCTCTTTGTAGGTACGATTGAAGAAGCAGTCGAAAAAGCGAAATCATTGTAACCCTGAGCTGAGTTAAGGCTCTCGATGCGAGCTTTACTGTGGTAAAGCTTTTAGGAGGAATGGAAGTGAACACTTTTCTATTGGAAATTGTCACGCCGGATCGTCTAGTCTACTCAAAACAGGTGAACAGCCTGACTGTACGTGGGGTAGAAGGCGAATTGGGTATTTTGCCCGGACACATTCCGCTTGTAACTCCACTTCAGGTTGCTCCGCTGTCCGTTAAGGCGGACGGTGTTACGATCTCAATCGCCGTACACGGCGGTTTCGTTGAGGTGCACAAAGACAAGGTAACCGTGCTGGCTGAAAGTGCCGAGCTGCCTAAGGATATCGATGTTGAGCGCGCCGAGGCGGCTAAAGAACGGGCTCAGCGCCGTTTGCAGTCGCGTAGCAAGCAGGACGATATTGATCATCGCCGTGCGGAGTTGGCGCTGCAACGCGCCGTTACACGGATCAAAGTGTCCACCGGAAAAGGACAACAGTAATAGTATGGCGGTCAAGCTTAAGGGCTTGGCCGTCTTTTTGTATCTTTCAGCTGGACATTGAGTAAATTACTGGATTCTTTTTAAAACACGATTTAAGGCCTTATGGAGGTTGTGAAAGTGAACATCTAGTGATATTCTAGGATATTGGAGCTATATTGTTTAAAAATTTGTAAAAGTACTGGATTCTTTTCCCCTACGCAAGTATGATATAAGAGTCGATTTCCGAGTAAGGTTACACGGGGGGTAAACATGAATGAAATGTTGACCGCGGAGTTGTCTGGCGCAATCGGCCGCAGCGGATTGGTCTCAATGGTTGTATCATTGCTCTGCGTTGTATTATCTTGGTGGGCTTTGCAGAACCTTAAGCTCGATCTCATCATAAGATATCCCAAGAGCCCGCAAGGTAGGCTGCTGCACTTGCTGCTAGCCATTGTTCTGGGCCACTTCGTGGCCGGATTTCTGCTGGATTATCTGGGGTGGAGCTCGCAGATCCGCCATATGTTTTAAGACGTAAGGGTTTGGTTATAAGTTCGTAGGCCATAAGTTGCAGTAAGACATCGAATAATAATTTTTTATTATGTCAACACTGAATTTTAAGGGATGTACTCGAAAAACAGGATGAAATGACGGAAAATGCGATAATATGACAGTGGCACTTAAATTAAGATTAACATTTATTTTAAGAAATAATGGACGCGGAGGGAAACCGAAATGAGCAAATTTATCGTCCGCGGTGGCAACAGATTGACCGGGAGCGTGAAAGTTAGCGGCGCAAAAAATTCCGTACTACCGATCATAGCCGCCTCTTTATTGGCAGAAGAAGGAGTTAGCGTCATTGTGGACGCACCTCCGCTTGACGATGTAATGACGATTAGCAAAGTGCTGGAATCTCTGGGGGCAGGGGTTACATACCAGAACGATATTATTGAGGTGGATGCCAGAAGTATCTCCTCCTGTGAAGCACCTTATGAATGGGTACGCAAAATGCGGGCTTCTTTCCTAGTGATGGGGCCACTGTTGTCCCGATTGGGACGTACAAGAATTTCTTTGCCAGGCGGGTGTGCAATCGGTACTCGACCTATTGATCAGCATTTAAAAGGATTTGAGGCGCTTGGTGCAGAGATCAGTCTCGGCCAAGGCTACATTGAAGCGAAAAGTAACGGAAGGCTGCGTGGAGCCAAGATTTATCTGGATGTAGCCAGCGTAGGCGCGACCGAGAACATAATGATGGCGGCAGCTCTTGCGGAGGGTGTAACCGTAATTGAGAATGCGGCCAAAGAGCCAGAGATTGTTGACCTAGCCAATTACCTGAATGGTATGGGCGCTATCGTTCGGGGTGCCGGCACAGGTGTGATCCGTATTGAAGGCGTTGAGTCTCTGCATGGCGTGAAGCATCATGTTATTCCTGACCGTATCGAGGCAGGTACTTACATGGCTGCTGCAGCGATCACAGGCGGCGATGTATATGTGGAAGGTGCGATTGCTGACCACTTGGGACCTGTAATTGCGAAGATGGAAGAAATGGGCGTAACCATTATTCCTGACGAGAACGGTGTGCGCGTGATCAGCGACAAGCCGCTGAAGGCTGTTGATCTGAAGACACTGCCGTATCCTGGTTTCCCGACGGATATGCAGTCACAAATGATGGCGTTGCTACTTCGCTCTGAAGGCACCAGCGTAGTTACCGAGACTGTATTTGAGAACCGCTTTATGCATGTGGATGAATTCCATAATATGAATGCGGAGATCAAGATTGAAGGCCGCTCCGCGATCGTGACGGGCAATGCTCGCCTCGTAGGCGCCAAAGTTTGTGCCACCGATCTGCGTGCCGGAGCAGCACTGATTCTGGCAGGCCTTGTGGCTGAAGGAACTACAGAAGTATCCGGAACTCACCATATCGACCGTGGATATGTTCATTTGGCAGAGAAGCTGTCGGGACTTGGTGCGGATATCTGGCGTATTTCCATGGAAGACGCTGCTACCGAGAAGGAAGAAGCTTCTAAGTCTGAGACTTCCAAAAGCAAGAACGAAGAAGCGAAACCTCGTTTCCAAGTTCAACCGACCTGGGTATAATATCAATTCATTTGCAAAAGTAAGCCAAGTGGCGTTCCTGCCGCTTGGCTTTTTTGTTCAACTCTCTTTCTCTCATTTCCTGTTCTAGCAGTTGGCTGAGATTCATATCTATAAGAATCAGCCAGTGGAGCACAGGAAGGAGCCATAGAGATGAAAGATTCCCGTTATACCCGGCGCTGGAAGAATCGGCGCCTCTCTTTGCGGCGCACGGCGCCGTATGCGAAGCGCCTAGCGCCTGCCGCTTGGTTGGCAGCGCCACTCCTCGCGGCGCTGCTGCTGCCTCTGGCCGTGATCGGTCCCCGGCACGGCCAAGCCCCGCCCCCTGCACCGCCGCAGCATACAGCGGCTCCGGCGGTGCAGGCCCCAGCTGCGGAGGGCACCCCGCAGCCGCAAGTCTCTGTCTATTTGTCGCGCAGCGGACAAATAGAGACACTGCCGCTGGAAGAGTACGTCAGCGGCGTGGTGGCGGCCGAGATGCCGGCCGACTTTGAGCTTGAGGCGCTCAAAGCACAGGCCGTAGCGGCCCGCACCTTTATTGCCCGTCGCCTCGTAGCCGGCGACGTCAGCGGCGTGCCAGTGCCGGGCGCGAATGTCACCGACACGGTCAACCACCAGGCTTACGTTTCGTCCAAGAAACTGAAACAGGATTTTACACAGACGCAGCAGGAGAAGATCCATCGCGCAGTTCTGGAGACTCGTGGCGTGATTATGACGTATAACGGACAGCCGATCACAGCCTCCTTTTTTGCATCCAGTGGAGGTTATACGGAAAATTCGGAAGAGTATTGGAAGGGAGCGGTGCCCTATTTGCGCAGCGTAGCCAGTCCATGGGATAAAGAGATTACCCCCAATTATGCAGTAACCTCAGCGTTCACGGTTCAGGAGCTGATGTCCAAGCTGGGAGCGGGTAAGGGAGCTGTCCCGGTAATCAAAGATCTATCGGCGTCCGCCAAGGACGGAACCACTTCCCCGTCAGCGTTGCCGATGGAAGTGTTGTCTTTAACTACAGGGCACCGGATCAAGGAGATTTCTATCGGTGGGCAGGTGTTTACCGGCCGGGAAGTGCGGGAGAAGCTGGGGCTGCGGTCGAGCCAGTTCACCTGGAAGCGCAAGGGTGAACAGATTCTAATCACCACCTACGGTAATGGTCATGGTGTAGGTATGAGTCAGTGGGGAGCGAACGGGATGGCCAAGGAGGGCGGAACGGCTACGCAAATTCTCAAACACTATTACACGGGAATCACCTTCACGCAAGTCTCAACTCTTTTGAAAAAATAACTTGAAAGATACGTATAAAAGCAGATTGCCCGGTAACACTGGTTACTGAGGTGATAAACTATGAATGAACAAGACAAAAACAAAACAACCCATGATGAATCTCTCAAAAATAAGCAGGGAGATTCAGGTGCGAAGCCTTCTTCATGGAACAGACTGTTATCCAAGCGGTGGGTATTTCCGGCAGTCTACACGGCGGCAGCGGCAATTATACTAACCTTGGTGTGGGTCTATCAGGATGCGGGTACTAAACCGCTGACTCAGGACACCGCCGCCGTTGTCAACAAGGAAACTGGAGACGACCAAAGCATTCCAGCAAACGGAAATCCCGATTCCATGGAAGTAGTGGCTTCAGCAGAAGACATTGCCTGGCCGGTGAGCAACCCCGCTGAGATTGAAGTGGTCAAGCCGTATTATGACGAGAACGGGACTGAAGAAAATCACGTAGAAGCGATGGTGCAATATAACGACACCTTTACGCCTAATACGGGAATTGATATCGCCCGTGAAGACAACAAGCCATTTGATGTTAAGGCTGCACTGAGCGGTAAAGTGGAACGGGTGGAGAATCATCCGGTCAATGGTACGGTGGTTGAAATTACTTCAGCCGGTAACCTGAAGACAGTGTACCAAAGTCTGGGTGAAGCCAAAGTGAAGCAAGGTGACGAAGTCAAGCAAGGAGATATTCTTGCTTCAGCCGGACGCAATGAAGTCGAGAAAACGCTCGGCAATCATGTTCACTTTGAAGTGTACAAAGACGGCAAGCTTGTGAATCCTTCGGATTTGCTTCCAGAGCGCAAATAATTATTTTTTCGAAAGGCAGGGGGCGGATGCCCTCTGCTTTTTTTGTATACAGGACTTTATAAGTCCTACAGCGGCCTAGTAATCATTGCCTGCTTACACGGACAATCAAGAGCGAGCATGCCCTGATTTACGGTTGTCCACCAAATAAAATGAGCCTCCCACAGCTTGTCATGTCCTGAAAGCGCGAATATATAGGCCCGCCACTCATATAATGTACCAAACTATCCACAGTTGGGAGGCGGGAGCGTGCACGATTACATCAAGGAACGTACGATCAAAATTGGACGCTGCATCGTGGAAACAAGGCACACGGTCCGAACCATAGCCAAGGAATTTGGCGTTTCAAAGAGCACGGTGCACAAGGATTTGACGGAGCGTCTACCTGAGATCAACCCTGATCTGGCTGATCAGGTGAAGCACATTCTCGAATATCACAAATCCATCCGACATCTGCGGGGGGGAGAAGCCACAAAGATCAAATATAAAAAGACCACTGGAAAAAAGCGTGAGGTTGCTGTAGCGTCAAAGCCATAACATTTTCGGAATTTTAAGGAATATTTAATTTTAACGCATTGTATAAATCCCCTAAAGTATGGTATTTTTAAATTTGGTACTATATATGTTGAACTAAAGAAATAGATCTAATGACCTACTTCTTACGTAGGGTCGAAAATGGTCATATCATTCTTTGGTTTATATAATTTGCAGTTCATTCTAAAATAACACTTTGGGGGCTCTTTCATTATGCTTAGCAAGGATATCGGAATCGATCTCGGCACGGCCAATGTGCTCATTCATGTTAAAGGAAGGGGAGTCGTTCTGGATGAACCTTCTGTGGTCACGCTTGAAAGTGATACGAAGAAAGTCCTTGCGGTGGGAGAGCAGGCCCGGCGGATGGTAGGACGCACACCCGGGAATATCACGACGATCCGTCCACTTCGGGACGGGGTTATCGCCGATTTTGAAATTACGGAAATGATGCTGAAGTATTTCATCGACCGCGTGGGTGGCCGCAGTTGGTACGCACGGCCCCGCATTCTCATTTGCGCGCCTACGAATATTACTTCTGTTGAGCAGAAGTCTATTCGGGAAGCGGCGGAACGCAGTGGGGCCAAAGAAGTATTCATGGAAGAAGAGCCGAAGGCCGCAGCGATTGGTGCGGGAATGGATATTTATCAACCAAGTGGAAACATGGTCGTCGATATTGGCGGCGGAACGACGGATGTAGCCGTATTGTCCATGGGCGACGTCGTTACCGCCTCTTCGATTAAAGTTGCAGGGGACAAGTTCGACGATGCCATTTTAAAATATATTAAGCAAAAATATAAACTGTTGATCGGGGAGCGCACTGCCGAGGATATCAAGGTGTCTATCGGTACGGTACGTCCAAGCGGCATGCAGGCGGAGCTTGATATCCGCGGACGTGACATGGTCAGTGGACTGCCGCAGACCTTAACCATTTCCTCCAGTGAAGTGCAGGAAGCTCTGTGGGACCCGGTTTCTTCTATAGTTGCTGCTGCCAAATCGGTGCTTGAACGTACACCGCCTGAGCTGTCGGCAGATATTATCGATCGGGGTGTTGTCCTGACCGGAGGCGGTGCGATGCTGAACGGATTGGACGAGCTGCTGGCAGAACAATTGCACGTGCCTGTCTGGATTGCCGAAGATCCTATGCATTGCGTGGTTAAGGGAACGGGCATCATGCTGGACAATTTGGACAAGGTCGTTAAGAAAAAGTTCTAGGCAGCCGATAAAAAGGAATAGAAGAAGACCTAGGAAGGGGACATCCTTTAATGCTAAGAGGACTGTACACGGCTGCCGCCGGCATGGTTACGCAACAGCGCCGGCATGATACGGCAACGCAGAATATCGCCAACTTGAATACAACGGGGTACAAGCAGGTTGACAGTGTCAGCCATGCGTTTCCTGAAGCGCTGATTTCCGCCATGAATAATGGCGTGACGAAGCCGATCGGACGGATCAACACAGGTGTATTTGCAGAGCAATCCATTTCCCAATATTTGCAGGGTGATCTGATTGAGAGCGGCAAACCGGTCGATTTTGCACTGGACACGAATTTACAGGTCGTAGACCCCGTTACAGGCGAGAATATTACGTTTGACGGATCAGGCAAGTATACCAGTCCCCAGGGAGAGGTAATTTACCGCCCCCAAGCCTTTTTTACTGTACAGGATAATGACGGCAACAATTTATATACACGCAACGGAAGCTTCACGGTCACTCCGACAGGCAATGTACTTAGTGCAGGCGGGTTCAAGGTGCTGGATGATCAAGGCAACCCGCTGGTCTTGACAGAACCGCAGGACAACCTTAAAGTGGACGGGCAGGGGAATTTGCTGGATCCTGAGACAGGGCAGCCCTCGGGAACGAAGATTGGCATCAGTGTGATCACCAAGCCCCAGGAATTGGTGCGTGATGGTAACGGTGTATTTCATGCTGAGGATGTCAATACTGCGGGTATCCGGTTCGCGAATAATGAAGATAACCTGAAGGTTCGTCAGGGCTTTCTGGAGAACTCCAATGTGGATGCAACTCAGGTGACTGTAGATCTGAACGCGGCTTACCGGGCATATGAAGCGAATCAGAAGGTTATCCAGTTCTATGACAGCAGCCTGCAGAAGGCTGTTAATGAAGTTGGCAGGGTATAGGAGGGTTGATTCATGAATAACTCAACGATCAGTGCAGCGGTCTCCATGTCCAGTCTCCAGAAGCGTCTGGATATTATTGCTGATAACGTCGCAAATGTGGATACGGTTGGTTACAAAGCCAGAAAAGGCTCCTTTGAGGATGTATTAACCCGTGTACAACAGCAGTCGCCTGATTTTAATCAGCCGGGACGGAATACACCGCTTGGCTTCAACATGGGGTTTGGCGTGCGTTTATCCCAGGTGGCAAACGATTGGGAAGAAGGTCCCTTGAAGGAGACGGGGAAACCGACAGATCTGGCTCTTCAAGGAAACGGAGTATTTGGTATTCAGGTGAACGGAGATACGGTATATACACGCTTGGGTGATTTTCATTTTACCCCGGATATCAATAATGCGGCGAACATGCTACTAGTGGACAATCAGGGTCATTCTGTATTAGACACACAGGGAAATCCGCTTACGGTGTCTGCTAACGTTATTGCAGCGATTGACGAGACAGGACGAGTGCTTACCAAGCAGCGGGAAGATGGTCCTGTGACGGAGGGCCCGCGAATCATGATTGCTGAGCCGCGGAGCAAGGACGCACTGCAAGCTATCGATGGCAGCTATTATAAATTAGCAGATGGCATCACAGCACAGCAGGCTTTTGTGGAGCCGGCAGCAAATGGGGCATCGGCCGTTGGGGTGCGCTCCGGCTGGCTGGAGCAATCCAATGTGGACCTCAGCAAGGAAATGACTGAACTGATGCAGATTCAGCGCACGTACCAGCTGGCTGCCCGGGCCCTGACCTCCAGTGACCAGATGCTTGGCCTGGCCAATAACATGCGTGGGTAGGTGAAGTAATGAGTCGTCAGAATCACGATAAGCAGGAAGAAGATCGTACACCGGTGAAGAAGCGGGGCGTGCGGAAGTGGACCATTATCCAGTGGTTTCTGATTCCATTGCTGCTGGTGGCTGCCCTTGCAGGCGGCCTGGTTGCCGGGTATGTTGTACTAGGTAAAAAAGAATTCAGCGATGTGCTGCAGTGGAGCACATGGAAGCATGTCTATGATCTGGTTTTTGCTCCCTGACCGGGGCACTCACGGGAACTCCCTTGTTGACAAGGGAGTTTTCTTTTTTATACTGAAAAATGTATAATGATGGGGGACTAAGTCGACAAAAAGGGCCCTCTCCGCCAGGCTGCCGCGTACGGTGGAGAAAGCCCCTTATCTGAACCTCCACTTCTGCAGGTGGTGAAGGATAATATAGTTTTTGCCGAAGCAGACTGAGTTTATGCAGTCTGGCTTAAGAAAGTATGACTTAAGTGCAAAGCTGTAGCAGCAAGCTACTGTAAACACGCGGTACATCCGAAAGGAGTTTTGTCATAATGTTGAATGTTAATGAAATTCAAGAAATTATCCCCCACCGGCCTCCATTTCTGCTGGTGGACAAAATTACCGAAATAGAAATGGGCAAACGTGCAGTTGGCATCAAAAATGTAACGGTGAATGAACCTTTCTTTGCAGGTCATTTTCCCGGATATCCTGTTATGCCAGGTGTGCTGATCACCGAGGCGCTGGCTCAAGTGGGCGCAGTGGCAATCTTGGGTGTTGAAGCTAATCGTGGCAAGATCGGCTTTTTGGCCGGGCTTGACGGCTTCCGCTTCCGCGGTCAGGTGGTTCCAGGTGATACCCTGGTGCTTGAGGTGGAAATTACCCGCTTGAAGGGAAGTATTGGCAAGGGACAGGCCACAGCAAAAGTGGACGGCAAGGTTGTTGCATCCGGAGAAATCATGTTTGCATTGAATTGATACCCTATAAATGATATATGGACAAGGAGAGATTCATATGACCCAATTAAGCCCGAAAGCTGCAGAAACGCTAGAACACTGGTTACAAGACCCTTCGGTGGACGAATCTACTAAGGCGGAGCTGCGTGCGCTGGAGAATGACCCACAGGAGCTTGAGGAACGTTTCTACAGAGATCTGGAATTTGGTACTGGCGGTCTGCGCGGCGTTATTGGTGCAGGTAGTAATCGGATTAACCGTTACACAGTAGGCAGAGCGACTCAAGGCTTCGCTGAGTATATCTTGGAGCAGCACACTGGAGAAGGCCGTCCTTCTGTCGTGATCGCTCATGATTCCCGCCATTTCTCGCCGGAGTTTTCCCTTGAGACTGCACTTGTGCTGGCAGGCAACGGGATTGAAGCCTACTTATATCCTTCACTGCGTTCTACTCCACAGCTGTCTTTCAGTGTTCGCTACTTGAAAGCAACCGGCGGTGTAGTGATTACGGCGAGTCATAACCCTCCTGAATATAATGGCTATAAGGTATATAATTCTGAAGGCGGACAGCTCGTCCCGCATGAAGCGGAGAAGGTCATTTCCTACATAATGGGGGTAGATTCCTTCGATGCCGTAAAACGTATTTCTCAAGAAGAGGCCGAGAGTCAGGGATTACTGCATTGGCTGGGTGAGAAGGAAGACGAGGCATTCACCGATACCGTCGCTGCGGTTAGTGTAGCGCGTGAGGAGATTGCAGCGAAGCTTGGCCGTGATTTCAAAATCGTATACACGCCGCTGCATGGTACAGGTAACCATCCTGTTCGCCAGGTATTGGAGAAAATCGGATTCACGCAAGTGCATGTAGTGCCAGAGCAGGAGCAACCGGACGCCGAGTTCAGTACAGTGAAATCGCCGAATCCGGAGGAGCGCGAAGCCTTTACATTGGCAATCAAGCTGGGTGAAGAACTGAATGCCGATCTGCTGATCGGAACAGACCCTGACGCAGACCGCATGGGTGCTGTAGTGCGTGACAACGAAGGCAAGTTCGTCGTGCTGTCCGGCAACCAGTCCGGTGCACTTATGATTCACTATTATCTGAGCCGCCTGCAGGAGCAGGGCAAGCTTCCTAAGAATGGTGCAGTGGTCAAAACCGTTGTAACGAGTGAAATGGGAGCTGCTGTTGCCGCTCACTATGGCGCGACTATTTTCAATACATTAACAGGCTTCAAATATATTGGTGAAAAAATGACCCAGTTCGAAGCATCCGGCGAGTACACTTACCTGTTCGGCTATGAAGAAAGCTATGGATATCTGGCCGGCAACTATGCTCGCGACAAGGACGCAGTGCTGGCGGCTATGCTAATCGCTGAGGCTGGGGCTTACTATAAAGCACAAGGTAAAACATTGTACGATGTCCTTCAAGAGCTGTACGAGCAGTTTGGCTACTTCCTGGAAAGTCTGGAATCACGCACTTTGAAAGGGAAAGATGGCGTAGCACAAATCCAGGGAATTATGAGCGACTGGCGCAGCAACCCGCCGCAAGAAATTGCTGGCTCGGCTGTCAGTGAAATTCTCGATTTCTCTCTCGGTCTGAACGGACTGCCGAAGGAAAACGTTCTTAAATATATGCTGGCTGACGGTTCATGGTTCTGTCTGCGTCCTTCCGGCACAGAGCCAAAAATCAAAGTTTATTTTGCAGTGCGGGGTCAATCGCTGCAGAATGCTAAGGATAAGATAGCGGCTCTGTCCCAGCAGGTTATGGCTCGTGTCGATGGCAAATAGGAAATAAAACAAGAAATTGGATTTCTCCTGGTGATCAAAGCCCGGGTATAATGTGGTGAAGCGGGGGCTTGGGCCGGATAACAGGTGCTGTTATGCTTAAGCCTCCAGGATGCTTTGCCCGGTACGCCGGGCTTTTGATTTGTGAAGAAAGGTCTTTTAAGTGAAAGAGGAGGTACTTTGGTGCAGCAAAAATGGCAGCGATGGAATATATCTTCGAGAAAGTGGCTGTGGATAATAGTTGTGGTCGGCCTTGTAGCTGCCCTGCCTGTTGTTTACGATCGGCTGGTGACGGAGAAATCATCGAAGACGGTAGAATTGGTATTTGATTATCGGGATCTGGTGCAAGTCTCCAGCTACCGATCAAACCCGCAGGATTATATTTCGGAACAGCTGGATCGCCTGAAGGAAGCTGGCGTGCAAAGCATGGCTATCTATGAAAGTACGTTGGATGATTTTCGCCGGGCCCGTCGTTTGATGATGTGGGGGGCGGCAGATATCGCCAACCTGACGGATACGATTATCCCTGAAAATCAAAACTATACGTATGTTCTTTTTACAAGTGCAAAGAATCATGATGCGCTAGCACCTCTGCTACGTGACAAGTTCGCGGAACTGGGTATTGCTACAAGAGATTGGAGCTTCCGCGGTCAAGAAGGGCTCATTATCGAGACTCCGATTGAGAATGCTACGATGAAGCCTATTCAGCCGGACCCGATTACGCTGGATATGCTGCATGCCAAGGGATTCAACATCGTACCCCGGTTTGTAGATTCCTTACCGTACAATGAAGCATCCGTGAAAAAGATGCTGGACCATTATGCAGACCTTGGCGTAAAACGGATTCTTTTTGAAGGGGAATCTGTCAAAGGATTTAAGGATGACGAGGAATTGCATAGTCTCACAGCCTTCGCTAATCTTCTCAAGGAACGTGGGATTGGAATTGCAGCCATTGAGAATATAAAGAAACAGCAGAAGGGTTTCAATAAGCTTGCTTATATGCTCGATTACAATGTAACACGGCTGTATTCCCTGAGTGAGGCGGATTCCTCCCTAAAGCCCGATGTTATTGCGGATCGGTTCGCATTGGCTACCAAGGACCGCAATATTCGCATGCTGTATTTGAACACGATCGCCACAAGAGATACGTCCAAGGCTCAGATCTCGGATACGTTGGATAATCTGATTAAGAGCCTTAGCGAGCCTGGGGGCGCAGTCGACAAGATCAAGGATAATGGTTTTACGTTGGGACAAGCTACAGCGTTTGATGTTCAGCACTCGCCTTATCAGCGTTACTTCAAGCTGGTGGCAGTGGTTGGCGCCTTGGCATTGGTAGCTTTGATGGTCTCTTACTTTGTTCCATGGCTTACACTCCCTGTCTGGGTACTGGGGCTAATTGCAGGGGCGGGGCTGAGACTTTTGCGTCCTGAACTATTTGAGCAGGCCTTGGCGCTAGCGGCGGCTATTAGTGCGCCAACTGTAGCTACCGTGCTTGCCATCCGTAAAATCAATCAAATGGGACCTCCAGTTCGCAGCAGCGAAGCTGGAAGTAAATTAAGCAAGAATAGCAGCACCTTTGTTGTAATGAGTCCTCAGCGGCGTCTGACACACAGTCTGGTCTTATATGTGAAGACAGCGCTGATTTCTCTGAGTGCGGTGCCGTTCATGATAGCTTTGCTTAACAACATTACCTACAGCCTCGTCTTGAATCAGTTCCGCGGGGTTAGCTTGCTGCATGTTGCACCAATCGGACTCGTGGCGTTGTACGTGCTCCTATATCGGGGAGAGTTTGCCTTTAACAAAACAGGTAAGCTGCTGCGGACACCGATCACGCTATTATGGGTAATCGCAGCCGGAGTAATTGGAATTATCGGTATGTATTACTTGAGCCGTACCGGTAACAGCGGCAGTGTAACGCCGATCGAGAAGGTATTCCGTACATTCCTGGAGAACACTGTAGGTGTCCGTCCACGGAATAAGGAGTTTATGCTCGGGCACCCGTTGTTTATTCTAGGGGCATTCCTGGCCTTTAAATATCGGAATGCAGCCTTCGTGATGATTGTGGCTGTTATTGCACAGCTCTCAATGGTTGATACCTTTGCACACATCCATTCACCGGCTCTGATCTCGCTGATTCGTGGTCTGCTTGGTCTTGGACTCGGCTTGATCATTGGGATTATCGCTGTTGTTGTTTGGCAGATCGGGGAAAGGTGTTGGAAAAGATGGTCGCCACTCCTCAAACGATAGTCATTTCGGGTTATTACGGTTTCCAAAATAGCGGGGATGAAGCTGTTCTGCAATCCATTCTGAATGCATTGCAGAAGCAGTCGGCAGCCGCTGGAGTATCTATTGAACCTGTCGTTTTGTCGATTGATCCTGAGTGGACGACGGCCAATTATGGAGTGAAATCCGTACATCGGATGAAGCTGAAAGAGGTACGGAAGGCAATAGCGGAAAGCTCTGGCCTCATCAGTGGTGGCGGAAGTTTGCTCCAGGATGTGACTGGCAGTAAGACAATTCCTTATTACCTGGGCATTATCAAGCTTGCTCAGTGGATGGGGAAGCCGACCTTTATTTATGCCCAAGGCATTGGCCCGGTTAATCGCAAGTTGTTCCATCCTTTGATCAAATCGGTTTTTCGCAAATGTGCTTATATTTCTGTGCGGGACGAGCAGTCCCGCCAGCTTCTGCACAGTATGGGGCTTGGAGGGAAAACTGTTGAGGTTGTGCCAGACCCGGTTATGGGACTGTCTTTACCTAATGGACAAGACGGGAAGGCTGATGCCGTAACGACAGCAAAGCTTAACTTTGCTAATGCTAAGACGAACTCTGTCTACACTGAAGATGCCGATGTAGGAAACGATGTTTCTTTACCGGTAGTCGGAATATCGGTGCGTTACTGGGAAGCGAATCGTGCGGAGCTGAAGGCGATTGCGGATGGCTTGCTGAAGGTCGCTGAAAAAACACCGCTGCATTTCAAATTCCTGCCGTTCCACCATCCATCTGACAATGAAGCCTCCCGTTATGTCATGGATCAGCTTAAAGAAGCGGTATCGAAGGAAAGTAAAATCAGTATTTGTGAGGATGCGCTCCATCCATTGCAAATGTTGCGTGAGGTTGAAGAGTGTGATGTGTTGCTCGGAATGCGGCTGCACAGCCTAATCTACGCAGCAGGCAGACGTGTGCCGCTGATTGGTATCTCCTATGATCCCAAGATCGATCATTTTCTGAATAGAATCAATTGCCAGCCTGTGGGCGCAACGGCTACGCTGGATAGCGAAAAGTTGGCTGCCCAGGTTCTTGAGCTTTTAAAGAATGGAAGCGTCTGGAGGACGGAACGGGAGTCGCTTATTGCTTCTTTGGTCAGTGATGCTGAGTCGCCGGCTCGGCATATTGCAGAATATTTACACCGCAAAGGGTGATATAGAGTGAAAGCAGATAGTGTGATACCTACAGTCCCTATTTTCGGTATTCGGGTATCCAAAGTAGACATGACCGCAACGGTCTCCTATTTGACTGAGGTTGTGCATACCCGCAAGCCGCATCAGGTTATTACCGCCAATCCAATTATGGTTATGGCAGCATTGGATGATCCGGCCTATATGAAGATCATGCAATCAGCTGAATTGGTTGTGCCTGATGGTACAGGCGTGGTATGGGCAGCTAATTATTGTCATCAGCCTGTAGCTGAGCGTGTCGCGGGTTTTGACTTGTTACATGAATTGCTACATGCTGGGGAAAAATATAACTGGAAAGTATATCTTCTGGGATCAACTCCTGAAGTAATTCAGGAGACTGCAACCCGGTTGAAATCGAAATTTCCGGGAATTGTCATCGTGGGTTACCGTGATGGATTCTTTGGCCTCGCCGAAGACGACGGCGTTATTGCTGACATTGTCGAAGCCGCTCCGGACATGTTGTTTGTCGCCCGTGGCGCAGACAGTCAGGAACCTTGGATTGCCAAGTACAAATCAAGGCTAGCCGTTCCGATCATGATGGGAGTTGGGGGAAGCTTTGACGTCATTTCCGGTAAAAGCCGCCGAGCGCCGGTGGCTTTCCAGAAGATGCGTATCGAGTGGCTATACCGTCTGCTCAAAGAGCCTACCCGTTACAAAAGAATGCTTGCCCTGCCGAAATTCGCAATAAAAGTGGTGCGTGAGAAAGATAAAGTAACAAAAGTGGAGTAAAATGATGATTTTCGCCGATAAAGTAGGATAATTAGCCTAGAAACGGAATTGGAATTCTTTTTTGGAACAGCGTATAATTCAATGCGGTAGAGAAATGGGGGTTGACTGATCAAATGTTAATCATATACATCGCCGGATTTATCGTGTGTATGGGCCTAGCGTTGTTACTGACACCGCTCGTGAAGAAGTTGGCCATCAAAATTGGTGCAACGGATGTACCGAATGCCCGTAAAGTGCATACGAAGATTATGCCTCGCCTTGGCGGGTTAGGTATTTTTCTGGCGTTTGTGGTAGGCTTGCTTGCCGTATCACCGTTCATACCGTATGAATTTACTACGCGGGAGGCCAACTTCATCAAAGCATTGCTGAGTGGCGGCGGACTGATCGTTCTTCTTGGAGGATTGGATGACCGTTTTGAACTATCGGCAAAGGTGAAGCTACTGGGCCAGATTGCCGCAGCCTGTATCGTTGTATTCGGCTTCGGAATTACTGTTGACTTTGTAAACATTCCTTTTAATAATACGTATTCCTCATTGGAAAGCTGGATTGCTATTCCGCTGACCATTTTCTGGATTGTAGGGGTAACCAATGCCGTGAATCTGATTGATGGATTGGACGGGCTCGCAGCTGGTGTATCCGGAATTGCGATAGCTACCATTGCTGCAATGGCTTTTATTATGGGTAATATTATGGTTGCACTGCTGTGCCTGCTGCTCCTAGGTAGTATTGTTGGTTTCCTGTTCTTTAATTTCCATCCGGCTAAGATTTTTATGGGAGATACGGGTTCCTTGTTCCTGGGCTTCAGCCTGGCGCTTCTGGCCCTGCTTGGATTTAAGCAGATTGCTGTCGTCTCGTTCATTACCCCGCTATTGATCATCGGAGTGCCACTATCGGATACCTTCTTCGCCATTGTGCGGCGGAAGCTGCAGAAGAAGCCGATCTTCGCTCCAGACAAAGGCCATCTGCATCACTGCTTGCGTGAACTTGGGTTCAGCCATCGCCAGACGGTGATGATCATCTACGGTATTGCCACGTTCTTCGGAATTCTGGCAGTTATCCAGTCTTCCGCAGCTCTGTATGAGGCGAATTGGGTTACCTTCGTCGTCATCTGTATTATGTTGTTCTTCCTGCAGATCGGCGCTGAAATCATCGGGTTGGTGGGTAAGACCAAACGTCCGCTGCTTACTATGCTAGCCCGTTTGCGGTTAAAGGTAACACAAGAACGAGGATCGAAAATGTAATCAATACTGTGATAGCTCGTCTAAATATACAGTACCGTTAAAGCCCGTCCATTTCAGGATGGGCTTTTTACATAAACGCAATGGAGAATCATTTTATCTACTTATTGAGCCATTTTCCTTCAATTTAACCTCAGTAGGACCGATAAAATAAGTAATATCATCAAAAGGGAGAGATTAATGACATGCAGCGCATGAGAAAGACATTGGTATGGATGCTTCTGTCAGCTTTGCTAGTATCCTTGTTCCCAGTGGGACTTGCGAATACTGCTTTTGCAGCAGATCCTGTCCTTAAGCCTACAAGCTACTTTACGCCAGATGATACGGTGTTGCGGAATACAGTTGATTTGACGATGTTATCTGGTGCAAAACAAATTTCTAGAACGAATGTATTACAAGTAACAGATTCCAATTTGTTAGTTACAGGTACTTTCACCAAGGTGACCGGCTCGACGCTGGGCGCTAACGTTCAACTTTTGAATTGGGATCAGCAAAATAATAAATGGGTTGACGATGCGACTCATGTGATGCCAGGTGTCGTTCAGATCGACAACGAAAGTCCTGACAATCGCTTTAAGGCTAATGTAACGTTGTATCCGGGGATCAACCGGATTACATTTACCGGCTCACAAGGAAACAATGACCGTTCGGAATCATTTTATGTATTATTTGATAAGGTTCCTTATGTAGAGAAGCTTCAGGTTCTCGGAGGATCGGACAAGCTCGACTTGAATGAGGGCGCTCAGTTGGTAGTGGCCACCAAGGAGATCACTCTGGAAGGAAAGGCGCAGAACGCTTCCAAGATAACCGTGTCCATCAATGGTGGAAGTCCTCTCGGTACTTCACTTCTTCAAGATGGGACTTTCTTCTCCCAACGCATGGAGCTTAATCCTGGAGTGAATAATTTAAAATTAGTGGTACAAAATGGTTCGGATACTTTAACATTTCAGTACAGCATTTTTTATTTTGATGATAAGAGTCCGATAGTTGCCTTGTATCTGGGGGATTCAAACGACCATGTTCAGGATTTACTGAGCAAGGACCAGCCCGTCTTCGTTGAAGATAACGACACAGCCAAATTGTTTGTTCAGATGATGGTACAGGATGCGGGTAACGCTTTTCAAACTAATGGGGTAGTTAAACTTAACGACACCACGCTTTCACCAAATTTTGGTGGTGGAATAGAAATTGACAGCAGTGGGAAGCTGACTTTGACACAAGGCTCTGAGATCTTGGTCCCGGCTCCGAAGAAGGATTCACCTTCTTACCGTCTTGTCACTTTCAGTGTTCCGCTAACCCTGAAGAAGGATACAGCGACGCCACCTAATCGATTGCAGGATCAAGTTCATAGCCTTTCAATTGCTTACGGAACTAAAACCGTAAATCGTTCTGTTGATTTTCAGTATATGAAGGGCAAAACCGTTATTACAGATCTGAGGCTTTTGCCCGGATATAATGGAACTGGAGTGGTACCTCCAGGTGTACCTTTAAACGGTTCAAAGGTCAGCTCAGGTGAGTTTTATATTTTGGTAAAAACGAATAGCAAACCTAGCGACGAAACACTGGAAGCAAGCTATTTACCACTGTCCACCAAAGCACTGAATCCAGTGAAACTTATTGCGAAGTCTGACACAGAGTATATCTATAAAATAAGTGATTTTCAAAATGGTAATCAGACGGTTCGTTTTAATTTAAAAGGTTCCAGCGCCTATAAGGATGCCACGATTTCCTTTGCATCCAAGAACTACATCTATGTAGCTAATCTTGCGGATGGTCAGACCTATAACATTAATTCAGAAGCGAGTAAAACCTTTAAAGTAGAAGGACAGTATATTGACTTCGATAATCTGAAAAGTGATTACTTTGTTGCTGAGGCATTTGTTAACGGAATAAAAGTTGGGTCTACTAAAGACGCCGCTACTAAAGATTGGATCAATAAAGAAACTGGGAAATTTAGTATTACACTGACAGTTGATGCTGCAAAAGGTCCATTAGTATATGGAGAAAATAAAATTACCTTTACCGGGACGGGTGTTGACACTCAGGGGCAAACCCGGGAAGTACGTAAGGAACTACGAATCTACATTGTAGATGAGAATGTTTCTACTATTAGTAAATTTCAACCTGCGGTAGGTGTGGGAAGACCTGATTTCCCGGTCAGAGATTTCTTATCAACAGACCAGGCGATTTCCAAGCTGTTTAATTTGACGCCTGATTTTATTTTCAAAGACAATAAATATGATACTAGCCTGAAAACGTATGACCTGGTGCTAAGAGGAAGCGGCGCAGTGAAGATGAATCTAAATATGGGGACTAAGAATATCCTTTCTGTAGACCTCCCTGCAACCCGAAGCGATTCGGATAAAGAAACCGTTCAGTTTGCTGACAAGACATATACCTATAATTTTGCTGGCAGCCAGAGAGACTTTATTATGCGTATTCAGGATCTCACCAATGACGCACCAGGAACCTATGTATACACACTGGAGCTCATTAATAGTACAGGCGCTAAAACAAGCCAACGTCTGGAGATCGTAAGGGGCGTGAGCGCATATCGTATTCTTTCGCCACAGCCTTCTGTCGGCACTCAATATATCGTGAACAAGAACTTCGTTCATTTTGATATCGAGGCTGAAGGTGCAACGGACATCATTATTGATAAGGAATCTGCTGTGAAACGTCCTGATCTCGGGACTAACAGATTTGTACTGGATTATGTAGGCCTCAAGCAAGACAAATCGAACAAGATCAAAATTCAGATTGTCCGTGGTAGTGCAACGAGTACAGATACCATTGACATCTACTACACAGGTACAGTAGGTGTAGACGCGCAGTATATGGCTCCTAAAGTAGCAGACAAATATAGTGTGTTTAACAAAGGACTGGAGCTATCTTTCCCTAAGGGCACAGTCATGCAGAGTACAGATACGCGAAACTTAACCAAGTTTTATCCTGATACCAAGCTTCGGTTCGGGATTGCCGAGCCGAACACAGGCATCGTCGAACGGAGAAATGATTATGGCAACGTAATCGGGTTCCCGCAAAACTTTGAGGACAGCGGAATTCCAATATGGAAAATACCGGACGAGTTCACCCTTCGCTTCAGTTCTACTTTCAAAACCAATAACTTTGGACGTATTTCTGATGTTTACTGGATCAGTGGAGGATTAGGTGAGCTTGGGACGACCTCGACTGCAGGGCACATTCCTGCAACAAACGGCTTAGCTCCATATTCTGTGGACGGATTGTTCGGTGACCCGCAGATTCCGCTTGAGCGCCGAATTACCCCTTCTAAACGGGGAACATTGACTTTGGCTTATGACCCTAATGTGGTAGAAGAAGCAGGGAATATTGTTACGGTATTTAAATATAACGACAAACGGGAATGGGAGAACATTGGCGGAACCGTTGACGCCAAGAAACATACCATTAGTGTTCCGTTTGACGAGTTTGGCTACTACATGGTTATGAAGATGAATCGTGGCTATAATGATGTAACTAATCACCAATGGGCCCGTAATATTCTAAATGCCTTGTATGCCAAAGGTTTTATGAATAACCTTCGCTTCGAGCAATTTGGTACGGATGATCAGACAACAAGAGGAGAGTTCGCAACCCTTCTGGTTAAAGGCATGAACCTTCCGCTCAATTATGATGATAAGAAGACCTATGCCGACCTAGTTCCTGGTGCCAGCTCTATTACCTGGGACTACGCACACATTGAGACTGCTGCAAGGGCAGGAATTGTTACTGGACTTACAGACGGTGTGTTTGGACCGGATCAGCCGATTACAAGAGAACAGGCAGCTGTAATGATCGCCAGAGCGCTGAAACTAAAATTGCCTGCTAATGATCAAAAGTTAAAAGATGCTGTAGCGAAATCATTTATCGACTCCGGGAAAATCGATTCATACGCCTTGCCGGCCATTCAGGCGGTATCGGCGGCTAAAATTATGAACGGGGCAGCAGTGAATACACCTGGACAGAAGAAGGCTACGTTCAACTTCAATCCTAAATCCAACATGACAAGAGCAGAAGCAGGTAAAATCCTGGTTGAATTATTGAAGAAGAGCAGCAATATCTTCCCTAAAAACCTAAGTTAGATAAAAATAGGCTTTGAACTTATACGTGTTCTTAGCAGGGCTAAATGCATAATTTCAATGCGGAGGGTTGAGTACTCACCCTCCGTTTTATTGTTTACTCCTATCGTGGCCTAACTTTCTATTCAAATAGAAATTAGGTATAATGAGCTTACGGGATTTTCAATTCATTAAATCTGAAACAAATCAGAGGTAGCTACATATAATTCTTGCGAAAATTGTTCACGTCATTTTTTATTACCAATTACAATTCTTTGTAATCTGCTCCCATTTACGTTACAATAACGTAGAAAATATTATTTTCTGAAAGGTGAAAGCCATCGATGAAACCGATTTTATCAAAAGCTCAACTGGATTACATGAAAGCCAAGAATATGTTTGAGAATAGAGCAAAGGTATTGGAGAAGGAAATTGCAGCTAAGCGCTCACTTCAGGAGATTACCCAGGAGATTATGGAAGAGTTAGTACAGGCTACTGGCTTCCATGATGCATACAACGACCTTGTAATTGCTGAGAACGCACTGATTGAATGGTCTCACTCTACAATTAAACATGAGAAGAGTTACCGTGAGAACCGTGTAGCCATTGATGCCATGTATGATAATGTAAATTCTAGCCCAGAGAAACGCCAAGAGCTCATTCAGCTCTCTATGAAGATTCGATAAGCTTATGCATAGAACAGGGCGCTTATGCGCTATAGGGTGTCTAGCCAGTCCACAGTGACTTTGTTAGGCACCCTATTTGTTACCCATCAGATTTTTTTCTGCAATAAATGGAGGAGATTCAGACAGTTTGTCTTAACAAATATTGCTTAATGACGCCTTGGAACTCGCTATGCTATACTATTTTCCGTACCCACCCATCATTAGCAATAGTTAGTAATACATACATTTGTAGCTTCTATTGGGGCGGAGCCGGAAAGAAATTTCGAAATTATTTTTTAGAAACCGCAACTTTTCCAAACCTGCTGCGTTTAAGGTGTAGAGTCACTTACACAGAGCACCAAAGACAGTGTTCAATTTATAAAGCAATTTATCCAAATGGAAAAATTAGCTTTACGTGACTTGAGGCACATTGTATAATACTTAGGTAGAATTAGGAATCTAGTATTATCATGCCTTTAATTTGTTTACCAGTTTCTGTGATACCCGTCACAGACATTATTTATACTTAATTGCTCAACTCGGGAAAGGGGGTGCATCGGCTAATGAGTGACATGAGCTACCCTACTAAAGAAAATTCTCAGTTCATGAACGTCCAAGGAGGAGAAAAAAAGGTTATGAAGAAAATTTTATCCGTAGCATTATCTACAGCAATGGCATTCTCGATGTTTGCCTCTGTAGCGTTTGGTGACGCAGCAGCAACAACTCCGCAACAAAAATTCGATGCTTTGGCAGCAAAAGGTATCCTTAACGGATTCCCAGATGGTAAAGCTCACCTTGAAAATGATCTGACTCGCGCTGAGTTCGCTAAGATCGTTACTAAATTGTTTGACCTGCCTGAAGTGACTAACAAATTGTCTTACAAAGACAAAGGTTACACTGCAACTAACTGGGCAGTTCCTTACATCGAAGCTGTTACTGCAGCTAACCTGATGGAAGGTAAAGATACTGTTAAAGGTATCTTCGACTACAACGGTAAAGTAACTGTTGAAGAAGTAGCGACTGTATTGTTCCGTGCGTTGAAACTGGAAGCTCCAGCTACAACTGACAACAATGCATCTGCATGGGCTAAAGGTTATGTTCAAGCAATCATCGACAAAGGTTTGATTGCTAAAAACATTGCCTTCAAAGCTAACGCTACTCGTTCTTTGGTAGTAGAAGCAGCTTACGCAGTTGACCAACTGAGCAGCACTCCAGTATTGACTGTTGCTTCTGCGGAAGCGATCAGCCCAACTAAAGTGGTTGTAACGTTCTCTGACAAAACAACTACAACTGTTGAACTGACAACTGCACTTGTTGCAGGTGCTGAAACTTCAATCACTTTCAAACATCAAGATAAAGAGTACACTACTAAAGTAACTTTGCAAGCTCCTAAAGTTATTGACGTAGAAGCTCCAAACGCTAAGCAATTGGTTGTTAAATTCAACCGTGCTGTTGATACTGACACTATTGCTGAAGACGGTAAAGTGATCAAAGATGTAGTTCAAGTAACTGCATTGAGCGGTGCTCCTGCTGTGACTACTACTGGCGCTGAAGTATCTTTCAACGCTGATAACACAGAAGCTAAAATCACTGTTCCTAACCTTGAGTACCTGAAAGGTCAATACACAGTTGTTGTTAGCGACGCTGTTAAGACAACTTCCGGCGAAAAAGTTGCTGCTTTCACTAAATTGTTGACTGTTGCTGATACAACTGCACCTACAGTAGCTACTATCAATGCAGTTGCTAAAACAACTACAAACAAAGTATATGTGAAATTCAGCGAGCCTGTTAAACCAGCTGGTATCATTGCTTATGTGAATGGTCAAGCTGCAACAGTACAAAGAGATACTTATGACACATTCGTATTGACTACTGCTAACCTGACTAGCGGTACTACTTACGATGTATCCCTGAACAACGTAACTGACTTCGCAGGTAACGTTGCTAATCCTAACCCAATTAAAACTTCTGTAACAGTTGTTTCCGATGTTGCTGCGCCTGTAATTAAGAGTGTAACACCAATTGGTGACCGTTATGTTGAAGTTAAGTTTGATAAGAAAGTGAACAAAGATTCCCTGGTGGGTAATGTTCGTTTGCTTGATGCTAACGGTGATAGCAGAGGTGTGTTCACAGTCGTGACTACATCTGATAGCGACACTATCAAATTGAGATCGCCACTGGGCAGCCTGCCACAAAGCGGAACTTTCACTGGTTCCATCGTGTTCGGTCAATCCGTACGTGATACTCTTGGTAACACTTTGAGTGCTGCTGCTACTCAAGCTATCACATTCACTAAGGACACAACTGCTCCAGGCGTAGTAAGTGCTACTTACTCCGCTAAAGGCTTGGTTATCAAGTTCAGCAAAGAAGTAGTTCTTGATACTGCCGCCACTAACAATAAAGCAATCACAATCGTTAATGAAGCAACAGGTCAAGTATCTGCTACACTTTATGTGAAAGATGGTTCCTTGTCTTCTGACAAGAAAACATTGACTTACGCAGCTGCCCTTGGTGGTGCTGATTACACAGTACGCTTGCCACAAGGCTTGGTAACTGATGATTCCTTCGCGAACAATGCTTTTGTTGCTACAACAGTTGCGTTGAAAGTAGGATCTACTGTTACTAACGATACTGAAAGACCTGAAGTTAAGAGCATCGTTGCTCATAACAACTTCGCAGTAGAAGGCGGTGTTGTAGTAACTGGTGATGTATACTATGATATTACAGTTACAGATAATGAAGCATTGAATGTTCAATCGCTTAGAGATGTTAACAGCTATACTCTAGATGATAAAGCACTGCCTGTTGGAACTCTTGTAACAATTGAAAAAGTAGGCAAAGATAATGATCCAAAAGCGCCTAAAGAAGCTGTTGTAAGAGTAACAATCCCAGCAAGCACTTTCGCTAAAACTCAAGAATACAAATTTACAGCATTCGGTATCGCCGATAAAGCTGGAAACGGAATTCTTGTTGCTGAGAACAAAACAGTTCTGACTGACCGCGTGAAACCAACTCTTGCTTCTGCAGCAGTTTCTAGTGGAGATAAGACAGTTCTGGTAGTTGCATTCTCCGAAGATGTTAAAGAAATCCGTAATGAAGATCTTATCTTCAAAATTAACGATGTTGAAGTTGCTCCACATGTCTTGGTAGCTGGAACTCCTACAGTTGCAACTACAGTACGTGCTGGTGCAGGTTCTGATGCTGGTAAATTCTACTTCTCATTCAAAAACATTGATGGCACTAATGGTCTCCAAGACCTTAATGCTAACAACATCAATACAGTTACTGTGGAAGTAAGAAAATCTACCACAACTCCAGTGAAATTCGATAATGCAATTAAAGATATTGCTGGCAACGCAGTTGTAACTGGTACTGTTGTATCCGCTAAGTAATCTCCGATTACTGAAGCAAAGCATAGCCTCTTCGGAGGCTATGCTTTTTTTATAGCCATTTCAGATCATATTAAGGAGGACATTGATGAAACCGGTATGGAAAGCTTCACTTGCAGCGTTGTTATTAATCGGTGGAATATGGGCTGGATCGGTGATGAATATTACTGCCGAAGGAGCTGGTGTGGGCTCACAGCCTGGAACAGCAGATGATCCTGTAGTGACAAAGAGTTATGTAGACCAACAAATTCAAAAAGCTTTGCAAGGTGGTACAGTTGTAGCGCCTACTGCGACAGTGGCTCCAACAGCTACAGCCGTTGCAACTCAAGCACCTACAGCTACACCAGCCCCAGCTAACACAACAAGTAACGAGTCCGTCATTGTCGATGTAAAACCAGGCCAAACCTTAATTGCTTCAGCTGGTACAGAATTTATCGTACGTGCCGGCAAAGCGGTTATCTTTTCACAGGATGCCAATGGTGTTGCTGATTTAACAGATGGTAAAGATTTGGGTAACGGAGTATCCGCGCCCACTAACCACTTACTATCGTTCCCCCGCGATGGACGAGGCATTGTTGTTCAAGAAGGACAAACACTGGGGCTCGTGGTTATGGTTCGTGGTGGATATACTTTGAAATAACAAAGGATTAACGTGCATCTGTTATTTCTTTTATATTAATCATGCCCATGTATAGAAACGACTATACTTAAAAATTATATATAGATAATGTTTGTTTCAAGCGGCACTCATTTCCTACATTAACAAACATTAAGCCGATTGAAGGTATCTCCATATGCGCACAATAGACCTGTATTCTTACAATATGCAGGAGGTGCAACACATGGCAGGTAATAATCGTAAAGTCGTACCTGAAAGTCGGACGATGTTAAAACAAATGCAATATGAAATTGCAGCTGAATTTGGACTGTACGGATCATCTTATGGTGGTGGAGCGGATACGGAGTTTGCATCTGAGCTCGGCTTTACGGGTTCATCTTCACGAAGTCAATACCTAGGACATCTGACTTCCAGAGATAACGGTTCTGTTGGCGGAGAAATTACGAAGAGACTTATCCAGCAAGCGCAACAATCATTGCTTTAATCATGATTTCCCATGGTACCAACGAAACCGGGCGGAATTGACAGCTTCTTTTAAATAAGATAATATGACTTCTGAGGAAAGCAATCGACCTTTTCCCTGTGGAAAAGGTTCATTTTTTTGAAGACACACACATTTTAGCTGCTTTCTAATATATTCTTCTGGACTATTGAGCTGTTAAAAGATTCATATAATTGGTATGGGAGGTTGATATTCATGTCTATCAAGGGACGCCACTTATTCACTTCTGAATCAGTAACAGAAGGGCACCCGGATAAAATCTGCGATCAGATTTCTGATGCAGTACTTGACGCTTTTTTGGCGAATGATCCAAATGCGCGCGTAGCCTGCGAAGTAGCAGTAGCAACGGGACTAGTATTAGTTATTGGTGAAATCAGCACCAAATCGGAATATGTAGATATTCCGGCGATTGTGCGCAACACGATTAAAGAAATTGGTTACACAAATGCCAAGTATGGTTTTGACTTTAATACTAGTGCTGTGCTGACTTCTTTGAACGAGCAGTCCGCAGATATCGCCCAGGGGGTTAATGCCGCTCTCGAGAACCGTGATCCAGCACAGGTTGCCGAAGAAACTGCTAATATTGGTGCAGGTGACCAGGGTCTAATGTTCGGCTTTGCAACCAATGAGACGCCAGAACTGATGCCACTTCCAATCGCTTTGTCTCACCGGATCGCTCGTCGTTTGTCTGAAGTACGTAAGAACGGTACTTTGGATTATTTGCGCCCAGATGGCAAAACTCAGGTTACTATTGAGTACCAGGATGAGAAGCCTGTACGCGTTGACGCGATTGTTGTATCTACACAACACGCGGAAGAAATCTCGCTGGAACAGATTCAAGCGGATATCAAGGAGCATGTAATTCTACCTGTAGTTCCTGCTGAACTGCTTGATGGGGAGACCAAATACTTTATTAACCCTACAGGTCGATTTGTAATTGGTGGACCACAAGGTGATGCCGGTCTGACTGGACGTAAAATCATCGTGGATACCTATGGCGGTTATGCACGTCATGGCGGAGGTGCATTCTCCGGTAAAGATCCAACAAAAGTAGACCGTTCTGCAGCGTATGCAGCACGTTATGTAGCTAAGAACCTTGTAGCTGCGGGCCTTGCCGACAAATGTGAAATCCAGTTGGCTTATGCCATTGGTGTAGCAAATCCTGTCTCCATTAATGTGGATACATACGGTACAGGTAAAATCAGTGAGGAAAAGCTGTCGAAGCTGATCAGCGATAACTTTGATCTTCGTCCTGCCGGTATTATCTCCATGCTGGATCTGCGTAAGCCGATCTATAGACAAACGGCAGCTTATGGACATTTTGGTCGCACTGATGTCGATCTCCCATGGGAGCGCGTAGACAAGGCTGAATTGCTGAGATCCTTGTCGGGCATCTAAGCCAGAAATGGCTGTCGGCCGAGTAATTTATATATTTCCAGGTATAATATTTTGATCATATAACACCTCCAAATCACTACTTCGTTTGAAGTGGTAATTTGGGGGTGTTTTTTTGTCCGAGCACGAGTTAATGATGTTGAAATATCCCTGCCATAGCTCTACTAAACTTTGGAAGCCCTTCAACCGAAATATAAGAGTATATGGACTTTGATAAAAATGTGAAGTACGGCTTGAGAGGAGTTATCGAAAGATGAAGAGGAAAATCTCCATGTGGACGGCATTCTTTTTAGCAGGAGAATTATTATTAGGATCGGTTAGTACATCATTCGGAATCGGGAGTTCGGCAGTGTATGCTGCTTCTGAATTTGGTATTAATGTCTCCCCCGGACCGGGAGCAGCTTTTGTAAATGTAGCCACTACACTTAGATTGAGCTTTGACAGAGTGGTGAATCCCCAAGCTGGGGAAATTAGCATCACCCCCAAAGGTGCCACTACCCCTTTTGTAACGATTCCTATAGGCAGCTACGGGTTGATAGGCACTTCCAAGGATTATGAGTTGAAATGGGGAGCTGGACAACTACTGGCCCCGAATAAGACCTATACAGTTACAATACCGAAAGGCGTGTTTAAAGATGCTGATGGCAATGAATCAGCACTTACCGTGTGGGATTTCACAACTGCTCCCGAGGCCAATAATACGATTGCTGTTAGTGAATTCTCTCCTGCCAACAATGCAAGAGTAGATGCTGGCACCTTGTCGCAGATTAGTCTGAAGCTTAATAAGAAGCTGCTGCCGGGCGGTGGCACTGTTAAGCTGATCTCCTCAGCCGACAATTCAACAGTGCAAAGCTTTAGAATGGCTGACGGTGAACCCGGAGTGGATATACAGAGCAGTGCGGAGGCAACTTCAGTCACTTTAAGCCTGGCCAATAAGCTGAAGGTTGGGGCGAATTATTATGTATTGATAGATGCCTACGCGTTCAAGGATGAAGATTCCAGAACGTTCGCAGGGATCTCCAGCGGCAGTGTTTGGTCATTTTCAACCAAAGCAGTAGCAGACTTCCCGGTAACTCCTTATCCGGCAAACGGCGCGGGAGAAGTATCGACCACAGGAGCGCTTGCACTCACCTTTGACCGTCCGATGAAGCCAGTATCCGGAGTGATTACAGTGGCTGCCGGCGGGGTCCTAGATGGTAGAACCAGATGGCTTGATGTTAATTCTACCGGGGTCACCGGCGGAGGCAGCAATGTGATAACATTGTATCCGGCATCTACAGCATCTCCACTGTTGAACGGTACTGCCTACACTGTCTCAATACCTCAAGGTTCTTTTTATGATCAGGACGGTAATGTGTTCCCGGCTTCAGGTCCATACACTTGGAGCTTTACAACAGTCTCCCAGGCAGGACCCAGTGTATCTTCATTGAATCCGACCGACCGTAGCGAAGGTGTGCCGATCAACAAAACATTTGCAATTACGTTTAGCCGGGATGTCAATTTCAATAGTTCCCTAGCTAATGGTGTTACTTTATTTAAAAGCAATGGAGTCAAAGTCCCAGCTTCCGTTTCTAAAGGAGCTACGGGCAGAGAGTACATCATTACACCGTCTGCAGCATTGGATGGAGATACAACCTACTACATAGATATCGCTAAAGGTGCTTTTACCGATGCGACAGATTCCAAAATTGTGTACGATGGTTTAAGCGGAAAGAACTCTTGGAGCTTCCGTACATCAGTCGTTGATAAAACAGCGCCACAGCTATCAAGTGCGCAGCTTGAAAATAATCGGACGATTCGACTGAAATACAATAAATCATTGAATTCTTCGGCTGCGCTACTGACCTCTAGTTTTGCGGTGACCGTAAATGATGAAAAACGGCCTATTGATAGTGTCTATATTCAAGGTGATAGTGTATTTGTAGTACTAAGCACAGGTGTAGCTGTCGGTCAGGTTGTTAAAATCACTTATTCCGGCGGATTGCGCACTATTCAGGACACCAGTGGGAATGCCGCAAGCACCTTTTCTTCCAGAGAGGTAACGAATACGATTGAATCTTCAATGCCAACACCCAAGGATGGAAGGATCTCCAATCGATCAGTGGTGCTTAATTTTAATGATACCCTCAAACCTGTACATTCCTACGCATACAGTCAGTTCTTAGTAACAGCAGATGGATATTCACTTGGTGTCAGCTCCATCAGCTCCAACGGGAATTCTGTATATCTGACCGTGAATGGTGACGCTGGGAACGGAGCGGTAGTTCGGGTATCGTATTATGCGTCCTCGTATCCTTTACAGAATCAATTTGGACAAAATATTGCGGACTTCAGTGAGTTTTTTATTAGGAATTCTAACGATACCATTCCTCCAGTATTCCAAGGCGCCACGGGTGCTGGTAACAAAATTACGCTGAGCTACAATGAAGGGCTATCTACAACAAACCTGCCAATGAACAGTCAGTTTTCTGTGCTTGTCGGTAATTCACCCAACTATGTAACCAATGTAGCTGTTAGCGGTTCACAGGTCATCTTGACACTGCAGAGTGCTTTGCCGGTGAACAAGGACGTGACGATTTCTTATGTACCGGGTACAGCGGGAATAAGCGATCTGAACGGTAATTTTGCAGCCTATATTAACCTGCAGCCGGTGACGGTGACGTCAACTACGGCAGTGAGTGACATTACAAGCGCTACGGTCAATGGGGATGAGCTTACTGTGACGTTCAGTAAGAATATGCAGGCTTCATCTACCTTGTATAATAATCAGTTCGGAGTAAGAGTCGACGGTAGCACAGTGGACGTGCAAAGTAATACGTTGTCAGGTAACAGCTTAAAGCTCGTGCTTTCGTCTATGGTGAAGAGTGGTCAAAAAGTGGATTTGTCATATATCGGTTCAAGCCAGATCAGGGATCTTAGCGGTAATGCCCTAGCTTCCTTTAATGGATTGGCTGTTCAGAATCTGACTGGTTCGACATCGGGTAATGGCAACCGCCCCTCTTACCTTGGGACGCTTGCGGCTAGTGAATTTGGAGTGGAATATGCGCTTTTGAAGAGTGATTCAGCGTCTATAGCTAATGACCTTTCATTGTATAATCAACCTGCTAAAAGATACGGCCTAACCTCGGAGAGAGTATCAGCAAGTTATGATTATCTCTTGAAGACGGGAGCGCCTGTACTTGCTATTGAGGTACCTTCTACGGATAACTCAGCGTATGTAACGATTCCTTTAAAACCATTGCAGGATGTGGTTGGCCGGAATAAAAATGCGAAGCTGGCCATTCGTTTCGGCGAGCATTTGTACACTATTGCACTTGGTGATATTGATATGAACCGTCTGGTAACCAGCCTGGGTTCCGATGTCAGCAATATCTCACTCATGTTCCGTATGGAAGGCGTGCCGGTTGGTACATTTGGAACGCTGGAGCAAAAGATTCAAGGCCAAGGAATGCAACCTGTCACGAGATTAATGGATATACGTGTGAATGCTGCGGCAGGTACGAATTTCTCGAATTCTGTAGCAGTGACTGCAGGTGGGGAGTATACCGCACGTACGACTGCCACTTTGAATAATGCCCAAACTTCGGCTGCTCGTATGGACCTTACGTATAATGATGCAGTTTATCTGCCTACAAAAATGAGTAAAGCAGGTAATTATACTCTTCTTACAGCTCGGACCTCTGGTAATCTTGTGCTGGGGACATTTTTGTCGCTGCGCTCTTTCTCAGATATGACGAAGCACTGGAGTAAAAACGTTGTCGCAGAACTGGCAGCCAAAAATATTATTGATAGTAGCTACGGTTATAACTTCATTCCGGAGCAGAAGATCACACGAGCAGAGTTCGCTGTTATGCTGAGCAGAGGTTTGGGTCTGCAAGGAGATCGTGAAAGTGCACAGCGGTTCCGTGATGTTCAGCCAAATACGCAAACCGGGGATTATATCGGAGCCGCGGCCAAGGCTGGTATTATAACAGGAAATACAGATGGAACCTTCCGTCCGAGTCAAAATATAACCCGTGAGCAGATGGCGATTATGATGATTCGGGCATTGGATTATACAGGGAATACCGCTACACTCAACGGAAGCGCAGCAACAGCACTGAGCATTTTCAAGGATAAGGCTAAGATACAGAATCAAAGTGCCGAGTTTGTGGCCAAAGCGGTTCAATCTGGTATTATTCTCGGCCTGCCAGGAGGAACCTTCCTGCCACAGGGTAATGCCACCCGTGCAGAAGGTGCGGTCATGCTGCAACGGATGCTGAGCAAAGCAGGGTATTTGTAACAACTGAATATTCACGAATAAGAAGTTAAAAAACTATCAAGCCCGGTTCATAGAGCCGGGCTTTTTTTGTCGGCACAGCCATGAAGCAAGTTCGCTACTGCACGAACAATTACCGCTAGGAAAGCTCTTAATCTCGCAATTTTCGCAACTTTTCGGGCTAAATCAAGTCTATTATTGATGTATACTAGGAAAATAGGGCATGGATTTCCAGACTTTGAGAATAGAATCAAAGAGTAGAATAAGAGATGGGAGAGTTATTCTGAAATGAACAATGCTTTCACGGGTAAGCAGCGCAACGAGTCTGTGCAGGAGAGAAGAGCAACGACTGCAAAAAGATGGGTCGCCGCCTCATTGGCAGGTGTGCTTTGGATCATGCCGGTGATCGGCAGTGAAGTTATAAGTCCATGGACAGCGAGCAATGCTTCTATTGCAGCTGCGGCAACGGCACTAACCGTCAACAAGCTCAGCGAGGATGTTATTACCTCTGGAGCCGTTATGATGAAGTATAAATATACCGCAGTTCGCTCAGGAAAAAGCGCTACCGGATTGGCAGATGTGATCCGTGTCGACCTGAGCAATCCGTATGTTTCCCTGGATGTTATGACCGGCAAGGGCGGTACGCTGACTACTCGCCAAAGCACTGGAGGTATGGCAAAGGAAACGGGCGCAGTAGCAGCGGTAAACGGAGATTATTTTAATACTGGAGGAGAAGGTTCTCCTATTGGCGGTCAAGTATCTGGTGGGGTGCTTGTGTCGACCCCTTCCCAGTTGGATGGCATGTATGCTTTTGCCGTGACCAAAGACCGGAAACCGATTATAGATGAGTTCAGTTTCCAAGGGACGGTATCCTCTGGGGATGGAAGTCAATTCCCGCTCTCAGGTGTTAATAAAGGGGCTTATAATCCGGAAGGTGGCACTTCTACCTACAGTCATGCGAATGCCCTGTACATATATACTGATGTATGGACGGCGCTGGATCGGCCCAAGAATAGTTCTACTACCCCTACTGAGGCTCTGGTAGAGAACGGTGTAGTCACTAAACTCTCGGAAAATGCTGCGCTGCCGATAGCTGTCCCCAAGGGTGCTTTTATTCTGCGTGGACATGGACAAGCAGCCAAGTTTATGACCGATCATTTGACGGTTGGTCAACCCGTAACCAGCACTTATTCACTTATTTCCAAAACGACACAGCAGGCTTTGGACCCGAGCACGCTGCAAACGATGATTGGTGGACATACGATTCTCGTAAATAATGGTAAGGCAGCAGCGTTCTCTCGCTCTACGAGCAGTATCGATGGCACTCGTGCCCGTACAGCACTGGGTTATTCCCAAGATGGCCGCTATGTGTATGTGATAGCCGTAGAGAAGAACAACAACAGCACTGGAATGTCGCTCAGCGAACTTCAATCTTTCATGACCAATATTGGAGTCTGGAAAGGACTGAATCTGGATGGTGGCGGTTCTACAACTATGGTCGACCGGCCACTTGCCGAAACCTCGACTACACTGACTTTTAATACAGAGTATGGGACAGAGCAGCGAAGTGTCGTTAATGGACTTGGCGTGTACACCTCTGCGCCGCAGGGCGAAGTAAAGGGCATCAAGATTAGTGGCAACACTACATTGCTGATCGGTCAGAAGGCGACTTACTCTTTGAAGGGGTATGACACATACTACAACCCAATTGACGTTGCTGCAGGAAATCCTACTTGGAAATCAAGTGGTGACAGCGTGACAGTTAAAGCGGGTGAAGTTACAGCGGTGAAGCCGGGAACCGTTACATTGACGGCGGCTAGCGGCGGGGCAAGTGCAAATACTAAGGTGACGGTGCTAGGCGGGAGTGACTTGAACGGCTTGTCCATTGGCACCGCAACAGCGCCCCTGACAGCCGGAGCTTCGGTTTCAGTTCCAGTAACAGCTGTTACGAAGAGCGGAGCGTCTGTGACAGTTCCAGCTTCTGCATTGAAGTGGGAATTTGTTGGTTTTAAAGGCAGTGTACAGGATGGCAAGCTGACGGTAGCCTCTGTGGATGAAGGCGTCACTACCGGTTATGCCATTGCCCGATATGATGGCTTCAGTACCGCTGTTGTACTCTCGAAGGCGGCGGCTACACCTTGGGAGGATTTTGAGAATGTGAATTATCCTATTGCTTTCACCACTAACGCTTCTGGTGTAAAAGGGACAGCAGTTGTTACGGACGGAGGACCTGACCGCGTAGGCTCAAAGGTATTGTCCATGAGCTATGATATGACTGCTGGCAGCGGTAAAATGTATGCTTACGCTCAGTTTAATGGAACGAATGGCAAAGTAATCCCTGCTACAGCAACCTCAATGTCCGTGGATGTAATGGGTGACAAGAGTCTAAATTGGATGCGAGCAGAAATCTTGGATAACAGCGGTGCAACGGTGTATGTCGATCTGGCTAAGGTGATTGATTGGACGGGATGGAAGAGCCTGAATATCGATCTAACAGGTTCAGGTATCAAATTCCCGGCGACACTGAAACGCCTCTATGTTGTGAATGTAGAAGAAGGACAGGATGAACGTTCCAAAACAGGTACTGTAGCTTTTGACAATATCACCTTCACGATGCCGTCGCTATCGAGTGAGGCGGGGCTTCCTAAAGGAACAGCGTCAATGATTATCGGTTCTAAAACAGTTGTTGTGAACGGTCAGAATAAACCGATAGATGTAGCTCCGATTGTCAAAGACAACAGTACCTATGTGCCGATTCGTTATGTACTGGATGCTTTTGGTGGGACTGCAACGTGGGATCCGGTTAACAAGAGAATTCTCGTGCTGCGCGGGTCGAAGGTGCTTGATCTGACACTAGGCAAGAAGGAATTTGTCTTGAACGGAAAACGTCAAAGTGCTGAGGTAGCTCCCTTACTCCTACAAGGCAGGACTTTAGTACCGCTCAGATTGGTTTCTGAACAATTGGGATTAACCGTAAAATGGGAACAGAACACGAAGACCGTAACTATCGAATCGTGATATGTTAATATAAAGGCAAGCCATTAACAACGATCCGATAGAAATGGGGCAAGCATCCGTGGAATTTCAAGCCGATGCGATAGATCGCGTCATCAAGAACACCATCGACGTGATGGAGAGCAGCAAGTATCAGATATATGAAATCCTGCAGGTAGCGCGTGATGAGCTTGTTGCCCTCACTAAGGAACTGCAGCGTGTGATGGAAGAAACGGATGAAACATTGCAAAAGGTAGACAAGCTGGAACTGCAATACCACCGCTCCCGTATCCGGCTGACGGAAGTCAGCCGTGATTTTGTCCGTTATTCGGAGAAGGATATACGCATTGCCTATGAAAAAGCCACGGAACTTCAGCTTGAGCTGATGATGACACGCGAGCGGGAGGCTTATTTGCGAACCCGCCGTGATGAATTGCAATTGCGCGTCCGCGCTGTCGAAAATTCTGTGGAACGTGCGGAATCGATTGGTTCGCAAATGAGTGTAGTCCTGGAATATTTGTCCGGGGAACTGGGACAAGTGACCCGAATTGTCGAATCGGCGAAGAATCGACAGATCATTGGACTCAAAATTATTCTAGCCCAAGAAGAGGAACGGAAGAGAATTGCCCGGGAAATTCATGACGGTCCCGCTCAAATGTTGGCGAATCTAGTCCTTAGGACGGAAATTGTTGAAAGAATGCTGGTAAAGCAGGAATTTGGGCTGGTACAGGACGAAGTATTAGACTTGAAAGGGCAGGTTCGTTACAGCCTGGAGGAAATGCGCAAGGTTATTTTCAACCTTCGTCCGATGGCACTCGACGATTTGGGACTAATTCCGACATTACGGAAATATGTGCATGATTTTGAGGAGAAGACGAAGATCCGCACCTCTTTTGAGACGAGAGGCAAGGAGTATCGCCTTTCTTCAGCCATGGAAGCGGCGGTGTATCGCCTTGTCCAGGAAGCACTGTCTAATGCTGCGAAGCATGCCTACCCTAGCTATGTATTGGTGGAGATCACCTATCAGGCACAGTTAATGAAGATTGTGGTAAGAGATAATGGATTGGGGTTCAATGTGCAAAAAATGAAGACAGAGCAGGGCAGCCGGGAAAGCTTCGGCTTGCTGGGGATGCGCGAACGCGTGGAGCTTCTGGAAGGAAGAATGGAAATTGAATCAGCCGAGAACCAAGGCACAACAATCGTAATTCACATTCCGACGAATGTGGAGAAGGGAAAGGAGTAATACAATGGAGAACCAGAACTCTGAAAAAATGGCTATAAAAGTGCTTTTGGCGGATGATCATCAGCTTTTTCGTGAAGGACTCAAAAGGATTTTGAACATGGAGGAAGATATCGAGGTCATTGGAGAATGCGGTGATGGCATTCAGGTCCTGGAATTCTGCAATGTCAACAAGCCGGATATTGTCTTGATGGATATCAACATGCCAGTTGAGAACGGCGTGGAGGCTACGCAAAAGCTTCGGGAGATGTTCCCTGATGTAAAGGTTATTATTCTATCCATCCATGATGATGAGAGCTACGTGTTTGAGACACTGCGCAAAGGCGCTAATGGGTACCTATTGAAGGATATGGAAGCAGAATCACTGATCAATGCTATCCGTTCGGTATGCGGCGGCCATGCTTTTATTCACCCAAAGGTAACTGGTAAACTGATTAATCAGCTTCGTCGCATGACTTATCTGAACGAAGCGGGTGCGATGGCCGAGACAACGGTGAAGGAAGCTGGTGTTAAATTCGTTGCCGGGGACAATAATCCGCTGACTCGCCGTGAAGCAGAAGTTCTGCGTCTGATGGCAGAGGGCAAGAGCAATAAAATGATTGGTGAATATCTCTTTATTAGTGAGAAAACCGTTAAGAACCATGTGAGTAGTATTCTACAGAAGATGGAAGTCGACGATCGTACGCAGGCTGTAATCAATTCGATCAAGTACGGTTGGGTAACTTTGTAAAGCATCTATTGTTTTAATAGAGCGTTCTCGAGGATCTACGTATCTGGGACGACGTTACATAGTATTTTAAATGTCCGGCAGTCTGGTGTCTGTAAAGCCAAGTTGATCGGAAGAATAAGAAACTGTTACGCCTGTCTTTGCCCCCTGGTTATTATCTGCAAAGATAAGGGTAGGATTGAACCAGGGGGCAGCAGCGTCCGGGAACCAGGCTTGTAACATGAAAAGGTGTGGGCTGTCACCGACCCCTAAGTATCGGCATATATTGTCGGTATACAGAGGAGGTGCATCTCCGTGGTAGCCCAATTAATATGGATTGCGGCGGTTTATTCATCCGCAGTAGCCCTTGTTCACGTGCTGCATATCCGGGAGAAGTCCCGTCAGGCACGGGAATCCGGAAAGTGGATTCAATATATTCTTATTACCCGTAATCACGAATCTGTGGTGGAATGGTATATTCGGGCACTGACGTTTCATGCTTTTCTTACAGGAAAGCCCTTACGAGTGCTTGTGATGGACGATAACTCCAGTGATACAACAATGGGGATCGTATCTAGGATGGCCCGGAGCGGCTGCTACCTTGACTTGGCAACCGCTGTGCCTGCTCTCGGCCAGGAAGAAATGTC
The DNA here is from genome assembly GCF_058133325.1 of Paenibacillus sp. MAHUQ-45. Lineage (NCBI taxonomy): Bacteria > Bacillati > Bacillota > Bacilli > Caryophanales > Paenibacillaceae > Paenibacillus > Paenibacillus sp. MAHUQ-45. The sequence goes on from NZ_JBYUPV010000004.1 coordinate 408,064, forward strand.
GAAATCGCGAGGAATTATACTGGATTTGCGGTTGTCGGGGCAAACCGTCCGATGGCCTATGATGCAGGTGGAAGGAAGTAGGGGATCGAAATCAAAGCATGGCGATATTTAAATGACTATGTAAGCAATGGGTGAAGCACACTCTCCGGTAAATAGGGGAGTGTGCTTTTTTGTATGTCATGGGAGGTCGTGAAAGAGACTGTGGGGATATGTAAGCTGCAGAATAGAAAGTAACAAAAAGTGAAGAGGAAAGAAGAGAGATTAGGAACTGAAGGGACAAAAGCGTTCGTCTAAAAGATTCCGAAAGAAGGCTTACGTTGGAAGTACAAGCTAGTCAGATTTCAACTGCTAAAGGCAGCTTAATTCAGAAGAAACCTGGGGACAGCTGCGACTGTCAATACAATCATTCCACTGTAGTAAAGACCAAACCTTATGTTCGAATCTTAGGTTCGTTTCATTATAGAAGACTACTTCTGAGTTTTAATGGGGGAGGAATTGTGATGAAGGCTGCAATTTATGCTGTGGAGTGCAATGGTACATGGAGGGTGTGGATTTCTCTGGCGCTGGCTGTGGACTTTTGTTGGTGGGGAGGTCGGGAGAAGAGAAGCGGAGATTGGCATCATCCGCAAGAGGTGGGACGCTTGGTGCTGCTCTCGCCGGAAATGCCACTGGGTTGGGCGGTGCTCGTTCGTGATCGTTTCCAGTCGGATAAACTTATGCACATTTGGGGCAGCGGGGAGTGGAGTAAATACATAGAGGATATTCTTCAAGCTGAGTTAAGGACAGAGCGTGAAGCAGGCGCTATTGGGCATTCAGAGTGGCTGGCAGGCGGAATTGCGATTTGGGGATTTGCGGGTGGTAGATGGCAATTGGCGGAAGGGAGTTACAACAAGAGAGTTAGCGATGATAGGGGAATGGAGGAAGGTCAGGCTTTTTTGAGAGGTGAAAGGCGGAATGCTGATAATGTATCTCCAATTGGAGGGGCGTTGACGAATAATTTAAAATGGGATAACAACGTTGGGGATCGGAGTAATGAGGAAGCGGTACCCTTTCTTGGAGACAGGGTTGAGAACTTGCCTCTTCTAGCAAGCCAAGCAGAGCAATTGGTACATGCGGTGGCCGGGCGATCTCTGCTAGAAGCGGAGCTGGAAGCGCTGCTGCTGGATCAAAGCCCGGCATTATGCGGTCATTGGCGCCGCGCTGCCCAGCTGGCGCATTTGCAAGGGCGGCTGAGGATTGAAGCCGCTGTCGGAGAGGACGCGCGTTACGAAGCCGCGCGTCAAGGGCTGCGCCAGCTCCCGTTGGTCGCTGGCGCTCTGCGTGCGGCTGCCGCCTGGGCGCCGCACCAGGCCCTCCCGCGCTGCCATCGCTGCGGCAGCGCTGCCACTGCCCGCACAGCATGCGCCGCGTGCGGGCTCTCGGGTTGCGCCTACTGCGAGGCCTGCCTCGCACTTGGGCGCAGCCGGGCTTGTACGCTGCTGCTGCGCAGCGCAGCGACCCCGGCCGTGCAATGCACGGCCAGCTCTGACCCCACCGTGGCGGCACGCCGGTGGGGGCTTAGCGCGGCCCAGGCGGGAGCCGCCGGGGCTGCGCTGGCTTTTCTGGCGGAGCGGCGGCAGCGCTCCGCGGTCTTGAGTCTAGAGTACTCCGCTGGCTCGGACCAAAAGCGCTCCTCCGTCCCGAGCCCAGAGCGGTTCTTGCTCTGGGCGGTGACAGGAGCGGGAAAGACGGAGATGATTTTCCCGCTCCTGGAGGCTGTGCTCGGCGCCGGAGGCCGGGCGCTCGTAGCAACACCGCGGCGGGACGTTGTACTGGAGTTGGCGCCGCGGCTGGGACGGGCTTTCCCGGCGGAGAGCCTCGCCGTGCTGTACGGCGGCAGCGCAGAGCGCTGGGTGGGTGCCCGAATGACATTGGCGACCACCCATCAGCTGCTGCGCTTCTATCACAGCTTCGATCTCGTTATCATAGATGAGCTGGATGCTTATCCCTATCATAACGATCCGATGCTGGCCTATGCGGCAAGGCAGGCGTGCAAGCCGGACGGATGTTTCATCTACCTGTCTGCCACGCCGCCGATGGATATGCAGCGTCAAGTCAAATCGGGGAAGCTGGCCCATGCCAGGGTCCCCGTCCGTTTCCACGGACATCCTTTGCCTGTTCCGCGGCATTTGGCTGCGGACCCGGTGAGGATCTGTCTGAAACGGGGGAGTTTGCCGAAGAAGCTGATTCAAGAGCTGAAGATATCGCTAGACCGCAGCGCACAGATTTTTCTATTTGTATCCCGAATCGCCCACATCGAAGGTTTGTTGCTGCTTCTGCGTCGCCGTTTCCCAGGCATAGCGATAGAAGGAACCTCCTCTCAGGACGCAGCAAGAGGGGAGAAAGTGATGGCGTTCCGTGACCGCAGCATTTCGCTGCTTGTGACTACAACGATTCTTGAGCGCGGGGTAACTGTACCACGGAGCGATGTATTTATCTTAGATGCGGATAGTTCGCTTTTTGATGAGGCCTCACTTGTTCAAATGGCCGGCCGCGCCGGGCGCTCCAAGGATGATCCAGCGGGCCGGGTCTTCTTCATCTCTCCGCAGTGGAGCCGTTCGCAGCGGGGAGCCATTGGCCAGATCCGGACCATGAACCGAATTGCTCGTCAAAAGGGCTACATTCGTAAGGAGAGTCTCCAATGAATAGGCTGTCACAATGGTTGAGACAAGCAGAGCGACTGCTAGCTCCTCCTTTAACCAGGTGTTTGATTTGTGGGAAGAACAGTAAGGGATCGTCGCCTTTGCCCGAAGTCTGTTCAAACTGTGTTGCTGCGATACCCTGGATACAGGTTCCTCGTTGCACCATATGCGGCAGGCATGTAGGCTGCCCGGATTGCACGCGAAATAATGAACCTACTCCACTGATTTGCAACCGTAGTGCTGTGGCTTATAACGAGGTAATGCGTGAATTGATAGGGCAATATAAATACAGAGGGAATGAGAAATACACGTTTCTCTTAGGCTTAATGTTAGACAGGGCTTATGGTTTGCTGAAGGCAGAGCAGGAAAGAGAGAGGCAATTCCGGGTGAAAGAACAGAGAAGTCCCTCACTCCTTTCTCTTCTTGGCTATAAAAGCTATAAAAGAAGAGAAGTGTGGCGAGCAGATCTGCTGGTTCCCGTTCCGGTCAGCGGGGCCAGATTGGTGGAGCGAGGCTTTAATCAGGCAGAACGATTGGGCCATGTGTTATCCTCGCGAAGAGGCATACCGCAACTTGAGCTGCTGCTTCGCACTCATCATACGGGGAAACAGAGCTTTAAGAGCCGGGCCGAACGGTTATCAGACATGAAGCATGCCTTTGCCATTGACCCTGGGATGACAGATAGATTCACTGGTTGGCTACAGACACGACGTAACCCTGGTGCTCCTTTGCGCATCATTATAGTAGATGATATTTATACAACAGGAAGTACATTGCGTGCCTGTGCTGAGCCCATGCAGCATCTTGCAGATGATTGTGGCGTAGCTGTGGAGATTCGCAGTTTGACTTTGGCACGCTCCTAGAGAACTATTTCTTCGTATATCCTTTGCAAGAGATAGACGAATGCCCTTCAATCATGTAATCTAGGAGCATAAGAATTGTAATGTTTGCACAAAATGTATGGGAGGAGCGGCTGCTTGTTATGAATCTCGACAATTGTCCAAGGTGCGGCCGGTTATACGTCAAGAATCTCATGGAATTATGCCAGCCGTGTATCAAGGAACTGGAGCATCACTATGAGATCTGCGTAAATTACTTGCGAGAAAATAGAGGAACCAACATTCAGGAATTGTCCGATGCTACGGAGATCTCCATTAAAGAGATAACCCGTTTTATTCGGGAAGGCCGGATTTCCATAGCTAACGCACCTAATATGATGTATCCATGCGAAGTATGCGGAACCTTGATCCGGGAAAATCACATGTGTGACAGCTGTCGCAATCGTTTGCGAAAGGATCTTGCTAATGCCGCGAAGGAAAGTGCCGCTGCAGATGCCTCCAGTCTTTCTCAAGAGGGTGCATACCGTGCTATAGATAAGCTTCGTTAGCCCTAAATCTGCAAAAAAACGTTTGCAGCTATAAAAAATGTTTCAACAAGCGCCGATAAACTTAGTAAAGATTATCGGCTTTTTTATATTACAAGGAAGGTGGCAGTTATGAAAATTAACGAGACCGGACGAATTAACGCGATTAACCCCTATCAGCGGAGTGCCGAATCGCAAAGGCAGGAACAAATGAAGAAGAATTCGCGCAAGGATGAGGCTACTTTTTCCGATGAAGCCTTGAAGCTCTTGCAGGCTCAGAATAGCGGCAAGGCAGATGCTGAACGCGCCGTTAAGATTGAAAGCTTGAAGCAGCAGGTCTCCGCTGGTACTTATCAAGTAGACGCAGCCAAACTCGCAGAGAAACTCGCCCCCTATTTTAAGCAATCCTCCGAGAATTAGGTGAATTCATCCATGGCATTGACAACATTGATCGAACTGCTGGAGCGGTTGGACGAGGTGCATATCCAAATGCTGGATCTGGCCGCTACCAAGAAGCAGGCAATTATGGAGAACAAGATTGAAGTGCTGATCGATATTCTGAATCGTGAATCCAAAATGATGAAGTTGGTTGGACAGCTTGAGGAACAGCGTACACAAGCAGCGTATGCCTTTTTGCAAGGAGTGGGAATCCGCTCCAATCTGAATCTAAATCTGACAGAGCTATCCAGACTAGTATTCGACCCGGAAGACAAGTCGCGTCTGCTGCAAATCCAGAAGAAGCTCTCAGATACGTTGCACCATTTAAAAGAAGCCAATGATCTCAACCAGAAGCTGATTGAGCAATCACTTACTTTTATAGATTATTCCTTGGACCTTATGGTCGGAAGACCTAATCAGGAGATGACCTATCACCATCCGTCTGATAAGGGCAGCAATGTGTATCGGTCGGGTCTATTTGACGCCCGGGGATAGAAGATATCAATGAACCGTTTTGCCGAAGCAAAACCAGAGGAGGAGCCAGAGGAATGACATCCACATTTCATTCGATAGAAACGGCAAGACGAAGCCTTTTCACCCAAACTACAGCCCTTAATACCACCGGACATAATATAGCAAATGCCAATACCCCGGGCTATACTCGCCAGCGTGTCAATATGAACGCTACCAGGCCTATCGAAGCTTATGGTCTTACTAACTCTACCGTCCCGGGCCAGCTTGGAACAGGGGTGGAGTTCTCTTCCATCGACCGTATCCGGGAGAAGTTCCTGGATGATCAATTCCGGGGAGAAAATTCAGCCAATGGCGGCTGGAGTATCCAATCGGATACGCTGGACAAGCTGGAGGCTATTGTCAACGAACCTTCCGATACCGGTATACGTACCGTACTCGATAACTTTTGGAAGTCTTGGTCGGATCTGAGCAAGAATCCAGAGGATCCTACAGCGCGCAAAATCGTTGTGCAAACGGCACAGGCTCTGACCGACGCAATGAACTATATGAGCACTCAATTGAACAACCTAGAGAAAGATATTAACTCTAACATAGATATTAAAGGGAAGGAAATTCAAAGCTACCTTTCTTCCATCGCAGATTTGAATCAATCCATTAACAAAATTGAAGGCATGGGTGATAAGGCCAATGATCTTCGTGACCAGCGGGATTTACTGACCGACAAGCTCTCCAAGATTGTGAACATCAGTGTAGTAGAGACAGAAACGGGCTATAACATTTCCTTGGGAGGACAGCCGCTGGTTCAAGGGGATACAGTTTCCGCTACCGTAGATGACGCATTTCTCAATAATGCCTATGCCTCAGGCGACCTTAAGGGCGGCGAAGTTTTCGGCATGATTAAGTCGAACACAACTTATGTTGCTGATTATAAGAAGCAGCTTGACGTTATGGCCAACACGCTTGCCAACGGCAATATGGAAGTCACCGTCCCGGCCGGCTCTAACCTTCCGGAAGGAACGGTCCTAACCAATGATGTCAAAATTACTTTGGTGGATGGGTCAGTCACAACACTTGGTAAAGGGCAAGCTATGCCTAAGGGAGCAGCATTGTTCGAAGACGTGAAGACGATTGTCAAAGGATTGAATGGTCTGCATCAGTTAGGCTATGGGATGGATGGCAAGGCTGGACGTTCCTTCTTTACAGCAGGAGACAACGGTGGAGATATAACTGCTGGCAACATCAAGCTGAACGCTGATATTATCGCCGATGTGAGCTTGTTTGCAACTTCGCTGCGAACAACCATCGGGGCAGATGGGAATCCGCAGATTATTAAAGGCAATAACACCTTGGCACTTCTGATGAGTAATTCCAAGGACAACTTGATGACTACACCTGATGGCAACAAGACAGGTACTATCGGTTCTTATCTCAGTTCCATGGTCGGCCAGTTAGGTATTCAATCACAGGAAGCCAAACGTCAGACTGAGAATTCCGACTTTCTCGTGCAACAAGTGGATGCCCGTCGGCAATCTGTCAGCGGTGTATCTTTAGATGAAGAAATGTCCAACATGCTGGTCTTCCAGCACGCCTATAGTGCCGCTGCACGCTTTATGACAACCTATGACGAGATGCTGGATAAGCTTATTAACTCAACCGGCACCGTTGGAAGATAAGGAGGAAGAGGCACATGTTAAGAGTCACATCGAATATGATGAATTCACAATTGCTGCTTAACCTGAACCGCAACGCGAGAACGATGAATGATACTCAGCTACAACTCTCGAGCGGCCGCAAAATCAACAAGCCCTCCGATGATCCGGTAGGCATTACCTATTCTCTCCGCTATCGCGCAGAGCTTTCATCTAATGAGCAGTATACAAGGAATGTCGATAGTTCCCTTTCCTGGCTCGATTTCAATGACACGGTTCTGGGACAGGCGGGAGATGTCATTCAACGTCTGCGCGAACTGACTGTACAGGGTTCAACAGGAAGCAATCCCCAGACGGCGTTGGACAGTATTAACCAAGAAGTACTGCAGTTGAAGGAGCAACTCGTAGACATCTCCAACAGTAAGCTTAATGGTAAGTACATTTTCAATGGTGAGGAGTACACTACCAAACCATATGATTTTACCAAAGGTGCCGACGGCACTTATGATGTTTCTAAAGAGATCACTACAGATAACGGACAAATCCAGTTTATCGTAGGTGAAGGTGTGCAGATGCCGATCAATATTACCGGAAATGATGTGTTTGGTAGTATTGGGGATGCTGATAATCTGTTTGCAATCATCAATAATATTTCTGAGGGCCTGAAATCGGGCAATATTACGGCTGTCTCCAGTCAACTGGATAAAATCGATACTCGTGTAGAGACGATTCTCTCAGCTCGTTCGGAGATTGGTGCCAAGACCAACCGTGTAGAACTGATGCGGGATCGTTTATCTGACTTGAATACGAACCTGACAGATCTGCAAGCCAAGACCGAAGATGCCGATTACGAAGGACTCATTATGCAATCCAAGATTCAAGAGAATATCTATAACGCTTCGCTTTCGGTGGGAGCCAAGATTATTTCCACTACATTAGTTGACTTCATCAGGTAATTGAGGTGAGCCTTATGCTCCAGCCTATACTCCAGATTCGTCAGACTCCGGCATTGCTTGGAATAGATGCAGAACCGGGTTCGTTTTCGATTACTCAGCCCAAAGCTGAGGTCAAGACAACTACGACTCCGGGCGAACTAACCGTTCAATCTTTCCGGCCCGAGCTTCAGGTAGATCAGTCTCGCGCTTGGGCTGCTTATCATGGTGGCAATATGCTTGATATGAATAAACGCATATACTCCGGTATTCAGCAGTTATATCTGCAAGGGTTGGCTAGAAGGGTAGAGCAGGGCAACCGGATGGCTGAATTCTTTAAGCCAGGCAACACTATCGCTGAGGTTTACGGTACAGATACCGAGCCGAATTCTTTCCCAGAGATGCGCGGACCGGCCTCTTACGATAATGTGGATATACATATTGAGACCAGGGCTCCACAGCTTGATTATCGTCCTGCGAAGGTTGATATTGAAGTGGAAAGGCATCAGCCAGAGATCGAGTATACTCGCGGAAAATTTGATATTTATATGAAACAGTATGCTTCTGTGCAGTTTATTCCGCCGGAAGTGGGCGTTCAATTGTAAAATAAGCTATAGAGGTGCCTAGAGCGCCTGTATAGCTTTTCTGTTATTTGCAATTTATTAGAATTGGTTTTGCGCAGCAAAACTTTTTGAGGAGTGAACAATTTGATTATAGAAACACTTTCCTGGGGTGAGCTTGAAGTACAAGAGGAGCAACTCTATCATTTCTCCAAAGGGATTCCGGGCTTTGACGAAGAGACGGAGTTTGCACTGATCGCGATGGTGGAGGCGCCATTCTGGTATTTGCAATCTATCAAGAGTAAGGGACTGTCCTTTTTACTCGGTGATCCGTTCTCGTTCTATCCTACCTATGAGTTTGAACTGCCGGATGAAGAAGCGGAGGAGCTTGGAATGGGCTCCAATGCCGCTGTACGCTGCATGATTACACTCAAGGAACAGACAGAGCAATCTACGATTAATTTGTTGGCTCCCATTGTCCTGAACCCGGATAACCGAACCGGAAAACAAATTGTGCTGCACAAATCACCTTATCACACGAAGCATAGTCTGCTGCAAATGCAGGTGGCTATCGACGGAAAGGATGGTGGATGATATGCTGGTGCTTTCCCGAAAGAAGGGAGAATCGATCGTCATCCAGGATCAGATTGAGTTGACGGTTTTGAGTGTGGAGGGTGACACGGTGAAAATAGGAATCTCCGCTCCAAAGCATGTTGATATTTTTCGCAAAGAAGTTTATCTCTCGATACAGGAAGCCAATCGCGAGTCTGCCGCTCCCCAGCAATCCGATCTTTTTGCACTCATTCATCGACTGCGCGGACCTAATGGCAGCGGCGAATGAAAACGAATATTCACTTCCCTGAGGCGTAAGCCTCAGGTTTTTTTGTGATGTAGGCATTTTCGACAAGAAAATATTGAAAAAAATTTCGAATTGCTCTAAACAGTTTGCGGTACGAAGTCGATATATGTAGTAGACGCTGATCCGGCAGGGCGGCCGACCTTAATGGTTCGGCGTTTACCACAAGGATGTGGAACTAACTTAATTTCAGGGAGGAAATACCAAATGATTATCAACCACAATATCGCGGCGTTGAATACTCACCGCCAACTATCTGCTAACACAGCTAACACTAACAAAAATATTGAGAAACTGTCTTCCGGTCTTCGCATCAACCGTGCTGGTGACGATGCTGCCGGTCTGGCAATCTCCGAAAAAATGCGCGGTCAAATCCGCGGTTTGGATCAAGCTTCCCGTAATGCTCAAGACGGTATCTCTTTGATTCAGACAGCTGAAGGCGCGCTGAACGAAACTCACAGCATCCTGCAACGTATGCGTGAAATCTCCAACCAATCCGCGAACGGTACTAACACTGATACTGACCGCGGCGCTCTGCAAGATGAAATGAACCAACTGACTTCCGAAATCAACCGTATCGGCAACACTACTGAGTTCAATACTCAAAAATTGCTGAATGGTGGTATTGGTTCCGGTGAGAGCGGTAAAGTTACACAAGCAACTAAGGCAGAAATTGCTGGTGCCACTACGTTTGTAGGAAATGCAGATGCCTCTGCTTTAACAGCAGCTACAATTAAAATTGATGGAACTACATTCGATATTACTTCTATACTGAAAAAAGATTTCAGTGTAGCAGCAGTTCCGGGTCCTCCGGCTGTGCCTGCAACGGCCATTACGAAAGATGATCTGATCACTCAATTAAACAATGCTACATCGGGTGGAGTAAAACTTTCTGATCTCGTGGATATCAAAGACAATGGTGCAGGCTTAACTTTCACAGCAAAATCAAGTGGAAGTACAAGTTCCCTTACTATTACTGCTGATGATAATGCAGCAGCAGTAATGCTTGGGTTTGCAAATGCAGCAGCTACTGGAAAAGAAGTTAAAGGTAACCCGACTACTGTAGAGCGTGCAGGCGTGCAAGGTGGAACGGCACTTAACGCTACTGGTGCTACTAACCCAAGTATCGCATCTGGTGCAACTTTGAAAATCAAAGTTGGAACAGAAAGCGATGTTGAAGTTAACCTGAACTCTGGTCCTAATGCAAAAACATATGACACTAAAAATGCAGATGCTAATGTAGCAAAAGCTGCCATGGACGATCTGGTTAAAGACTTGAATGCTGCTCTTCAAAAAGCCGGATTAGATAGCAAAGTAACTGCTTCCTTGTCTAAGGATAATGAAATTCAATTTATTTCTGAGACAGGAAAAGATATTAGTGTAGCAGATGGATCTGGTGCTGCTCTGGCACAACTTGGGTTTACTGCTGCTCAAGGTAAAGCTATCAAGAACGTAGAACAAGTCGTAGGCGCTGGCGCTCAAGGTTCTGGCTTCTCCACGAAGTTCCAAATTGGTGCTAACACTGGTCAATCCATGTCCCTACAAATCAATGATGTTCGTGCTTCTGCTCTTGGCATCACTGGTAACGCTGGACAAGCTGGATTCACTAAAGAAAATTCCGTTACTAACGGAACTAACGATGTGAAAGCAGAAGCTGCCCTGAACATCTCCACAAGAGAAGATGCTTCTAAGGCTATCGCAGTTCTGGATAAAGCTACTCAATCTGTATCCAGCGAACGCGCTAAGCTTGGTGCTGTTCAAAACCGTCTGGAGCACACTATCAACAACTTGGGAACAGCTTCCGAGAACCTGACTGCTGCTGAATCCCGTATCCGTGATGTTGATATGGCGAAAGAAATGATGGAGCAAACAAAGAACAATATCCTTGCACAAGCTGCACAAGCTATGTTGGCTCAAGCGAACCAACAGCCACAAGGCGTTCTGCAATTGCTTCGTTAATTTTAAATCTCTTTTATCGAGCCCTGGGGAAACCCGGGGCTTTTTTCTTTTTTTATATTGACTTTTATTGAAATCCCTAAAATATCCTTCAGACTAACCGATATATAGAGTATAAAATGAGCGTCGTTGGAGGTCGGGGTTAATGAATGTTCAGTTTTCACTTTCTGCCAGTTCGGTTTCGGGTGGACAAGGCAGACCTGAAGTTACATCCGCTAATAGTTCGGTAACAGCTGTAAGTCAAATGTCAACTATTCGGGATGCCAAGGATATGGACCTGAGAGAGAAGCAAGGTGTTAATGTATCTGTTGCCGAAGAGCAGCTCATTCGGACCATAGAACGGGCAGTGAGATCCCTTCAAGGCCCTCAGACCACGCTGGAGATCAGCATCCATGAGAAGACGCATGATATTATGGTGAAAGTTCTCAACAAGGATACAGGAGAGCTTATTCGGGAAGTTCCGCCAGAAAAAACGCTTGATTTAGTTGCTAAAATGATGGAAATTGCAGGTATATTGGTAGACGAGAAAATTTAAGTTTAGGAGGTGCTGTTTTGGTAACACGGATTAATGGATTTTCGGGTATGGATATTGATAGTATGGTTAAGAGTATGATGAATGCCAAACGGGTACCACTCGATAAGTTAAACCAACAGAAGCAAATTCTGCAATGGACCCGTGAGGGATACCGGGAAGTTAACAGTAAACTGTATGATTTTCGGACCAATAAACTGGGAACAAAATATGGTGTGAGCGCTGCTATGAATACTCAGAAGGCGGTCACCTCTGGAGATACTGATGCGCTAAAGGCAGAGGCTAAGGCAGGCGCAAACGGAATTGATATGAAGGTAAGTATTACCCGACTGGCAACTTACACAACTGTAAAGACTGATAGTATTGGAATTGGCAAGACAGGAGCGCTTACCCTGGGGGAATTGGATAAAACCGATACGTCTAATATGGATGCTGAGGAAAAAGCGACTTATGAAAAAAATGCCTATAAACTCACTATAAATAAAGTCAGTTTCGAGGGTTTTACAAAAAACACAACGATTTCTTCCATGATCTCTACGATTAATGCTGACACCAAAGCAAATGTGGTTGCCAGTTTTGATGAAGTAACAGGGCAGCTACTAATTCGTTCTAAGGTTAGTGGGAATCCAGTTCAGCCGGATCCAGATGATGTAGTTCCAGCTGACGAGGATCCAGTTGGTCCGTATCAGCCGGCTCAGCCGGCTCAAGATCCTACAAGTACAGACAGAAAAGTAGAAATAGGAGCAGATTCCAAGGTGCTCTCACTTTTTGGAGGTATTACAGAGAACAAAAATGGTCTGGATGCTAGAGTAATAATTAACAATCAGAAACTTCTGTACAAGAGCAATAACATCAGCGTGAACGGTGTCGACTTAACGTTACAAAAAACAACTTCTAAAGATAATCCTGTCTTTATCAAAACTCAAGCGGATCCACAAAAAGCGCTAGACACAATCAAGGGATTCATTGAAGATTACAATAGCTTAATTACCTCTTTGAATGCTAAGATCAATGAAGCTAAATATCGCGACTTTCAGCCGCTGACAGATGACCAGAAGAAAGATATGAAAGAGGATGATATCAAGACATGGACAGAGAAGGCCAAAAGCGGTCTGTTCAAGAACAATGATATTATAAGCCCTCTTCTCACACAAATGCGCGGTATCCTAACAGAAAAGCTTGGGCCGCTTAGCTCCCTTGGCATCACCACTGGAAATTATATGGAGAACGGAAAGCTGGTTCTTGATGAAGAAAAATTTAAGAACGCCGTGAATGCTAATCCTCAAACGGCAATAGATCTTTTCCAGGGCCCTGCAAATGCACCCAAAGAGGGCATCTTTCGGAAAATGCAGGACAAGATTACAAGTGCAATTGAGAAGATGTCTGATCGTGCAGGTACCAATAGGTTCTCTATGGATCTTTCGAGTGCTTTTAAAGACGAAAGTGTTATGGGTAGAACGCTGAAGGATTACAATAACCGCATTGCTACCTTGATGACCAATCTAAACAACACCGAAGACCGCTACTACAAACAATTTTCAGCGATGGAAAAAGCCATGAGCAAGTTAACCGCTCAGTCCTCCAGCTTGTTATCCGGCCTAGGAAAATAATAAATTAAAGGGTGAAATTCATGCTTACTTCTCCATATGAAAAATACCGTCAGTCTTCTGTTCAGACATCGACACCCGCACAATTGGTCATCATGCTGTATGACGGAGCGATCAGGTTTGTGAGAGCTGCAATGGATGGACTCAGCAAGCAAGACTATGAGAAAACAAGCCTAAATCTAGGGAAAGCTCAGACGATTGTCAGTGAGCTTATGAGCACATTAGATCAATCCTATGAAGTCTCCAAATCGCTATATTCATTATATGAATATACGAATTATTTACTGGTTCAGGCTAATATCAGCAAGAGTTCAGAGAAAGCGGAAGAAGCGGTTGGCTATCTAACGGATCTCCGGGAAACCTGGTTGCAAGCCTCCAAGATTGCCGCAAGCCAGACCGAAAGCGCTCATGGATAAGCTTATTGTCGATTTAAATAGTCTCACCCAAGACATCATGAACCGACTCTATGACTTGGCTTATGAAGAGATTGAAGAATTTGTAGAAGAACGTCAGAAGCTTGTCGATTCCTTGGTGTTTGAAGTCGAACGTGGCAAGCCTACTTCTGCACAAAAACTCGAAATCACACGTATTTTGGAACACGACCCTGAAATCATGGCTCGCATGAACGCCCTTCGCCTGGAAGCACAAGACTGGCTATATAAGCGCAATCAAGCCAAGGCCCAGCGCAGCGCCTACGAGGCTGCCTACACCCCTGACAGCTTTCTAATGGACCGCAAAAAATAAAGTCTTTGTTGTTTCAGCGAAGGAGCAGACGGGTATTATATAACGTCTGCTCCTTTTGATCGTTATCATTTTGTAAGCTCTTAATCTGGAAAATTAATGAATGGTAAATAATTGCATGTAATCATTTACTATTCCAATTGACAATTGAGAAGCAGCGGTGGTATAGTCGAGTTGTGAGCAAGACTCACGTTCATCTGATGACGAAGGGAATGTTTAATCAATGGAAGGTAAAGTAAAATGGTTTAATGCAGAAAAGGGTTATGGTTTTATCGAGACTGCAGACGGTGGGGACGTATTTGTACACTTTTCCGCGATTCAAACAGACGGTTTCAAGACATTGGATGAAGGTCAATCCGTAGAATTTGATATCGTTGAAGGTGCACGCGGACCACAAGCAGCTAACGTAATCAAATTATAATCATCCGGCGAAGCCGACCTACATATATGGTAGATGGTTAGCAATTGATACAACGCTAGCGAGAACCTTGGGATATTCCCGAGGTTCTTTTTTGTTGTATACGCAATCATTAGGCGATTGAGCGTGCAGAGATATTTTATATAACTATAATTTTCCATAAAAAGGTTTCGTCCTCCATATACTCGGGTAATGGGTTGCGTTGAGCTTTTTATCTTACCTGGGCGCACACTATACTTTCTGTAAGAGGATGAACTGCAAAATGAAAAAGATGTGGCGTGGTCTTATGACTGGAATGCTGGGAGTGAGCATGTTGCTCGGCTCTCTGGGCAGTGTATCTGCAGCCGCTGTACCCAAAGATATTCAGGGACACTGGGCTCAGGCGCAATTGCAGCAATGGCTTGATAAGGGATATCTTGGGGGATACCCCGATGGTACAGTTAAGCCCAACAATGCGATAACGCGTGCAGAATATGTTGCCTTCGTAAATCGTCTGTTCGGATTCACTGAGACAGGAACTGTTAGCTTCACGGATCTTAAGAGCTCGAATTGGTCCTACATTGAAGTAGCTAAGGCTGTCAAAGCGGGATACATTGGAGGGTATGAAAATAATACGTTCCGTCCAAATAATCCCCTAACTAGACAGGAAGCAGCCGTGATTACTGCCAAGCTGTTGAAGCTGAGCACGAATGCGATGACTACTAAATTTAAAGACAGCAGCCAGTTTGCGGCATGGAGCCGAGGCGCAATTGCTGCAGCCGCAGATAAGAAGATCATAAACGGTTATCCAGATGGAACATTCGGCCCTAAAAAAGCGCTGACCCGTGCCGAGGCCGTAGGTATCATTAGCAACTCGGTTGTGTATAAACCGGCGGCACCAGGTGGTGTACCAACACCAGTACCAACGCTATCGGCTACACCTGTACCTACAGCTAGCCCTACGCCAGTACCTACCTCTGTTCCTGGTGGGGGCAGCGGAGGAGGCGGTGGTGGAGGTGGCGGAACCATCACCACACCAACGGTTACTGGTGCCACCTATGGACATGTTGGATCGGTTACAGCAGATGTGTACCTTACCCCTTCAGTAACAGGTGAAGTGTATTATGTTGTGGTTCCATACACCGGTACGCTGGTAACACCAAGTGTGGCAGAAGTGAAAGGCGGACAAGGTGGTGCTGATGTAACGGTTGTAAACCATGGACACAAGGTAACGTCTGCGGGCACAACTGTTTCATTCTCCGTTTATGGCCTGCAAGCTAACACAGAATATGCTACATTCGCTGTGATTACGGACAACTCCGGCAATTGGTCCTCCGTAACAAAGGTACAGCTGAAGACAGCTGCGACCAATGGGGACGCCATTACGCTGGCACAACCGGGACAAGTCGGAACCGTAACGGCAGATGTGTATTTCAAATATGGACAAGCTGGTGGAACGGCTCAGCAGGTTAAGTACGTAGTGCTTCCTGAGAAGGATGCCGTACCAAGCGCTGCACAGGTAGCAGCTGGACAGAACAGTACAGGTGTTACGCTGACAGCTCCATGGACGGGTACCGTGTCTGTACTTCCAGGGATAGGTCACACGTACACCTTAACTGGACTTACTGCGGGAACGGGTTATAAGGTTTATCTCGTTAGCGGCTCCGGTAGCAACTGGTCATCCGTAGAGGTTGTTCGCTTCCATACGAAGCAGCCATAATAGAAGAAAATCAGGTAGCAGATGCCCAAGTGAGGATCTAGTTTAACTGTGTATGAGCAATTATAGTCTTTAGCAAAATAGAATTGTAACCGTCCGGGAAGGGTCGTTTCTTCACTCTTTCCGGACTTCTTTTTTCAAGGGAACATCTTGTGGCTATTTTGTTAGCTAAATGTAAAGGCTGTAATGATTTTTTTTTACTTAGCTCTAACAATTTGGTATAATGGAGCTGTAAACAAAGGAGGAGTGCCCCATGCAATTTAGCATTCGAGGTCAACAAATTGAAGTGACCGACGCTTTGAGAGACTATGTTGATAAGAAGCTCAGCAGACTTGAGAAGTACTTCGATGCACCCCCTACCTCAGAAGGATATGTAACGCTTAGCGTTGTACGCGGCCTTCATACAGTGGAAGTAACTATTCCGCTTGCGGGTGTGACGCTCCGTGCCGAGGATCGCAGCGATGACATGTATTCATCCATTGATGCCGTAGTGGACAAGCTGGAACGCCAAATTCGTAAACACAAGACCAAATTGAACCGTAAGTTCCGCCAAGAAGGCAGCCTGAAGACATTATTCGTGGAAGGCAGTGGCAGCTCTGTAGCTGTAGAAGAACAGGATACGGATGATTTGGAAGTTGTACGGAACAAGCGCTTTACTCTGAAACCTATGGATGTGGAGGAAGCGATCCTGCAAATGAACATGGTAGGACATAACTTCTTCGTCTTCTCCAATATCGATACATCCGAAGTGAGTGTTGTTTACAAACGTAATGATGGTAAATACGGACTGATTGAACAGAACTAAACTTCAGCCAATTCAATAACTGGTGAGATTTAGAAGTGCTAATGATCAGTCAGATGTAAAAAAATTAAACGAGCCCTTATTCGCGTGAAGCGAATAGGGCTCTTGTGCGTATATATAGTTATGTATGAAAATGTGCCAAGTATTTGCTTGTATTGCGGCATCTCTTACAAACTGTTACAATTTATGAAGCAGCGGAATCGATTCTGCATTTTGGCCCTTTCAATTTAAGTGGGGATGGGCTAAGGTTCCACCATCTGTGTTGCATGAAAGGGGTTAACCATGCTAGGACTTGTAAAGAAAATTTTTGGCGATACTAATGATCGTGATGTTAAACGACTCTCGAAAACAGTCGAAATCATTAATGGAATGGAACCGGATTTCGCAGCGCTTTCCGATGAAGCACTGAAAGCGAAGACAGAAGAATTCCGGGCCCGGATCGAGAAAGGTACTACTCTGGACGAGCTTCTTCCGGAAGCATTTGCTACGGTTCGTGAAGCTTCCAAGCGGGTGCTGGGCAAGCGCCATTATGACGTACAGATGGTTGGGGGTATGGCACTGCATGAGGGCCGTATTTCCGAGATGAAAACAGGTGAAGGGAAGACCCTTGTAGGTACATTGCCTGTTTATTTGAATGCACTGCTCGGTAAAGGCGTTCACGTCGTTACGGTGAATGACTACCTGGCTCAGCGCGACAGTGCTGAAATGGGACAAATCTATAATTTCTTGGGCATGACGGTCGGGGTGAACCTGAGCGGCATGGACCATGCTTATAAACAAGAGGCGTATGCTTGCGATATCACGTATGGTACGAACAACGAGTTTGGTTTTGACTACCTGCGGGATAACATGGTGCTCTATAAAGAGCAGATGGTACAGCGTCCGCTCTATTTCTGTATCATTGACGAAGTGGACTCCATCTTGGTGGATGAAGCACGGACACCGCTGATTATTTCGGGACAAGCTGAGAAGTCGACAGAGCTGTACTATGCGGCTGACCGGTTTGTGAAGAAATTGAAGGCAGAAGAAGACTACACAGTTGATATCAAGGTGAAATCCGTTGCTTTGACTGAAAAAGGTGTGGCTACGGCTGAACGTGCTTTTGGCTTAGAAAACCTGTATGACCACAGCAATGTAACGCTGAACCATCATATCGTTCAGGCCCTTAAGGCGAACGTAATTATGCGCCGCGATGTGGACTATGTCGTTAACGAAGATGAAGTTGTCATTGTCGATGAATTCACGGGCCGTCTGATGGCTGGCCGCCGTTACAGCGACGGTCTGCACCAGGCGATTGAAGCGAAGGAAGAAATTCAAGTACAGAACGAGAGCATGACGCTAGCGACGATTACTTTCCAGAACTATTTCCGGATGTACCGGAAGCTCGGCGGCATGACTGGTACGGCCAAGACTGAGGAAGAGGAGTTCAAGAAGATTTATGGTCTTGAGGTTCTTCAGGTGCCAACGAACAAGCCAAACCAGCGTCAGGATATGCCGGATGTAGTTTACAAGACCGAGAACGGCAAGTTCAATGCCGTAGTAGCTGAGATTGTGGAGCGTCACAAGAAGAATCAGCCGGTATTGGTAGGTACCGTATCCATCGAGAATTCCGAGCTTCTCTCCGAAATGCTGAAGCGCAAAGGTGTCAGACACCAAGTATTGAACGCGAAGCATCATGCGGCGGAAGCAGAAATTATCTCTCATGCGGGACAACCGGGTACGGTTACGATCGCTACGAACATGGCGGGACGTGGTACAGATATCATTCTGGGTGAAGGTGTATCTGAACTCGGTGGATTGCATATCATTGGTACAGAGCGTCATGAATCACGGCGGATTGATAATCAGCTTCGAGGACGTGCTGGACGCCAGGGCGACCCGGGTTCAACACAGTTCTACCTGTCACTTGGCGATGAGCTGATGAAGCGTTTCGGTGCAGACAATGTACTGAACATGATGGACCGTCTTGGATTCGAAGAAGATCAGCCGATTGAGAGCCGGATGATTACTCGTGCTGTCGAGTCTGCTCAGAAACGGGTAGAAGGCAATAACTTTGATATCCGTAAAGTGGTTCTCCAGTACGATGATGTTATGAACCAACAGCGCGAAATCATCTACAAGCAGCGTCGTGAGATTCTTGAATCTGAAGACATCAAGGATGTTGTAATGGAAATGATCAAACCGGTCATTGACCGCGTAGTTCATGCCCATTGTAGCGACGATATTCCTGAGAACTGGGAACTGCAGGAAGTCGCGGATTATGTGAACAGCAAACTGCTGGATGAAGGCACATTGACTCGCGATGATCTGTGGGGCAAAGAAGTTGAGGAGATCACAGACTATATCTTCGATCGTGTACTGCAGAAATATGCAGCCCGCGAAGAACGTCTTGGCTCAGAGCTTGTTCGTGAATTCGAGAAGGTTATCGTACTTCGTTCCGTAGACAGCAAATGGATGGATCATATTGATGCGATGGATCAACTGCGTCAAGGGATTCACCTCCGTGCATACGGCGGTACAGATCCGCTTCGTGAATACCAGTTCGAAGGTTTCGAAATGTTTAATGAAATGACCGCCAACATTCAGGAAGAAGTGGCGACTTATATTATGAAGGCACACATCGAGGCCAATCAGGAACGTCAATCCGTAGTGGAAGAAGATAAAATCTCCACTAACGGTGAGCCGGCTGAGAAGCGTCCGGTGCATGTGGAAGAAGCGATCGGTCGTAACGATCCTTGTCCTTGCGGAAGCGGTAAGAAATACAAGAACTGCCACGGTCAGAACGCATAATTTATACGTTCTCTAGGCATGTAACAGCAAAGAGCGGCTGGGCCCGGGGATTTTCCGTTACGGCCGGCCGCTCTTTTGGGTGCTTTTTTGGTGAAATTTAATGTAGAGGTTATTGGAACTGAAGAAGCGTCAGCGTTCGCCTTTATCACCGGATTCTTACTGCGCAATACAGTGTAATAGATGGAATCTGGTGATAACAGCGATCGGAGTCCAATAATCTCGGAATGGCCGATATTCACCAAGCATGTACTTAAATAAGCCAGGCCGGCAACTCATTTTTGAAAGGTGAAGTGACATATGATAGATCCAAATGTGAAGCAGGACTTGCGGGAAATTGGCAAGAAATTAACCAACCTTAGGGGGTCTCTTTGACTTAGACCTCAAGCAAGAGATGATTGCCAACTTCGAAGAGAAGATGGCAGCTCCCGGGTTCTGGGATGATAGCGAGCAGGCTCAGGGCGTTATCGCTGAGATGAATGCTGTTAAGTCTTCGGTAGATCAGTATGAGAAGCTGCAGCAGGATTATGATGATGCTGCAATGATGGCTGAGCTCGCCGATGAAGAGGGCGATGAGGAGCTTGCGGCGGAGGTTGCCGGCAATATCCGCGCTCTGGTCGTTAAGGTTGATGAGTTCGAGCTGCAGTTGCTGCTGAACCAGCCGTACGACAAGATGAATGCGATTCTGGAGCTGCACCCGGGTGCAGGCGGTACAGAGTCCCAGGATTGGGGACAAATGCTGCTGCGGATGTATACGCGCTGGGCAGAGAAACGCGGCTTCAAGGTCGAGGTACTTGATTACTTGCCGGGTGATGAGGCAGGCATCAAGAGTGTGACCTTGCTAATCAAAGGCTTTAACGCTTATGGGTATTTGAAGGCAGAGAAGGGCGTACACCGCTTGGTGCGTATCTCGCCTTTTGACTCCTCCGGCAGACGGCATACTTCATTCGTATCCTGTGATGTGGTACCGGAAATCTCTGATGATGTGGAAGTTGAGATCCGTACAGAGGATCTCAAAATCGATACCTACCGGGCAAGTGGTGCCGGGGGTCAGCACATCAATACGACAGACTCGGCGGTGCGGATCACGCACATACCAACCGGTGTGGTTGTGACCTGTCAGAATGAACGTTCCCAGATCAAGAACCGGGAACGGGCGATGACAATGCTTCGTTCCAAGTTATATGAGCGCAAGCTGCAAGAGCAGCAACAACAGCTGGATGAAATCCGAGGGGAACAGTCGGATATTGCCTGGGGCAGCCAGATTCGCTCCTATGTGTTCCATCCCTATAGTATGGTAAAGGATCACCGCACTTCCGTGGAAACAGGAAACGTGGGTGCTGTAATGGATGGCGATCTGGACGCATTTGTTGATGGATATTTGCGCAGCCAGATCAAGACTGAAGCAGAATAAGTATAAATGAATTCCTACGCATCTTCGGAAGCGTAGGAATTTTTGGCGTCAAGAGAAAAGATAAAGTTACTTTGAAGGAGAGCCTTTCATGCAAAAGATCAACTCGCGCAATAAGCCGCCGTTCATTCCGTTGAATGGACCCCTGCGCCATGCAGTGGATGTAGGACTGATTTTGTTGGGGTCGCTGATTACGGCGCTTGCGTTTAATTTGTTTTTCCTGCCAAACCGGATCGCTTCTGGAGGGGTGTCCGGTCTATCCGTACTGGCTGAAGCCTGGTTTGGGGCAGAGCCTGCTTTTACCCAGTGGGCACTGAATATTCCACTGTTCGTGCTGGGGGTAGTATTGCTGGGCAAGCAATATGGAATGCGCTCCTTGCTGGGCAGCTTTGTGCTGCCGTTGTTTATTTTTTTGACCAAAGATGGTCCCGTTCCGACTACTAATCCACTCCTTGCTTCCATATATGGAGGGATTGGGGTAGGTCTTGGTCTTGGATTGGTGTTCCGAGGTCGTGGCTCAACAGGCGGGCTGTCTATTCTGGCCCAGATTATTCAGAAATTCTCTGGTCTGAGTTTTTCAATGTCAGTCGTAATACTGGATGGCACGGTAATTACACTGGCCGCCTTTGTACTCGGCATGGAGCAGGCGATGTATGCGTTGATCGGTTTATTCGTCACGGGTAGAGTCATTAATGCGCTGGAGGTCGGCTTTAGCTATACCAAGGTTGCCTATATTATCTCGGAGCAGACAGAGGAAATCTCCCAGGCGATACTAAATGATCTGGACCGTGGTCTGACGAAATTGAACGCTCAAGGTGGATATACAGGTGACAATCGCACAGTGCTGATGGTTGTGGTTGGCCAGAACGAAATCACAAGACTTAAAGCGATCGTTCGCTCGGTCGATCCGGGGGCGTTTGTAATCATTACGGAAGCCCATGAAGTCCTGGGCGAAGGATTTAAAAGAGAAGCGTGAACTCCCCTGCGCGGGGAGTCGCGCTTCTTTTTTTATACCTAATAACTGTACAAAGTTAACTTAATATGTTGTATTTATATTAATTGAGTCGTATAATAATACATATTTCAGAGCGGCTATACATTAAGTTTAATATCAGGCACGACCAGATAGATTAGAGTAGTAACATCAAGCAGAGAGTGGGGATGACGGTGGAGAGCAAGCTGAGGGCGGCAATTGTGGGTTCAACGGGATACGGAGGCGTGGAGCTGATCAGGCTGCTGCAAAGCCATCCTAAGGTGGAGATTACATCAGTGATTTCCTCATCTAGCGCCGGGGTGCCTATCGAAGAAGGTTTCCCGCATTTGACTGGGGTAGTGGAGCGAAGGCTGGACGGTGTGGATGCAGGAGAGATCGCTAAGAAGGCGGATGTTGTATTCACAGCTACTCCGTCTGGGGTAAGTGCGAAGTTGGTCCCACAGCTGCTTGAGGCAGGACTCAAGGTTGTGGATCTGTCTGGTGATTTCCGTTTGAAGGACGGTGCAGCTTATGAGCAGTGGTATAAGCATCCGGCACCGGCCGAGGCTTATCTGGAGCAGGCGGTCTACGGACTCTGCGAGGTGTATGGAGAGCGGGCTGCAGGCGTTGATTTTATCTCCAATCCCGGCTGTTATCCTACGGCTACGCTGCTGGGGTTGGTTCCGGCAATTGAAGCGGGCTGGATCAAGCATGACAGCATCATTATAGATGCCAAATCAGGGGTGTCCGGAGCAGGTCGTGGAACGAGCCTGATGGTGCATTTTTCAGAGATGAATGAGAATTTCAAAGCTTATAAAATCAACAAACATCAACATATTCCAGAGATTGAGCAGACGCTTACGGACGTAGCAGGGAAAGACGTTACGGTAACATTCACCACACACCTCGTACCAATGACACGGGGCATTATGAGCACGATGTATGCGGGAATGAACGGGCAATATACGGAGCAGGATTTTGTGGACTTATATCGTAAGTATTATGCAGGCAGACCTTATGTGCGTGTGCGGGACGCGGGAGTGATTCCGGCGACGAAGGAAGTTAGCGGCTCTAATTATTGTGATATTGGCTTTGCGGCAGACCCCCGTACCGGGCGCATTACGATCGTATCCGTTATTGATAACATCGTGAAGGGTGCAGCAGGGCAGGCAATACAGAACCTCAATTTGATGATGGGATGGGAGGAAACCCTTGGCCTCGGCTATACACCTGTGTATCCGTAGAGTTCAGTGGTAAAAGAGACGATGAGCGAGAAGCAAACATATACCGTCGTGGAAGACGGCAGCATCACAACACCCAAGGGCTTCAAAGCCGGAGGCTTGCACTGTGGCTTGAAAAAAACAGACCGCAACGACCTCGGCGCCATCCTGTGTGAGGTGCCCGCTACGGCAGCAGGGGTATATACAACGAATGTATTTCAGGCCGCACCACTGAAGGTGACGCGGGAAAGCTTGGTGAATGGAACGCTGCAGGCGCTTGTGGTGAACAGCGGTAATGCCAATGCCTGTACAGGAGAACAGGGTGAAGCGGATGCGTATGAGATGCGTGCTGCTGCTGCCCGTCAGCTGAATGTGGCGGAAGAGAATGTGGCCGTTGCTTCGACTGGCGTGATCGGGGAACTGCTCAAGATGGATGCTGTGCGGAGCGGGATTGCTGGATTGCCAGAGAAGCTGAATGGAGAGGCTGCCGGAGCAGAAGAGTTCTGCCAAGCGATTTTAACTACTGATTTGGTGAAAAAAGAGTGCTGCGTAAAAGTATCGGTAGGCGGTGTAGAGGTCGTGATTGCCGGTGCCGCGAAGGGCTCCGGGATGATTCATCCCAATATGGCGACGATGCTCGGCTTTGTGACTACAGACGTCGCCATTGACGGTGAGGATTTGTTGAATCTGCTGCGCGCTGCGACGAATGTTACTTTTAATATGATTACGGTAGATGGCGATACTAGTACGAATGATATGCTTGTGGCGATGGCTAGCGGACTTGCAGGGAATAGTAAGCTGAACCGGTCGCACCCGGATTGGGATAACTTTGCCGCTGCGTTTACGCATGTGTGCCAGAGTCTGGCGAAGTCGATTGCTCGTGACGGTGAAGGTGCAACGAAGCTGATCGAGGTTCAGGTTAGCGGGGCAGTGAATGACGATGCTGCTGCTGCCATTGCGAAGACGGTGGTCGGTTCCAGTTTGGTGAAATCGGCGATTTTCGGCGCGGATGCGAACTGGGGACGGATTATTGCTGCTGTGGGGCGTGCCGGAGTTCCGGTCTCACCGGAACGGGTGGATATTTCGCTCGGTGAGATCGAGGTGCTGCTGCAATCCAAGCCGGTTGCTTTTGATGAAGAGCAGGCTTTGGTCTACTTGCAGAAGAGTGACACGGTAGTGATTACAGTAAAGCTGCATGATGGAGAGGGAACGGCCACTGCGTGGGGCTGTGATCTTACTTATGATTATGTGCGCATTAATGCTGCATACCGCACCTAACCCTGCGGGCATGGCTGCTGAATGCTAAAGTGCTCCAGGGAGGGACACGGGTATGGTAATGAATGCAACCGATAGAGTTATACAGGACAATAAAGCTGATCGACTGTTCGTGATGAAATGTGGTGGCAGTACGCTAGCGGCACTTCCGGATTCGTTCTTTGAGGAGCTGCGAGACCTGCAAGCGGACGGGGTTCAGGCTGTGATCGTTCATGGAGGCGGTCCGGCTATTTCCGAGAACCTGACGAAGCTAGGCATCGAGAGTAGCTTTGTAAATGGTCTGCGAGTGACCACAGAGGAAGTGCTGGACGTGGTGGAGATGACGTTGGCGGGCAGCATTAATAAGGCCATCGTACGTCGAATTCAAGGCAGCGGGGGGCTTGCGCTTGGATTGTCCGGCGTGGATGGCAACTTGATTACCGTTCGTCCGGTAGCGAATAGCGCCGAGGTAGGGCTGGTCGGAGAAGTAACCGGGGTGAAGGCAGAGATTGTGACGGGTATCCTCGCCTTGGGTTATATTCCTGTGATTGCCCCGATCGGGGTGGATGCTGGCAGCCAGCGTTACAATATTAATGCAGATACGGCAGCGGGAGCTGTGGCTTCCCATATTGATTCACCGCAAATGATCGTAGTGACTGATGTTCCTGGTATTATGCGGACAATAGACGGGGAGAAAGTAGTTCTCCCATCGGTAACGGTACAGGAAATTGAAGCGTTAATTGCCAGCGGCGAAATCTATGGCGGAATGATTCCCAAAGTTCGTGCTGCGATCGACTGTATCCAGGGCAGTGTGTCTGAAGTGGTTATTGTGGATGGTAAGGAGCCCCATGTGTTGGGGCGTGTTTTACAGGGGGAAGCGCTAGGAACGCGCATCGTCCGATAAAGCAGTAGATGTACTCTTGGACAGATTCAAGTTCACCATAAATAGGCAGCCCCTTAGCGGCGCAGATGACAGGAGAGTGACAATGGAATGAGCAAGCTTACAGAAGTAGAAGATGGTAAAGCAGTAGAAGACGCTACAGGACAAGCGACATCGACAGATAAGTTGAGCGCGGTGTTCCCATCCTATGCGAGATTTGATATCAGCCTCGTTAAAGGTAAGGGCAGCTGGGTGTGGGACGACAAAGGGAACAAGTATTTGGACTTCACCTCCGGACTGGCTGTAACCAGTTTAGGTCATGCTCCAGAGAAAGTTGGCGCCAAGCTGAAAGAGCAGATCGATACACTGTGGCATGTCTCCAACCTGTTTCATATTCCGGGACAGGACAAAGTAGCCAAACTGCTTACCGAGAATAGCTGCGCAGACCAGGTCTTCTTCTGCAACAGTGGCGCAGAGGCTAATGAAGCGGCGATCAAACTGGCGCGTCGTTATCAGCAAAAGATCAAGGGTGTGGACCGCTATGAGGTTATTACCTTCGAGCAATCCTTCCATGGCCGCACTTTGGCAACACTGACCGCGACCGGGCAGCAAAAGGTCAAAGAAGGCTTCCTGCCACTGCCGGCAGGCTTCAAAACCGTGCCGCTGCATGATTTGTCTGCGCTGAAGGCCGCAATCGGCGAGCATACAGCAGCAATCATGATTGAAATGATACTGGCGGAAGGCGGCGTGCTTGAGGTGCAACCGGACTTCCTTGAAGCAGTGGCGGCACTGTGCAAAGAGCACGGGCTACTGTTGATTGTCGACGAGGTGCAGACTGGAATGGGCCGTACCGGCAAACTATTCGGTCATCAGCACTACAATATTGAGCCGGACATCTTCACGCTGGCTAAAGGCGTGGCGAGCGGCTTCCCGGCAGGGTTGATGCTGGGCAAAGGCTACTTGCGCGAAGCGTTCTCGCCGGGCAGTCATGCGACTACTTTCGGGGGGACACCACTAGCGGCAGCTGTGATGTCAGCGACTATTGAGACGATGCTTGAAGATGATGTGCCGCAACGTGCGGCGGAATCGGGCAGCTATTTGGTCGGACAACTGAAAGAAAAGCTGGCAGACATTCCTTTTATCACTGAAATTCGCGGTAAGGGTCTACTGATCGGTATTGAATGCAAGGGTCCTGTAGGCGATATTGTGCTGGCTGGACAGAAAAAAGGACTGCTGTTCGTAACAGCTGGACCTAATGTCATCCGGTTGCTTCCGAACTTGTATGTCAGTAAAGAGGAAATCGATCAGGCGGTGGACATCCTTTCGGAACTCATTCATACTTATGCTACAGAAGCAAACGGGGAGGCCTAGTTCATGAATCAGGTTATACCAAGTGAAGCACAGGATATTGCCAAGAAGCTGCAAGGGCGCGACCTTCTGGAGCTGAATGACTACAGCCCTGAGGAGATTACGTACCTAATTGAGCTGGCGATTGAACTGAAGCGGAAGCAGAAGAACGGCGAGGTCTATCAGCCGCTGAAGGGCAAGACGATCGGTCTTATTTTTGAAAAATCATCTACGCGTACTCGCGTATCGTTCGAGGTTGGCATGTATCAGCTTGGAGGACATGCGCTGTTCCTGAGCAAAAATGACATTCAGCTCGGACGTGGTGAGACTGTTAGCGATACAGCGCAGGTGATGTCCCGTTATCTGGACGGCATCATGATCCGGACCTTTGGTCATGACAAGGTCGAGGAGTTGGCAAAGTACGCTTCTGTGCCGGTCATCAACGGCCTGAGTGATCTAGCGCATCCCTGCCAGGTTCTGGCGGACTACCAGACTGTATATGAGCACAAGGGTCGCCTGAAAGGCTTGAAACTGGCTTATATCGGAGACGGCAACAACATGGCCCATTCCCTGCTCATCGGCGGAGCCAAACTGGGCGTGCATGTATCTGTAGCGGGACCGCAAGGCTATGAGCCAGATGCAGCGGTAGTAGCAGAGGCTCGCGAGATCGCCAAGGAGACTGGCGCAGAGATCGTAGTGACGACCAGCCCGCAGGAAGCGGTGCAGGACGCCGATGTTATTTACACAGATGTATGGGCGAGCATGGGCTTTGAAGCCGAGCAATTGGCGCGTGAAGCGGCGTTCAAGGACTATCAGGTTAATGAGGAGCTAGTGAAGGGTGCGAAAAGCGACTATCTGTTCCTGCACTGCCTGCCAGCACACCGTGAGGAAGAAGTGAGCACAGGTGTGATCGACGGCCCGAACTCGGTGATTTTTGATCAGGCGGAGAATCGCCTGCATGCGCAGAAAGCGCTAATGGCTACACTGATGGGTTAAGGAAATAGATCTTATTTAAAATATAATTATCTATATAAGATGGAGTGGATAGAAGTATCTTGATCCTAGTGGAGAAGTAACGTAGTGGAAGTTTGGAACTGGAGAAGCGTCAGCGGTCGTCTTTATCATCAGATTTCATCCGCAGCATGCGGCTTAAACATAGAAATCTGATGATAACAACGATCGGAAGTCCAAACATTCCGCGCAGTTACGACCGGACACGAGGCTTCAACGGTATTCGCATTCACTACATCTTATATAGCCCACACGAAAGGAAGTTGCTTGTTCATGGCTAAGGAAAAAATTGTACTCGCCTATTCCGGCGGACTTGATACATCGGTCATTCTGAAATGGCTGAAGGAAACTTATGATGCGGAAATCATCGCGTTCACAGCCGATATCGGCCAGAAGGAAGAACTGGATGGCTTGGAGGAAAAAGCGCTTGCTACTGGCGCGTCGAAGGTGTACATCGACGATCTGCGCGATGAATTCGCGAGTGATTTTATCTATCCAATGTTCCAAGCCGGTGCCCTGTATGAAGGTCAGTACCTGCTGGGCACCAGTATCGCCCGTCCGCTGATCGCCAAGCGGATGGTAGACATCGCTATTGCTGAAGGAGCTACTGCGATTGCACACGGTGCTACAGGTAAAGGTAACGACCAAATTCGTTTCGAGCTGAATGCTGCGGCATTGGCACCTGGCATCAAGGTGATTGCACCTTGGCGTCTGGAAGAATTCCGTAACCAGTTCCCGGGTCGTGCGGAAATGATCGCTTATGCAGAAGCCAACGACATTCCGGTACAGGCGTCGGCAGCGAAGCCGTATTCCATGGACCGCAACCTGCTGCACATCAGTTATGAGAGCGGCGTGCTGGAAGATCCGTGGTTTGATCCAAGCGCACCGGAGAACAAAGGAATGTTCCTGCTGAGCAATGCGCCTGAGGATGCACCGGATGAAGCAGAATATCTGGAGCTTGAATTCCTGAAAGGCGACTGTGTAGCCCTCAATGGCGAGTCATTGTCTCCGCTTCAGGTCATGGAGAAGCTGAACGAACTGGGCGGCAAGCACGGCATCGGTCGTGTGGATATGGTCGAGAACCGCTTTGTCGGCATGAAGAGCCGCGGCGTATATGAGACACCGGGTGGAACTATTCTGTTCACAGCGCATCGCAAAATGGAGTCCATCACAATGGATCGCGAGGTCATGAACCTGCGCGACAGCCTGATCACCCGTTACAGCACCTTGGTGTATAACGGCTTCTGGTTCGCCCCTGAGCGTAAGGCATTGCAAGCGCTGGTTACTGAGAGCCAACAAAATGTCACAGGTACAGTGCGCGTCAAGCTCTACAAAGGCAACATTATCGGTGCCGGCGTGAAGAGCCCAGTAAGCTTGTACAACCCTGAGATTGCGACTATGGAAGCTGATCCGACACAGGCGTACGACCAAGGAGATGCAACAGGCTTTATCCGTCTGAACGCTCTGCGTCTTAAAGTATCTTCTGGCGTGTCGGAATCGAATAAATAAGTGGAGTGTATCGTGTACGTTGCCAGTAGGTAACCCTTGCGGACCCTTTTGGCAGGATGATGCATTGAGTGGATTAAATGTAAGTAACGATTAGTTTGTTAGGATTACGCATTATGTGCAAGTAGTAATCAGACAAGCGGACCGTACAGTGGGCCGTTCCTCCCGCAAGGACAGGAGCGGCTCTCTGACGTCCAAAGAGGAGGAGTCGACAGGTGAGCAAGCTGTGGGGTGGAAGATTTACCAAAGGAACGAACAAGCTGGTGGAAGAATATACAGCATCCATCGGATTCGATAAGGCGTTGGCGGAAGAAGATGTGCAGGGCAGTTTGGCCCATGTGACCATGCTGGGCAAATGCGGAATTCTGCCGCAGGAGGATGTAGAGACGATCAAGGCGGGCCTGAACAAAGTACTGGATAAGGTTCGTGCGGGAGAGGTTGTTTTCTCGGTATCGGATGAAGACATCCATATGAACATTGAGAAGCACTTGATTGAGGAGATCGGACCGGTCGGCGGCAAGCTGCACACCGGACGCAGCCGTAACGACCAAGTGGCGACAGATATGCATCTTTATTTGCGCAACCGGGTGGTGGAATTGGTGGGTCTGCTGCACAGTCTTCAGGAAGCGTTGATTGAGCAGGCCAAAGATAATGTAGAGACGATTATTCCTGGCTACACGCATCTGCAGCGGGCGCAACCGATTCTGTTCGCCCATCACCTGTTGGCTTATGTGTCGATGTTCCGCCGCGACGCGGAGCGCCTGACAGACAGCTACAAACGGATCAACGTGCTGCCGCTAGGAGCGGGTGCGCTGGCGGGAACGACGTTCCCGATCGACCGTCATTTTGTGGCGGAGCAGCTCGGCTTTGATAGTGTGTACGAGAATAGTCTGGACGCTGTCAGCGACCGCGACTTTATCGTAGAGTTTCTGGCGAATGCTTCGCTTGTAATGACACACCTGTCCCGGCTTAGTGAGGAGTTGGTACTGTGGAGCAGCACCGAATTCAGCTTTGTCGAATTGGATGATGCGTTTTGCACCGGAAGCAGTATCATGCCACAGAAGAAAAATCCCGATGTTCCGGAACTGGTACGGGGCAAAACAGGCCGCGTATATGGCAACCTGATTGGTCTGCTGACTGTGCTGAAGTCGCTTCCGCTGGCTTACAACAAGGACATGCAGGAAGACAAGGAAGGCATGTTCGATACGGTGACCACGTTGACAGGGGCGCTGCAGCTGTTCGCACCAATGATCGCTACAATGAAGGTGAACAAGGGCCGTATGCGCGAAGCGGTGAACACCGACTTCTCTAACGCGACTGATATCGCCGATTTCCTGGTGGGCAAGGGTTTGCCGTTCCGTCAGGCGCATGAAGTGATCGGCAAGACGGTGCTGTATTGTATCAACGAGGGCAAGTTCCTGCTGGATCTCACGCTTGATGAGTTCAAGCAATTCTCGCCGTTGTTCGATGAGAGCATCTATGCAGTATTGCAGCCGGAAGCCGTTGTGAACGCACGTAATGTATACGGCGGCACTGCTACCGTACAAGTGAAGGCTGCCATCGAGCGGGCAGAAGCTGCTTTGCATGAGGCGAATGAATGGGTTGTAAAACACGGGAACGCTATTTTGTAGGTTATTATTACCGATGACCTGACGAGGGGCGCGAGTATTCCTGAACATGACAAAGACTGTCTATCCCTAGTTACTGAAGTACGGGGGAGACAGTCTTTTTTTGCATAAAAAAATCTATTTACTTAAGTGGTAACCAGTTCAGCACATCGCGGATCTTGGCATCCCAATAACCCCATTCATGTTCTCCCGGGCCTTCATCATAAGTCAGCGATAGGGAAGTCTTGCGGCAAGCGTCCCGGAACGACAGATTGTTCTCGTAAAGGAAGTCCGCTGTTCCACAGCATTGATAAAAGGCAGGCTTCGGTCCTTGGGACTGATCCAATTCCTTCAAGAGCCACAGAAGATCGTCTGGTGTGCCTTCAATGCTGTTTTCGCCGAAAATCATCTGATACTCTTTGTTGGCAGCCGGGTCATCCGTATTCTTTAAATACTGTACCATATCCAGTGAACCTGACAGACTGGCCACCGCTGCAAAGCTTTCGGGCTTGCGCAGTCCCAGCTTGAATGCTCCATACCCACCCATCGATAATCCCGCTACAAAGTTGTCCTCACGTTTATGCGAGAGCGGAAAAAAAGAACGTGCCAGCGCAGGCAATTCCTCGCTGATGAAGGTCCAGTACTGGCCTCCCGCGGCCATATCCGTATAAAAGCTGCGATGCACCTGGGGCATCACCACAGCAATCCCCATTTCGGCAACATATCGTTCGATGGAGCTCCGGCGTAGCCAAATGGAGTCGTCATCGGACAAGCCGTGCAGCAAGTACAGCGTAGGATGCAGCTCACCCCGCGTTACATTGCTCATACCAATCTGTGAGGTTGTCTTTTGCGGCAAAATTACAGTCATGGAGGTGCTGAGACCTAACACTTCCGAATAAAATCTACATTCAATCAAAGCCATTGTATATTCTCCTCCCAGCACAAATCATAGCATAGTCCCAAGATGAGATGAAACGTCGAACGCTCCGATTAGCGTTTTCATGGGGGGATGGATTGGGTATTTTAGCTTACGGGGTGTAATAAGCATCTTTAAGCGCACTTTTTGACTTGCTTTGAAAGGGAGGAAATACAAGATGAATAAAAAATGGATGATTGGCACATTGACTCTTTCCCTGGGATTGCTGTCGGCGGGAGGAGGGGTGATGGCTGCTTCAACACCCACCGCAAACCATCTAGTAAAAACGGTGGGGGCCTCGATACCCGGCAAGGAAGGTCCGGCAACGATTAACAATCTGACCGAGAAGAGCATCATTCCACTGCTAATACATGCGAAGGCTATCTATTCCTATGCCAGCCAGGGTGGGGGCGATTACAAACGGGAGATTTTTCAGTATAAGGGCGAGGAATATCGTTATCTCTCTAGTGACATTGGTACAGAGCAGAAACTGCTGAATTATTTAAAAAAGGCGTTTACACACAACGCAGCAGTTTACTATTCCCGGTCACAGTTTATGGATCATGAAGGAAGGATGGCGCAAGTGAACAGGGATTTAGGGTCATCGCTGGATTTTGAAAAGGCTAGCGCCCGGATGGTCTCCAAAAATGCGTTAGCCGCAGTATTTGAACTGAAAGTTCCTTATAAGAATCAAGGGACAAGTACGGATGTAATTGTGAAGCTGAAGAAGGTAGAGGGATATTGGAGAATTGATGTGTCACCGAATGCTCTTTTTTAAGAGAGAGACTAGAGTGGAGAGCGGAGAATTTGATAGTACAAATAAAAAAAGCTCTACTGCAGGCAGCGGAGCAGATCGGACGGATAGGCAACGCCGGCATATTTTCCGTTACGGGTAACAATTACGCAATCATCTTTGAATTCGGTAGGACGGTTGGTAGCCGCCGCCATCACGGTTTCCAGAGGGGCTTCAATATCGAACATCAGCGGAGTCTTGTTCATGAGCTTCAGGACTGGCTCGCTGTAGAAGGAATCTGCGCCCACTCGGCCGGTAGCCCGTAGGAAGAAATGTTCGCTCATCAATAGTCCCAATGGCTCGTTGGCTGCATTACAGACGACAATGCTTTTGGCTTCGGGATGCTGGAACATCACACGCAGCGTTTCGCGGCAAGTGCGGGAAGCATAGACAGCAGGTTCAGTACGAATCAATCCTGCAAGATCGTTGAGAATAGCTGTAGTCATTCTAAGTCATCCTTTCAAAGTCGGGTGTATTCCTACTGTACTCCTTAATCGTAAACTGCGATGGTTCTCTGCGTAATTTACCCGTAAAAACAGACCGACTGCCTGTACACGAATATGAAAATAAAACGGTCGAACCCTCGCGGGTCCGGCCGTTTTTTGATAGCTGTTATTGGCTGCTGCGCACGCCATCCTCCATGAAAGGCCGCTCTGTCGCTTCTGGTGTCGGGTAATGGCCCGCACCGGGCTGATTGGCTGCGATCAGCCGTTTCTGTGCGGGGTAGACGTCACGGGACAATCTGGTAGTCTCGGCGGCCTTGCCGTCGACATAGCGGGTGATGTAAGTCTCGACTACATATCCCGTTTTACCCTGCTGGATTACGCGGGAGCTACCAGGCGACAGGGAGGTATCGCGGACGAAAATATCCTTCGGTGGCAGAATTTCCACCGTTTTTGATTGGATGTCATAGCGGACATTCTTGGGGAATGTACCGAACAGCTTGACAGTCAACGCACGCCCTTGAACCTCGGCTTGGATAATGATGTACTTGCCAGTATTATTCCGGAAGCGGAAGTTGATATACCCTTCAGCGAACGTAGCATCCTGTCCTTTTGGCAGATAATTGACGGGTACGGAATGATTGCGCCGCTCCACAATCTCAAGTCCAGTGCGCAGCGCAGCATTGTATAGTGTACTGGATACTTGACAAATCCCGCCGCCCGTACCGGGTTGCAGCTTACCGCCGACGATGACCGGTGCCTCGCGGAAGCCATACTCCTGGCGGGCTTTTTCAATGGCCTTGCCATAATCAAATACAGCACCCGGCGGGAGGATAGTTCCGTTAACAGCTCTGGCAGCGGCATCTACGTTATGCGTGCGACCCGGTCCACTTGAGCCGAGTGAAGTACTGAATTGTGTGATCTTACGTTCTACCCCCTGATCCTTCAAATCTTTCAAGGTTATCTCTGGCTCCAGCACATTTAAGGGGATTTCCAGAACCAGTGGGGTACTCTGCAGCTCCTCCAGCTGTTGGAGGTCTGTTGGAACCGCGGCCTGCAATGTAGTCTCCAGGGCAGGCCAGTTCACTTCAAGTGAATTGGTTCCCGGTGTATAGACCACCTGATCGCCAGGGGTAATAACCCGGGTTGCATCCACCGGAACGCCGAAGGAGGACCTCTCCCATGCTGGGCTGAGGATATTTTTAAGCTGCTTGATGTCCAAACGATAGGTCAGGCTCCAATTATGGGGAAAGCTGCGGCGGGCGTTGAAGCGGTCCCACAGATTTCCTTCCTTAAGCTCCTGAAGGGCTTGCAGAAAAGCCGGGGCATTGTAGGTCAGCCCTGCCTGCTTCAGGGAGGGGGCAAGATCCGCAGCACCGTCTGCCTTCAGAACAAGGGGTAGGGCTTCGAGTGCGTGAAGTCGCTGCTCAAGACCGGAGCGGACATCATCAATATCCATACCGCCAATCTCCCAGCCAGCCAGGTTGATTCCTTCAGGTAATGTGCGCTGACTTGTATACAGATGAAGTCCGCCAATGATTAGCGAACCTGCCAGTATAAGGCTGATTAATGCAATGAGGGCTGCGTGAATTTTTTTCATAGGAATCTCCTCTTGAGGGGTTGAATTGGTTAAGAAAACCGTAATATTTCAAGTATATGTGCGGCCAATGTAAAACTTTCGGGTACTCAAGGGGTAACGGATTTGTTACAATAGAGACGCCTGCTGTAAAGTGCAGTTTATGGAAGTCTGGGCTAGACCCTGTCGAAGACTTCACGGCGGAATATGTCATAATCGGGAAGTGATAGAGTGATCGAAATGCAGGATGTGTGGAAGACGTACCCCAATGGCACTCATGCGCTGCAGGGCGTGTCCGTCAAGATTGACCGTAACGAATTCGTATATGTTGTCGGTCCGTCTGGTGCTGGGAAGTCAACTTTCATGAAATTAATTTATAGAGAAGAGATGCCGACCAAAGGGCAGATTTCCGTGGGCGGTTTCAATATAGGCAAGCTCAAGCCGCGCAAAATCCCTTATGTGCGCCGTAACATTGGCGTAATCTTTCAGGATTTCCGGCTGCTTCCGAAGCTGACGGCTTTCGAGAACGTTGCTTTTGCAATGGAAGTTATTGAAGCTCCGAAGAAAATTATCAAGAAGCGAGTCAATGAAGTACTAGATTTGGTCGGTCTAAAGAATAAAGCCAATCGGGAACCTTCACAGCTCTCAGGTGGTGAGCAGCAGCGGATTGCTATCGCTCGGGCGATTGTTAATAATCCGTCAGTTATTATTGCGGATGAGCCTACCGGTAACCTTGACCCAGAGACTTCCTGGGACATTATGCAACTGCTAGACGAGATCAATTTCCGTGGTACTACAATCGTCATGGCTACGCATAACCGTGACATTGTTAATAAAATGCGCAAGCGGGTTCTAGCCATCGAGAACGGCAACATCGTGAGAGACCAAGTGAGAGGGGAATATGGTTATGAGTTTTAAGACCTTCTTGCGACACGTGCGGGAAGGCTTTAAAAACGTATTCCGCAACGGCTGGATGTCTATAGCCTCCATCACCTCAATTGTCGTCTCGTTGTTCGTTCTAGGTGTCTTTATTTTGCTTGTACTTAATGTGAACGCTATCGCGGATAAGGCGGACAGCCAGGTCCAGATCAATGTTCATCTGGCGCTGAATACCGACCAGAAATTGCGTGAGACGGTTGAGAACGAGATTGGTAGCATGCCGGAGGTTAGCAAGATTACTTTTGTCTCCAAGGAACAGGGACTCAAGGAATTCCGTGAAGATATGGGTGCGGACGCCGCCGAGCTTCTTGAAGGCTTCGATGAGGACAACAATCCGCTGCCGGACAAGTTGGTAGTAGAGGTCATTGAACCGACTACCGTCCCTTTTGTAGCTGAGAAGATCCAAGCGTTGAACGAGACTCATGAAGAGCAACCAATCTATAAGGTGAATTACGGAAAGGGCTCGATCGAGACGCTGTTTAAAGTAACGCGTGCCGTGCGCAATATTGGTTTTATTTTTGTAGCAGGATTGGGCCTGATGTCCATGTTCTTGATCTCCAATACGATTCGCGTAACTATTTTGGCTCGTCGCAAAGAAATCGGCATTATGAAGCTGGTTGGAGCGACAAATTATTTTATTCGCTGGCCGTTCTTTATAGAAGGGGCACTGATTGGATTAATTGGTTCACTGGTTACCTCGGGCCTGCTTTACGCGGGTTACAGCAGTCTGTTGTCTTCTGTGCAGGGTGACCCAATGCTGGGGCTGAGGCTGATCCCGTTCAGTGAGATCTGGCTACTCCTGTGCGGCTTGTTGGTCGGGCTGGGTATGCTGATTGGTATTTGGGGAAGTACCGTGTCCATTCGCAAGTTTTTGAAGGTATAACGAGATTGCTAAGGTTCTAGCCAAGCTTTTAATTTTTGATTTTGGATAAAGGATGGGGAGTGCGAGTTGAAGAAGATTGCTGCCGGGTTAGCCGTATTATTGCTGACTGTCACTATGTTCGGAACCTCTGAAGGATCTGCCAACAAAAAGAGTGTCGCCGAAATCGACAAGCAGCTCAAGAAGCTGCAGCAAGAAGTTAAGGACGCCAAAGTGCAGCAAGAGAAAGCTGCTTCGCGCAATCAGGAAGCACAGCACTATAAGAACAAGACGAATATGAATTTGAAATATGTGCTTGGGCAAGTAGATATCGTTAAAGGAAAGATGAACGAGATTTCTGGGAAAATTGCCGATACCGAGAAATCGCTGAATCAGACGGCTGCTCAATTGGATGAGGCGGAAGCGCGTATTGCTTCTCGAGAAAAGGTTCTGGAGTCCAGGGTACGTCTTATGTATACGGACGGAGCCGTTTCCTACCTGGATGTGCTGCTCTCCTCTAATAGCTTCACTGATTTTCTGGACCGGGCGGATTCCCTAAAGCTGATCGTTGATCAGGATCAGGATCTTCTGGTGCAACATAAGGTGGACAAGCAGCTTGTCATCGATAAGAAGCAAGAGCTGGAAGGAAAGTACGCACAGGCCAAGCAGCTGTATACCGATTTGGAGGAGCAGCGCAGTCTGTTGAAGGAGAAGGAAAAGGATAAGCACGAACTTATTGCTTACTATGACAAGGAAATTCAAGATTCGGATGATATCAGTGAGGAACAGAACGAAAAGCTTGTAGAGCTTGCTAGTCAGCGCTCTGCGTTAGAGAAGGAAAAGGATAAGCTTAAAGCGGAGGAAGCGGCGCGGAAGGCAGCCGCTGCCAAGGCAGAAGCTGCTCGCAGAGAGGCTGAGGCCAAGAAAAAAGCTGCGGCGGCTGCGAAGGCTGCAAAGGCTGCGGAGTCTTCAAACTATACAGCGTATGCAGGCGGAGACGGTCCGCTCTTGAGACCTGTAGGTGGAGCGCGAATCTCTTCTCCTTATGGCTATCGAACCCATCCGGTTACGGGAGAAGTAGGCAAGCTGCATACTGGGACGGACTTTGCTGTTCCGCAGGGAACCAGTATCCATGCTGCAGACTCCGGTACGGTAATAGTAGCGGAATCGTGGAGCGGTTATGGAAACTGTGTGATTATTGATCATGGCGGCGGCATGTGGACGTTGTATGGCCATATTCGTAATGGCGGAATCAAGGTTAAAGTCGGTGAGCATGTCAGTCGTGGTCAGGTCATAGCGGAGTCCGGTTCTACCGGACGTTCCACGGGTCCCCATCTTCACTTTGAAGTTCGGATCGACGGTAAGCCTGTTAATCCGATGCCGTACTTGTAATTTCCGGACTTATAAATATTAATTGGACATAGGGCATATACTGGAAGAGATACCGTTCTATGCTGAACGGGTAAAACGCAAGGTTCGAGAGAGGGACAAGAAGGGACGGTGGGAACTGATGTTGAAGAAAAGCACAGCGGCGTTTTTGATGGTCGCCGCCCTACTGTGCGGCAGCTTGCTGACCCTGAGTGTGACCGGTTATATGCAAATTTCCGGACAAGCTGCAGGGCAAGGTGCATTATCCTCTGCGCTGAGCGGAAACAGCGGTCTGGATCAGAAGGAAGCCAAGAAGCTGGGCACGGCCCTGGGATTGATTGAGAGTAATTATTATGAAACTGTAGATCGGAACAAATTGATCGACGGTGCTGTTAATGGGATGATGGAAGCGCTGGGCGATCCTTATTCCAATTATATGGGTAAAGAAACGGCGGCGAAATTCGAGGAGAGCATCGAAGGCTCGTTCTCCGGAATTGGAGCCGAAGTCTCCTCGGAGAATGGTAAAGTTGTCGTGGTGTCGCCGATCAAAGGGTCACCTGCTGAAAAGGCAGGTATTCAGGCCAAAGACGTAATTCTCTCCGTTAACGGCGAGTCATTAGAGGGTCTGGAACTTAATGCGGCGGTTGCCAAAATCCGCGGTCCTAAAGGCAGCAAGGCTACGCTTAAAATTCAGCGTGCCGGCTCTGCAGAGCCGCTGGAGTTTG
The DNA here is from genome assembly GCF_058133325.1 of Paenibacillus sp. MAHUQ-45. Lineage (NCBI taxonomy): Bacteria > Bacillati > Bacillota > Bacilli > Caryophanales > Paenibacillaceae > Paenibacillus > Paenibacillus sp. MAHUQ-45. The sequence goes on from NZ_JBYUPV010000004.1 coordinate 446,384, forward strand.
CCATCACTCGTGATGATGTGAAGCTGGAGACCGTCTACGCCAAGCTGGAGAAGGGCAATGTCGGTGTCATCGAGGTGACCCAATTCTCCATGAACACAGCAGAGCGGTTCAAGGAAGAACTGGACAAACTGGAGAAGCAGGGGATGAAGGGACTGGTCATCGATGTTCGTAACGATCCCGGCGGTGTGCTACCTGTAGTGATCCAGATGGCGGAGCAGTTCGTTCCGTCAGGTAAAACCATTGTACAAGTTGAAGACAAGAACAAAAATCGTGAGCTTAGTAAATCCAAAGGATCCAGCAAAGCCTATCCGGTTGTGGTCCTAATGAACAAAGGGAGCGCAAGCGCATCGGAAATTCTGGCAGGGGCCTTGCAGCAGTCCGCAGGCGCCAAGCTGATCGGCGATAACTCGTTCGGTAAGGGCACAGTTCAGACCAGCTTCGACAAGCAGCTTGGAGATGGCAGTTTGCTGAAGATCACTATAGCCAAATGGCTGACACCTGACGGTACATGGATTCATGGCAAAGGTATCAAGCCAGATATTGCAGTGTCTCAGCCAGACTATTTCTCGGTGGCTCCAATCAACAAGAGCGTGACTCTGCAGTACAACATGAACAGCGCAGATGTAAAGAATGCGCAGATTATGCTGGATGGGCTAGGCTATAAACCGGGCCGCAAAGATGGATACTTCGACGCTGCTACCAAAGAAGCGGTGAAGAAATTCCAGAGCTCAGCCAAGCTATCAGTCACAGGTTCTATCGATACCAAGACTGCGGAGAGTCTGGAAGCGGCGCTAATCAAGGCTATCCAAAATCCGGCTAATGATAATCAACGGAATAAGGGAATTGAAGAGATTCAGAAGGAAATCAAGTCGGCATCGTCGAACAAGTAAGAAGGCTGAATTCAGCCTTCTTTTTTTCTTTGACTTAGGAGAAATGTAGTAGCCGGACGAAAAGGAGCGTGACGAACGGTTGAATGTGATGCTGGAACTGTTGGGAAGCTTGGGCAAGGCAGCTTTGAATTTGCTGATTCAGCCCTATTACTATATTGCTCTTATCTTTGTTGCTCTGTATTACCGAAGACAGGTAGCCTTGGAGCGGAAGCTCATTCATGTGAAGCTGCACAGTCAGGGTCAGGAAATCTGGCGTACGGTCTGGAGTGGCCTGGTTATGGGGCTTCTGGTATCCGTTGCTGCTGTTTTACTGGGTGTTTCAATCTCTGGCCCAGCAGTAGCCTGTATTTGGATTGTTACTTTGCTTTTATTGCTGATTCGTGTCCGTTATCTATGTTTTGCCTATGCTATAGGCATATTAGGCATTATACAATTCGTATTTTCTTTCTTTCCGAATGCTTTCCAGACAGGGACAATCGGGACTCTAGTTACCGGTCTGCGGGAAATGGACATTCCAGCCTTGCTGGTGCTGGCCGCCTTGCTGCATCTCGCTGAGGCCCTGCTGGCACGTTGGCAGGGGCCCGGATTGGCTTCGCCGCTATTCCTGAAAGGTAAGCGTGGCAAGGTCGTCGGTGGCTTCCAACTGCAAGCGTTCTGGCCACTGCCGTTGTTCCTGCTGGTTCCTGCTGCTGCCGGAACTGGTGATCTGCCATGGCAGCCGCTGCTGGGCGGCGGGCTGGGCATTGTGTCCCTGCCCGTCATCATCGGCTTCAGCGAGATGACGCACAGCCTGCTGCCGGGGCGAAAAGTCGCCCGTACGGCAGGGCGGCTGCTGATCTACAGCGGCGTCCTGCTGGGCCTCAGCCTGCTGGCCTTCTGGTGGAGCCCGCTGACACTGCTCGCGGCGCTCGCAGCGATCCTTCTGCACGAAGGGCTATACTGGTACAGCGCTCTGGAAGAGCGCAGCAGCAGTCCCATCTTCGTGCATCCCCCGCACGGCCGCAAGGTGCTGGCCGTGCTGCCGGGCAGCCCCGGGCAGGAGCTGGGCATCCTGCCCGGCGAGGTCCTGCTTAAGGTCAACGGGGTCCTGTTGACCGAAGCCGCGCAGCTACATGAGGCGCTGCGCAAGAACCCGGCGTTCTGCAAGCTGGAGGTGCAGAACCGGGCAGGCGAGAGCAAGTACCTGCAGACCGCTATCTATGATGGCGATCATCATCAGCTCGGCATTATCCTTGCGCCAGAGCCGGATGAGACGACCATCGCGCTGGCTAAGCCGACGAGTATCTTCGGCATCATCAGCCTGCGGACAAGCCTCAGCCGCAGCAACCGGTCTGCGGCCAATGATCTTAAACGGTCTAAAGCCGCTGCTGAATCCAAAGCGGATTAGGCAACTTAGCTGAGCAGGGCGTTCCAGTGCTGACGATTAGTTGAATCTTTGGAAGGCGCGGACTTGAGAACCAATGAGGCCTTCGTTCTACCTTTGCAAAAGTAGAACTTCTGAGTCGGCATTTAACAGGAAATTATCCTGTTAAATAACGTGAAATGGCATAAAGCGCCGGATTAACAGGAATAAGTCCCGTTAATCCGGCGCTTTTTATGGTTTTCGAGGCTAAGGGGTGAAAATAACGGGATCTTTTCTAGGCCTGTTGATTAGCCAAAAAAAGGTAGAAAAAAAGCCGCCCGTTCGTTACAGTGTTTGTACCCCTACAAACAGTGGAAACGAGGCGACTTCATG
>NZ_JBYUPV010000038.1:0-626 GCF_058133325.1 Paenibacillus sp. MAHUQ-45
GTGATTCCGCTCAGCCCGGAAACTTGGCTTACCGCAACTCCGGTCGACCAGGTCCAAACTGTGCCGTCACTTTTTAGGGCCATTCCTTTCGTACCAAAGGACGCAATCGCGATGATTCCGCTCAGGCCACTAATGGATACCGGGGTACTTCCGTATCCTTGACCCCATCCCCAGACCGTGCCATCCCCTTTCAACGCAAAGCTTTGGATCGATCCTGCTGCTACGGCGTTTACTCCGCTTGTCAATCCACTGACTGCTACGGGCACACTACGCAGAGTGGTCGTTCCATCACCCAGTTGACCGTAATAATTATAGCCCCATGCCACCACGCTGCCGTCGCTCTTCAGCACTACGGTATGCGAGTCACCGTTAGCTACCGATACAGCTCCACTAACTCCAGGCACACTGACACTCGTCGTCCGGATCACCGACAGTGCACTTCCATCGCCCAGTTGGCCGTTACCGTTACTTCCCCATACTTTTACCAAGCCATCGCTATCAATAGTGGTACTATGAGAACCCCCACCAGCGATTAATTTATTTGGCAATTCGATGCTAATCTTCATCCAGGTCACGGCTGACCATTCGGACCATGCCGCACCGTCGGTGACTTTCACCCGCACTTG
>NZ_JBYUPV010000039.1:0-613 GCF_058133325.1 Paenibacillus sp. MAHUQ-45
TGCTTACAGCTCCCCGAGGCAGTTTCGTTGTTCGCCACGTCCTTCGTCGGCTCCTGGCGCCTAGGCATCCTCCGTGTGCTCTTATTAGCTTAACCTCGATTTTTTCCAGAGGAAAAATATCGGACATTTAAAATGGCCCACATCTTCTCTAAGAACTAATCGTATCAACTAATAACTATTTCAACTTGCTCACACAAGTTTCAGCTAAAAGATGTTCTAAAACGCAAATTCGTTTCGGTATCCAGTTTTCAAGGATCAAGTTTCTGTAATCACGTGACAATCACGGCTGTGATGTCAGGAATTACAGACAATATTTTTTTTTTTGTAAAAGACATAACAAATAGATGAAGTTTGTTGGTGGAGCCAAGCGGGATCGAACCGCTGACCTCCTGCTTGCAAGGCAGGCGCTCTCCCAGCTGAGCTATGGCCCCGCAAATTCCATCAAAACTGAACAAATGGATACACGTTTATAGTTTTGGAAGTTAAACTTCCGATTTGAATGTCACCGTTGCAGGTGACGATTCTCCATAGAAAGGAGGTGATCCAGCCGCACCTTCCGATACGGCTACCTTGTTACGACTTCACCCCAATCATCTACCCCACCTTCGGCGGC
>NZ_JBYUPV010000040.1:0-611 GCF_058133325.1 Paenibacillus sp. MAHUQ-45
TACACTGTTGGTGGGAATGCAAACTAGTACAGCCACTATGGAGAACAGTGTGGAGATTCCTTAAAAAACTGGAAATAGAACTGCCTTATGATCCAGCAATCCCACTGCTGGGCATACACACTGAGGAAACCAGAAGGGAAAGAGACACGTGTACCCCAATGTTCATCGCAGCACTGTTTATAATAGCCAGGACATGGAAGCAACCTAGATGCCCATCAGCAGACAATTGGATAAGAAAGCTGTGGTACAGATACACAATGGAGTATTACTCAGCCATTAAAAAGAATACATTTGAATCAGCTCTAATGAGGTGGATGAAACTGGAACCTATTATACAGAGTGAAGTAAGCCAGAAAGAAAAACACCAATACAGTATACTAACGCATATATATGGACTTTAGAAAGATGGTAACAATAACCCTGTGTACTAGACAGCAAAACAAACACCGATGTATAGATCAGTCTTATGGACTCTGTGGGAGAGGGAGAGGGTGGGAAGATTTGGCAGAATGGCATTGAAACATGTAAAATATCATGTATGAAACAAGATGCCAGTCCAGGTTCGATGCACGATACTGGATGCTTGGGGCTAGTGCACTGGGACGACCCAG
>NZ_JBYUPV010000041.1:0-590 GCF_058133325.1 Paenibacillus sp. MAHUQ-45
CGTGATCAGTGCATGATCAGTCACGTGATAGGTGTGTGATCATCCACGTGAACAGTGCATGCTCAGTCACGTGATCAGGGCCTGCTGAGCTGCGTGATTACTGTCTGCTCATCTGCTTGACAATTTCCAGCTGAGCTGCACGATTCCTGCCTGTCATCTCCTTGACAATTGCCACCTGTGCTGCGTAATTCCTGCCTGCTCATCTACTTGATTATTGCCAGCTGAGCAGCATGATTTCTCAGAGGTGAGTTCCATGATTATAGCCTGCTGACTGATTCCTGCCTACTCAGCTCTATGTTCATTGCCTCCAGAGGCACATGATCAGTGTGTGACACCAAACATGATCAGCACATGATCAGTCATATGATCAATGCATGATAAGCCAGGTGATCAGTGCATGATCAGCTACGTGATCAGTGCATGATCAGTCACGTGACCAGTACATGGTAGCTGCGTGATCATTGCATGATCAGCCACGTGATCAGTGCATGATAGCCACGTGATCAGTGCATGATCAGTCACGTGATCAGTGCATGATAGCCACGTGATCAGTGCATGATCAGTCACCTGATGGGTGTATGATCATTCAC
>NZ_JBYUPV010000042.1:0-531 GCF_058133325.1 Paenibacillus sp. MAHUQ-45
TGCCTGACCGACCGATTTCATTGATAAACATTTTGCTGAGAATCTCATCCTCTGAGAAGTTCACATTGGAGGAGACGAACGGGAACTTAGCGTTACCGATGAATTTGGATAGTACATTAGAGTCTTTATCAAATTCATGGTTCCCGAAGGTCATAGCGTCATATTTGACCAGATTCATAAAGGCCAAATCTGCTTGACCCAGGTACTTGTTGAAGTACAGTGTTCCGGAGAACACATCACCCGCATCAAGAAGAATAGGGTTTTCTGTCGTCGCCTTAGCGTTCTTGATTGCCGTTACACGGCGCAGAATGTTGTTTGGCGAGCTGACAGTATCTAGTCCTGCATGTGTATCGTTAGTATGCAGAATGGTTAGTGGGAAGTCTTGAGTTGTCTCCGGCAGTGGTGCACCTTTCAGATCAACAAGTCGGCCTTCTACTGCGGAAGTGTTCGCAGTGATAGTTCCAACCTTCTGAATATACTTTGTAAATACTTCAAAGTCCGGTAGGTACAGCAGGTTCACGCGACCTTCTT
>NZ_JBYUPV010000043.1:0-501 GCF_058133325.1 Paenibacillus sp. MAHUQ-45
TGCAATTAGAATAAATAGTGGACACCCGTTAACGGACAGACCGATAATGAAATCAGTGGAGGTGTGTTCACTTGGGAGAACAAAGACAACGATATAACGAAGAGTTTAAAAAGCAAACCGTAAAGTTCATTCAAGAACAGACAAAGAGCTTAGGCGACTTAGCCGAAGAGCTTAACATTCCGAAAAGCACGCTGCATCAATGGATGAGCCAATATCGAGAGCTGAAAAATGAACCAGCAACAAGCGTGGATCGCGTACGGGAACTCGAAGCAGAGTTGAAAGAGATGCGCCGTCAACTTCAGGAGAAAGATCATCAACTCGCCGACGCTCAAGAAGAATTAGCCATCGTAAAAAAAGCGGTGCACATCTTCAGCAAACCAAGGAACTAAGATTCCAGTTCATGGAGAATCATCGCTCCGAGTTTCGCTTGGAGAAGATGTGCGATACCTTACACGTGTCAAGGAGCGGTTACTATAAGTGGCGGATGGGAAAAACCAGCGC
>NZ_JBYUPV010000005.1:0-1594 GCF_058133325.1 Paenibacillus sp. MAHUQ-45
AGGATGTGTTTTTTTGCGTAGACATGAGATTCACCTAGCCTTTATACGTTGGTGTTCTCATCATAAAACATCTGTTGGCTCTCGGGTACTCTGAAATCGTTTACCTTTAATTGGAAATATAGTGATACAAGATTAGCCCTGGGGTCCGTTATTTTCTGGAATGGTCGGTTGTTAGGCAATAAGGTCCCTGGAGTCCGTTGCTAGACAAAGCAAATGCTGATTTTGAGATTGAATAGAGCCCAGGTAAACAAGGATTTTGAAAAAAGATGGAGAATATTGAAAAAAGGAATTGCGGCGATGCCAGCGACATTATCACTCAATTTGTTTATTGAAATATGGACATTGTACGTTGCAAGTGACAGTGCGAATGTATAGCTCACATAAAAATCCCGGGTCCTCCGCACCATGGATATTACATTAATTGTATATTTTTGAATGTCAGAGAGTAGTTATCACCTTTTGACTAGGATTAATAAGTGAATTCCTACCCATTAAAAGGGTATTTACCTTTTTATGGGCGAAAATCGCTGTCGCTCCCCATACGGGAGCGTGGATTGAAATTTGTGGGAGAAGGTTATTAATCCTATTATTGACGTCGCTCCCCATACGGGAGCGTGGATTGAAATCAGTAGGGCAGCGCCTTTGCCAGTCCTTTTACGTCGCTCCCCATACGGGAGCGTGGATTGAAATTTAAGCAATCCCCAGCCTCCACCTTAGCTAACTGTCGCTCCCCATACGGGAGCGTGGATTGAAATCGTATGTTACGACCCGTATCGTTAATGGTGCGCACGTCGCTCCCCATACGGGAGCGTGGATTGAAATCATAAAATATTGGAACAGTCCCCACGGTGCTGACAGTCGCTCCCCATACGGGAGCGTGGATTGAAATGTTGCCAAGAGTTTTACATTACGTTGGAAATCAGTCGCTCCCCATACGGGAGCGTGGATTGAAATTCTGAAAATGAACAATGGGCAGAAGGCGTAATTGGTCGCTCCCCATACGGGAGCGTGGATTGAAATAATCAACGCCGTAGTGTCCTGCAACTCCGCATCGGTCGCTCCCCATACGGGAGCGTGGATTGAAATATCACAACCCCAGCGGATGAAGAAGGCAGTACCCCGTCGCTCCCCATACGGGAGCGTGGATTGAAATAAAAGTAGCGACGTCAACCACTTCTCCGCCCTTGACGAAGTCGCTCCCCATACGGGAGCGTGGATTGAAATATATGCTTTATCAATTTCCATGGTCTAAAGAACACATGTCGCTCCCCATACGGGAGCGTGGATTGAAATCTCCTATCCTTTTAATTCCATGGTAAGCATAAAAGTCGCTCCCCATACGGGAGCGTGGATTGAAATCATGTGGACGGCATTACATTCTCAGGCCCTCCAGGTCGCTCCCCATACGGGAGCGTGGATTGAAATTGGAATCGGGTCTGAACCATCCGAGTTATGGCTGGTCGCTCCCCATACGGGAGCGTGGATTGAAATTGTTTCACCGTACCCACAACTGAATACTTTCTGTCGCTCCCCATACGGGAGCGTGGATTGAAATATAACCTCGACATGGGCATTCAAAAAGGCCGCAAGTCGC
>NZ_JBYUPV010000005.1:1694-27783 GCF_058133325.1 Paenibacillus sp. MAHUQ-45
TCCCCATACGGGAGCGTGGATTGAAATAAGTATATTGCGGAACGGCAGAACTGGTCTATTGACGTCGCTCCCCATACGGGAGCGTGGATTGAAATAAGTATATTGCGGAACGGCAGAACTGGTCTATTGACGTCGCTCCCCATACGGGAGCGTGGATTGAAATAACGTCAAGTTACTGAACAGATCGCCCATTGAATGTCGCTCCCCATACGGGAGCGTTGATTGAAATGCCACAATATCTGCAACTCCAGGAGGGACTTTCCGTCGCTCCCCATACGGGAGCGTGGATTGAAATCAACGCTGATAGTGTGCCTTGGGCTGGTGTGGCGTCGCTCTCCATACGGGAGCGTGGATTGAAATCACGGTCATTCCTGGCGTATCATCAATGTAGATCGGGTCGCTCTCCATACGTAAGCGTGGATTGAAATAACATATGAAAGCAACATCGAAATCACCACTAAGTCGCTCCCCATACGGGAGAGTGGATTGAAATGCTGACCCCAACGTGGGTGACGCGTGAGTTGAACTCGCCCCCCATGCGGGAGTATGGACTGGATCCAACCCGGAGTTGATTCCCAATTAACGGCATTTTTGTACCTTAATTCCCCCTTTTTGAGGATAATAAGGGATATAAGGGCATTTTTGTAGTCTATTTTCCGGGAAAATCCCTTTAAGACATAGAACTGAGGATTTAACGTACAAAATTGCCCTTAATCTAAGCCGAGGCGCAGATGCGTCCGATTTAGGGTACAAAAATGCTGTTATTTGCATTTTGGTGGTTTTAAATTGTTTTAAAAGAAGATAGCTCTCTCTAACAGCCGAACAGCGACCGGAAGTCCAAACAGTCCGTAGTTGTGACGATCGTGCCTTCCGTCCGGTTCTTAAAGTAGTGACACCGTGCCTTCCGTTTGCTTCTTAAGTTTGTCTTATATAGAACAGTCCCTTTATACCGAACACTCTTCCAATTTCATCCTAATATTCTTTTCTTGGCTATTGATATTGGGTATAATTGATAAGGATATAACTTTTATCACAATGAATATGGGAGGAAGTAGATTATGGACTGGAAGGTTTTGTTTTTCTTACATATGATCGGGACTCTGGCGTTGGGATTTTATCTAGTGCTGCCTTTTATTCTTGGCCGTGCGGAGAAGCTGTCACCGGCTGCCAAAGAAGGGACGCTTAGTGCGATTGGCGGTTTTAATCGTTTTGCCCAGTACGGATTGGTCATTCAACTGCTGACTGGTGGTTACATGATGACTAAAGGCGAATACTCCGTACCGTGGATGATAATCGTGGTTGTGTTGTTGCTGGCGATGTTTGCCCTGGGGGGCATTATGAGCAAGCCGTTGCGTCTTGCCGCCGCTGGTATGCGCGAGAATCGCGATGTCTCGGGCGAGACCGGGAAAATTCGTACTCTGAGTGCGTTGTTAACGGTGGTTCTGTTATTGATGGTATTCTTCATGGTGTACAACCAAATTATCTAGTTCTGTTAGGTTTTCTCAAGTTGCGATATATGGAACAGAATGAAAGCGGATAAAAGACCGTTACTTGTGAGCAATGGCTGACGAGAGACGGTCTTTTTGGTATGGAAAATTATAAATACTGTAATCTCCCTTGTTGATCAACTATGTTTGATTCACCCGAAGTGAGGTAAATAACATTACGAAAAGGCTGGAAAAACTGTCAGTGATGCATAAACATGAACCCTTGAGTCATCCTAAGACGATCAGATTACATCCAATTGCACAGCGAAAGGAGACAGGGAAGATGACAAATAGCAAGCAGCCCAAGAAGACTTTACCTCCGCAGGAGCAGCAAAGCCAGCCCGGTATCGAGAGTCAAATGAATCCACGTCCCCAGTATGAGCCAAAGGGTTATAAGGCAGCAGGCAAGCTGCTGGGCAAGGCAGCGTTAATTACTGGAGGAGACAGTGGAATTGGCCGCGCGGTGGCAGTTCTTTTTGCCAAGGAAGGGGCTGATGTGGTCATTTCCTACCTTAATGAACATTCGGATGCAGAGGAGACCAAACGCCAGGTGGAACAGGAGGGGCGCAAATGCATCCTGATCTCCGGGGATATCGGCGTAGAGGCCTTCTGCCAGGATTTAATCAATAAGTCTGTGGACGGTCTTGGAAAACTGGATATCCTCATCAATAATGCCGCAGAGCAGCATCCGCAGGATAAAATTGAGAATATTACCTCTGAGCAGCTGGAGCGGACGTTCCGGACGAATATTTTCTCCATGTTCTATTTGACTAAAGCAGCCATGCCGCATCTAAAAGAAGGCTCTACCATCATCAACACGACATCCATTACCGCTTATCGCGGAAGCCCGCAGCTGCTGGACTATTCGTCTACCAAAGGGGCGATTCTCAGCTTTACCCGCTCGCTGTCTGCCAACTTGGCCGACAAGGGAATTCGGGTCAATGCGGTCGCGCCTGGTCCGGTCTGGACTCCGTTGATCCCATCCACTTTTGATGCGCAGCAGGTCAGTGAATTCGGGTCCACTCAGCCGATGAAACGTCCGGGACAGCCAGAAGAGCTGGCACCGGCTTATGTCTATTTGGCCTCCGACGACTCCACGTATGTGACCGGACAGGTTATTCATGTCAACGGTGGCGAGGTTGTTAACGGCTAAGCATGTTTGGAGGTTATAACAGGAGCGTCTATCCTATCCTTAAAAAGGATTTGGAGAGGCGCTTTTTGATGTGCAGTGGGAGGCGTGAATTATAGATGGTCAACCTGTCAAATTTTAAGTAAACCCTTTCATCCGAGACTTAATATGATATTATATTAATTATAAATAGACCTGAGACAACCTGGACTGAGAGGAGCCTGATGAAGCATGCAGCAATTTGAAGACAGTATTTATAACCTGATTGTAGAGACCTCCACGAATCTGCCGGGTGATGTTCGCCGGGCCGTTGCCAAAGGACGTGCACTTGAGGACCGTGCGACTCGCTCGGGGCTGGCACTTGCCACGATTGCGCAAAATATCGGCATGGCGGAGCAGCAGGTTTCGCCTATCTGTCAGGACACAGGCATGCCTACCTTTATCATCCACACACCTGTGGGGATCAACCAGATCGAGATGAAGAAGGATATCTTCAGTGCTGTGCAGAGAGCGACCAAGAATGGCAAGCTACGACCGAACTCAGTAGACTCGCTCACCGGGGAGAATAGCGGAGATAATCTTGGGGCCGGAACGCCGGTGATTCATTTTGAACAATGGGAAGAAGAAGGCATAGATGTCAGGCTCATTCTTAAAGGTGGCGGCTGCGAAAACAAAAATATTCAATACAGCCTCCCTGCCGAGCTGGAAGGGTTGGGGAAGGCTGGACGTGATCTTGACGGCATCCGCAAATGCATTCTGCATGCGGTGTATCAAGCCCAGGGTCAAGGCTGTAGTGCCGGATTCATCGGTGTTGGCATTGGCGGCGACCGCACAACAGGTTATGAACTGGCGAAGAAACAGTTGTTCCGCAAGGTCGATGATGTCAATCCGTTGGAGGATTTGCAGAAGCTAGAGGACTATATCTTGGAGAATGCCAACAAGCTGGGCATTGGGACGATGGGCTTTGGCGGGGAAGTGACGCTACTGGGCTGCAAGGTTGGTGTGATGAATCGTCTTCCTGCCAGCTTCTTTGTCTCTGTTGCCTATAACTGCTGGGCTTTCCGGCGGCAAGGGGTGTTGGTCGATCCAGCTACGGGCGGAATCACAGAATGGCTCTACGAGAGTGGAACAGGAATCTCTGTGGAAGATGGCACCGAGGCTGCAGTTCCTGTAGCGGTTCTGTCGGAGACTTCCGAAGCGGGCAGTGTCTCTGTGCCAGCGATCTCCTCAAGTCACGGAGTAAGTAGCGATGTGGAACGCGTGAATTCTGGGACATCTGCAAGCGGCTCACGTGAAGTGCGTCTTACGACGCCAATCAGTGAAGAGGATGTTCGCAGCCTGCGGGTCGGAGATGTGGTCATTTTGTCAGGCGAGATGCACACTGGACGTGATGCGCTGCATAAATATTTGATGGATCACGAGGCGCCGGTGGATCTCGATGGTGCAGTGATTTATCACTGCGGTCCGGTTATGCTTAAGGATGAGGAAGGCTGGCATGTGAAAGCGGCGGGCCCGACCACTAGTATCCGCGAGGAGCCTTACCAGGGTGAGATTCTGAAGAAATTTGGTATCCGTGCTGTTATCGGCAAGGGTGGCATGGGGGCCAAAACGTTGCAGGCGCTACAGGAGCATGGTGGTGTATACCTCAATGCCATTGGCGGAGCTGCGCAGTATTATGCGGAATGTATCAAGAAAGTTAACGCTGTAGATTTCATGGAGTTCGGCATTCCGGAAGCCATGTGGCATCTGCAGGTAGACGGCTTTGCAGCGATCGTGACGATGGATGCTCATGGGAACAGTCTGCATGCTGATGTAGAGAAGGATTCAGCAACCAAGCTGGCCCAATTCAAGGAACCGGTATTCCAGTAAGTTTCTATATAGCCCGATGATAACCTTGTTATATGTGGATGCCTCACGCATAGCGACGGACTCAGCGGGCTTTCTTATTCATTTGCGGGGGAGGAAAACAGATGTCACCACACTATGTAAGGAACGGGCTCCAGACGATTACACCTTATTTTATTGTATCTAATGCGGACCGCTTGGTGGATTTTGTAGTGCATTGTTTTGAAGCCCGGATCATCGATATGCTGCGCAGTGACGACGGGCGGATCAAGCATGCCGAACTCCGCATCGGGGACTCGATAATCGAATTATCCGAAGCCAATCAGAAGTATCCGCCAGTGCAGCAAACCATTCATCTCTATGTTAGTAACGTGGACCAGACCTATCAAAAATGTCTTGAGGTTGGCGGGATCATTATTGATGAACCGGTGGATAAACCATACGGTGAGCGGGGGGCCGGCATTAGAGACCCCCATGGCAATCAGTGGTTTATCGCGACTCGTACACAAGAATAAGGGCCTCCCAGTAGAGGACAAGCAAGAAGGACATCGCTGCAGGATTTTCTGCGGAGAAGGTCCTTCTTTATTTTGGTTTTTACATTGCGTTAAAACTTAGCTTGTATAATGAACAGAATTGAACTGGTATTTTAACAAAAATGAGGTTAGGATTGTTTTTACAGAACTTATGTTAAAGAAAGAGGAAACTAATTCATGAAACAATTTCGTATTCGGCTTACAATCATACTGATGACACTTATCGGGATCTCCATGATCGGTGCCGGATTTACGATGGCGCATCTCTTCCGAGAATCGCATATTTCTGCACTCGAGGAGAACATGTCCCGGGAAATAAAATTACTGTCAGGCACGTTTCAATTCAGGGAAATGGATAGCCCGGATGCTATGACCTACTACACCGAGCAGGCTAGACATATCGCAGGATTGACTCAATCCAGAATTACCTTCATCACCAAGGATGGCAAGGTAATCGGGGATTCGGAGAAAGATCCGCTGCAAATGGACAACCATTCCAATCGGGAGGAAGAGGTGCTTGCTGCCAAGGAAGGCATAGGCCGTGCCATTCGTTATAGTGATACTTTGAACAAAACAATGATGTATGTTGCTGGTGCCGTTAATTCCGATCAAGGTTTTCACGGATATATTCGTCTATCCATGTCCCTGGATGCGGTGACCGAAGGGCTGAACCGGGCCTGGATGATTATGGCTGGCGGTCTTGTCCTTCTGTTCATCGCCGCTACCTTTGTCAGTTACAGGGTGGCGTCCAGCATGACCTCGCCGATCGAACAGATCACGAGGGTGGCAAGGCGCATCACGGATCTGGACTATGACGCCCGAGTGCCGATGAAGCGTAAGGATGAGGTTGGACAGTTGGCCAAAGGGATCAATGCCATGGCGGATAGTTTGCAGAACCAGCTCAAAACGATCCGTGATAACGAGGATCTGCTGCAAAGTGTACTCGACAATATGACCGGCGGCATCCTGATGGTTAATGAAGAGGGCGAGATTGCGCTATTGAACCGGGCTGCCGAGCGTATGCTGGATGTCAGCAACAACGAGATGGCCGGACAGCCTTACCAGGAGCTGAAGCGTCATTACGAGCTAACCAAACTGGTGGATGAGGGTGTCTCCCGCAGGGAGCCGATTCATGAGGAGCGCAGTATTTATAATCCGACAGAGCGCATTGTGCGGCTGGATGGTGTACCGATGATGCAGGATGGCTCGTACAGGGGCATGTTGTTCCTGCTACAAGAGGTTACGGATATACGCCGTTTGGAGAAAATGCGCAGTGAGTTCGTGGCGAACGTCTCCCATGAGCTGAAGACACCGGTAGCCGCAGTTAGAGGTTTTGCGGAGACCTTGCTGGGCGGGGGCGTTACAGATGAGAAGACCGCACGTTCGTTCCTTCAAATTATCTATGATGAGAATGAACGATTGAATCGTCTGATTGGTGATATTCTGGAATTATCCAAAATCGAGTCCAAACGCGTTCAACTGGAATGCTCGCCAGTTCATGTTATTGAATTCTTCGACTCTGTACTAGAGACGATGAGCAAAGTAGCAGAGAAGAAAAATATTAGCCTCAGCGCCACAGTGCCGCCGGAGCTGTTCATCGAGGGCGATGAAGACAAGCTGCGTCAGATCTTTATGAACCTGTTGTCTAATTCCATCAACTATACCCAAGACGGAGGAAATGTGAAGGTAACCGTTGTTAACCGGATGGAGGGCGACGGCACCGAGAAAGTCATCTTTGCGGTCAGCGATACCGGGATGGGCATTCCACGCAAGGATCTGCCGCGTATCTTCGAACGCTTCTACCGGGTGGATAAAGCCAGATCCAGAAGTTCCGGTGGTACCGGTCTTGGATTGTCCATTGTGAAACATCTCGTGGATTTGCACCGCGGCAATATCAGTGTTGAGAGTGATCTTGGCATTGGAAGCACATTTACTGTTGAACTTCCGCTGCTTCAGGATCATGAAGGGTAAGAGCAGGTACAATTAATCGCTGAGCGTTTCTATCTTTTTTACACCAAGTTAACATTTTGGTGATATGATGGCATTGTTGCTGTTTTGTAAAATTTAAAACATATGAATACGGGGGAACTTATGGCACAACGATTGCTTGTCATTGAAGACGAACCGACGCTGGCCCGCCTGTTGTCCTACAACCTGACACAGGAAGGCTATGAGGTCACGGTAGAGGATCATGGAACCGCAGGATATGACCGTGCGACCCGAGAGCCCTTTGACCTCATCGTACTGGATTTAATGCTGCCTGGAATGAACGGTATTGACATCCTTGATAAATTGCGTGGTCAAGGCATCCGTACACCGGTTATTGTGCTGACCGCCAAAAATGCAGAAGAAGATGTTGTCCGTGGACTGAAATCCGGAGCTGATGACTATATAACAAAACCTTTTGGCGTCTCGGAGCTGTTGGCACGGGTCAGCGCAGTGCTGCGGCGGATTTCCGGTCTGGCAGAAGAGGTGCCGGCGGAAGCGACGGCGTCTGCATCCACCATTATTTTGGGACAACTCGAGATTTATCCCGAGCGATACGAGGTTTCACTTGGTGGACATAGCATTAACCTGCGTCCGAAGGAATTTGAAGTGCTGTTGTATTTGGCTCGTAAGCCGGGGGTTGTGCTTACACGTGACGATCTGATGAACGCGGTGTGGGGCTTCGACTATATCGGCGGACAACGGACAGTTGACGTGCATGTCAGCTCTCTACGTAAAAAATTGGAGCTTGATCCCGAGTCGGTGCATATTGATTCGATCCGTGGAGTTGGCTATAAACTTGTTGTGAATAAGAAAAGGGCTCCTGTCATATAATTGACGGGGGTTCTTTTTTGCGTCTTATTTTACAATGCGTTAACAATTCTCCACAACTCTATTTACACTGCCCGGGTATCATGAGGTACGAAGATGATGAGAAGGAGACGCAAAACTAATGAAATCCATCATTGACATAGAGAAATTAGATCTCTATTATGAATCTTTTCATGCGCTAAAGAATGTGGAGCTACAGATCCCGGAGAAACAGGTTACTGCCTTTATCGGGCCTTCCGGCTGTGGTAAGTCTACGCTTTTGCGTACCTTAAACCGAATGAATGATATGATTCCTGGAACACGTATTGAAGGTAAGGTTAAGATCAGCGGTCAAGATATTTATAGTGACGAAGTTGAAGTGGAAAGCTTGCGCAAGCAGGTCGGCATGGTATTCCAACAGCCCAATCCTTTTCCAAAGTCCATTTATGACAACGTGGCCTACGGTCCTCGTCTGCACGGAATCCGTTCGAAGAGCGAGCTGGATGGCATCGTAGAACAGAGTCTGCGTCAATCTGCTCTTTGGGAGGAAGTCAAAGATTTCCTGAAGAAATCCGCGCTTAGTCTATCTGGGGGACAGCAGCAACGTCTCTGCATTGCCAGAGCACTCGCTGTGCAGCCTGACATCCTGCTCATGGATGAAGCCACCTCAGCACTCGATCCGGTATCCACACTTAAGATTGAAGAGCTGGTACAGGAACTGCGGGACAAGTATACGATCGTTATGGTTACACATAACATGCATCAGGCGGCACGCACTTCAGGACGAACAGTATTCTTCCTGAATGGTGTGATTGTAGAGGCGGCAGATACAGAGCTGCTGTTCTCGAACCCTAAGGATTCACGCACGGAAGACTATATTTCGGGACGCTTCGGTTAATCTGCTGATCATGCGGGACTTGAAGTGACATCTCACATACCACCTGAGGAGGATCGCTCTGGATATGATTCAAAGAAAAGAATTTGATAAGGACTTGGAAGAACTGCGCAGTCTGCTGCAGCAGATGAGTGAGCATGTTACAAATGCGCTCGAAGGTGCGATTTCCGCTCTGCAGAACCTCGATACTACGCGGGCTCAGGAACTTGTGAAGGCTGATTTGCGCCTTAATGCCATGGAAGACCGGATTATGGAGATCGGATCTAGATTGATCATTACTCAGCAGCCAGTTGCCAAGGATCTGCGTCGCATTATCGTTGCTTTCAAAATATCGAGCGATCTCGAGCGGATGGGCGATCTGGCGATTGATGTCGCCAAGGTTACGATGCGCATTCAGGGACAACAATTGATCAAGCCACTGGTAGACATCCCGCGTATGGCTGAGATTGTCAATGGAATGATCAAGGAATCGATCGTTGCTTATCTGGATGAGAACACGGATCTGGCCTACAAAATGGCTCAAGACGATGATCAGGTTGACCACCTCTATAGCGCGATGATCACTGAACTGTACAGTTTCTTGACAGAGAAACCGGATGCACTGAATCAGGTGATGTTGCTGACGCTGGTGGGCCGTTATATCGAACGGATTGCCGATCATGCCACCAACATTGGTGAAAGTGTAGTATATCTGGTTACAGGTAAACGCCCTGATCTGAATCAATAATCGTTAATACGGGAATACAGAATAGATGAACCTTTATGAACGCCGGCCCCCGCCGGCGTTTGTTCTATTTACAGATCTCCTTTCAGTGAAAGGCGAAATCGTTTCGTCTTCGTACGGCCATATGTTAAAATGGTGAAAGTATGCAACATAAAAGGGTGGGTGCAACAATGGAAAAATTGATTCTTATAGATGGTAATAACGTTATTTACCGGGCATTTTTTGCAATGCCTCCTCTAACGAATACGGCCGGACAGCAGACGAACGCCGTGTACGGGTTCACAACGATGCTGTTGCGTCTGATTGAGGAACATAAACCGACTCATATGATCGTGGCCTTCGATGCGGGCAAGATCACGTTCCGTCATGAGGGGTATCAGGAGTACAAGGGCGGCCGGCAAAAAACGCCGCCGGAGCTGTCTGAACAGTTCCCGTTGCTGAAAGACCTGTTACGCAACCTCGGCGTGCCTCAGTTCGAGATTGAGAGCTATGAGGCCGACGATATTATCGGCAGTATCTCCCGACAGGCAGACGAAGCGGGTCGTGAGGTCATGATCGTCTCGGGGGACAAGGATATGCTGCAATTGGCTTCGGAACATACAACCGTTGCCTTGATCCGCAAAGGTGTTACTGAAATTGAGCTGTACGGTCCGGAACAGATTCGTGAGAAATATGATCTGACACCGGAACAGATTATTGATCTTAAAGGGCTGATGGGTGATGCCAGTGACAACATTCCTGGCGTACCAGGTGTTGGCGAGAAGACTGCACTGAAGCTGCTGCATCAATTTGGCTCCGTGGAAGGGGTTATCGCAGGCACCGGAGAGCTGAAAGGCAAGATGAAGGAGAAGCTGGAAGCTCATGCGGATGATGCCATCATGAGTAAGAAGCTGGCGACGATCTACCGTGAAGTCCCGCTGGAGCATGGCTGGGAAGATATGGTCTTCACAGGGCTAAACCGCGAGACTGCAGGCCCGGCGCTGGCAAAGCTGGAATTCAAATCACTGCTGGAACGCTTGTCACTGAGCGGCAGCGCGCCTGCTTCAGAAGGAGAAGAATCTGCGGAGGCGCAGGAGGCTGAGCTTGAGATTACCATCGTAGGCGAGGATAAACTGGGCGATTTGATTACAGCACTGCCGGGTATCTCTGCACTACATGTGGAGTCGAACGGGGACAATCCGCACCGTGCCGAAGTGATTGGCATCGGGCTATCGTCGCTGGATCGGCATTATTATGTGCCATTTGCTCTGCTGCAAAGTCCGGCTGCTGCGAAGCTGCGGGATTGGCTGGGGGACGAGCATACCCCGAAGAGCGGCTACGACTTGCATCGCGCCGATCTGGCCCTGCACTGGCAAGGCATTCCTTTTGCCGGGGCGGCGAAGGATGTACAGCTGGCAGCCTATTTGCTTGATCCTACGGAAGCTAATCAGGATTTGAGCGACCTTGCGGCTAAGTACGGCCTGCCACGCCTGGCTACGGACGAAAGTGTATTCGGCAAAGGCGCTAAATACAAGGTGCCAGAGCTTGAGGTTCTGGGCCATCATGTCGCGCGGAAGAGTGCAGCAGTGCTCGGCATTGTTCAGAAGCAGGATAAGGAACTGGACAAGACAGCTATGAACGGCTTGTTCGACGATCTGGAGATGCCTCTTTCACGCATTCTGGCCGATATGGAGAAACAAGGGATTGCCGTGAACAAGGAGGATCTGAAGGAGCTCGGCAAGGAATTCGAAGCTCAGATCGCTAAACTTGTCGCAGAGATTTATGAGATCTGCGGAACGGAATTCAACCTGAATTCACCGAAGCAGCTTGGCGAGATTCTGTTCGTGAAGCTGGGGCTGCCTGTCGTCAAGAAGACGAAGACCGGATACTCTACGGATGCCGAGGTGTTGGAGAAGCTAGCCCCTTATCATGATGTTGTGCGGCTGATCCTGCAATACCGGACAATTGCCAAGCTACAATCCACTTATGTGGAAGGGTTGCTCAAGGAAATTTCACCAGACACGGGCAAAGTTCATACGTTCTACCGCCAGACGATTGCGGCAACTGGCCGACTCAGCAGTCAGTACCCGAACTTGCAGAATATCCCGATCCGCTTGGAGGAAGGACGCAAGCTCCGCAAAGTATTTGTCCCTTCGGAGCCGGGCTGGTCGATTCTGGCCGCGGACTATTCCCAGATCGAGCTGCGGGTCCTGGCGCATATCTCTGACGATGAGCGGCTGAAGGACGCTTTTCTACATGACATGGATATTCATACGAAGACCGCGATGGATGTCTTTGGCGTGACCGCCGAACAAGTGGATAGCAACATGCGCCGCTCCGCCAAGGCAGTAAACTTCGGTATCGTTTATGGCATCAGCGATTACGGCCTATCGCAGAATCTTAATATTCCGCGGAAGGAAGCTGCCCGATTCATCGAGCAATATTTTGAAGTATTCCAGGGTGTGCGTCGTTATATGGATGAGATTGTGGTGGAAGCACGGAAGAATGGCTATGTTACCACACTGTTGGAACGCCGTCGTTATCTGCCGGAGATTAATGCCAGCAATTTCAATCTGCGCTCCTTCGCGGAGCGTACAGCAATGAATACACCGATTCAGGGTACAGCCGCAGATATTATCAAGCTGGCGATGGTCCACATGGACAAAGCGTTATTCGAACGCGGATTGAAGAGCCGCATGCTGCTGCAGGTACACGATGAGCTTGTGTTCGAGGTGCCGGAGGAGGAGCTGGAGCTGATGAAGGTGCTGCTGCCTGAGGTGATGGAAGGCGCACTACAACTCTCGGTACCGCTCAAGGCAGAGGTAAGTTATGGAAGTAACTGGTATGAGGCGAAATAGAACCCCCGCGTGCCTCTGATATCCGGTATAATGGAGTTGAGGTGAGAACTATGCCGGAATTACCGGAAGTAGAAACAGTGAAGAGAACACTTAACGAATTAGTCAAAGGAAAGCAGATACAGCACGTCACTGTCCGCTTGGCGCGGATTATCCAGCGCCCGGACGATACCATGGCCTTTGCCCATATGCTGGCGGGTCATACCATTGAAAGTGTGGAGCGTAGAGGTAAGTTTCTGCGGATTTTGCTGGACGGTCTTGTGCTGGTCTCCCATCTACGGATGGAAGGCCGCTACGGGCTGCATGGCAGTGATGAACCGCTGGACAAGCATACACATGTCATTTTCCATTTTACAGATGGCACCGAGCTGCGGTATACAGACGTGCGCCAATTTGGCACCATGCACCTGTTCCAACCAGGGGAGGACCTCAGTCTGCCGCCGCTAAATAAGCTGGGAGATGAGCCACTGGAGCCTTCTTTTACCCCGGAACGATTCAGGAAGATTGTGTCTGGCAAAAGCACCAAAATCAAATCCCTGCTGCTGAATCAGGAATATGTGGTTGGCATTGGGAATATCTATGTAGATGAATCGCTGCACCGTGCGGGTATTCACCCGGAGGACAGCCCTAAAGCGCTGAGCCGGGAACAGCTCGACAAGTTGCATCATGCGATTGTATCCACGCTTACGGAAGCCGTCAATGCTGGTGGCTCCTCTGTCAAATCATATGTGAACGGCCAAGGGGAGAGCGGTACCTATCAGCAGCAATTGCTGATCTACGGCCGTAAGGACCAGCCATGTGCCGTCTGTGGAACATTGATTGAGAAGAGCGTAGTCGGCGGCCGTGGGACGCATTATTGTCCTAACTGCCAGCGTGTTAGCTCAGTTCAGGCTAAGTAATCAATTCTTTTAACCGGCTTGCCGGGTCTTGCCTGAGTTCTCTAGGTTTTACATTGAACTTCATCCCAAGCTGCAGATGGTTGACACCCTCAATTCGTCCCGCCCATATACTGTGTGAAGAATGCTCTAATCAAGCGAACGTTCTGCCTGTGTAATCTTACTCGGTCGGACGGTTCTTCACGGGAGGGATTGCGGGTGCTCAGCCCATTTTTATCATTGCTGTTATTGGCGTTGGCCCTGAGTCTGGATGGATTTGGTGTAGGCATTACATATGGTTTGCGAAAAATGAAAATACCGCTGCTCTCGATCCTGATAATCTCGTTATGTTCTGGCATCGTCATCTATGTCTCCATGCAGGTTGGCGTATTGCTGGCACAGGTGGTATCGCCCAGTATCGCTTCGAGAGTAGGTGCAGTTATCCTTATCCTGATGGGCTGCTGGTCACTGATTCAATCGCTGATCCAGAAGGAGAAAGAGGATCTGAGTGCACAGCAGCAGGAAGAGGACACCGCGCGGATCTCCGCAGTCAATATCTCTGGGCTCTCGTCCGAAGACGAATATGGAGAGGTGGCTGCTGATTCGGAAGGTTATGATGATGACCTCGCTCAGCCAGTGAAACCGGCGGTATACTCACTGGAGCTGCGGCGGCTCGGCATCGTGGTCCAGATCCTGCGCACCCCTTCCTCTGCGGATCTGGATGCTTCGGGAAGCATTTCGCCGCTAGAGGCCATGGTACTTGGAATCGCTTTGTCGCTGGATGCGTTCGGTGCAGGACTGGGTGCCGCACTGCTGGGGTTCAACCCGGGTTGGACTGCGGTGACGATTGCGTTGTTCAGCGGCAGTTTTCTGATCATGGGGATGAAGACAGGATTCAGGTTCGCTGGCAGCTCCTGGATGAGTCATGCCGCTGTCCTGCCTGCGTTAATGTTGATTGTAATGGGAATAATGAAGCTGTTATGAGGTGAGTACATGATCATGGGCTTAACCGGAGGTATTGCATCTGGAAAAAGCACAGTGTCAGCACTGCTGGTGAACAAGGGAGCACAACTGGTAGATGCCGATGTCATCGCCAGAGAAGTGATGCTACCCGGACACCCGGTGCTGGCTGCCGTCGTTGAACATTTCGGAGAGGATATTCTGTACCCGGATGGTACGCTCGACAGAGCGAAGCTCGGGAACATTGTCTTTCATGAGCCTGAGGCCCGCCAGAAGCTGAATGGCCTGACCCACCCGGCGATTCGTCAGGAGATCAAGGATCGGATGTACCGCATGGAGCAGGAAGCGCCGGAGACGCTGATTGTGGTAGATATTCCGCTGCTGTTTGAGTCAGGGCTGGAAGGTCTTTTTCAGGACATTATTGTAGTATATGTGCCCCGTGAGATTCAGTTGGCGCGGTTAATGGAACGGAACAGTCTTACACAGGAGCAAGCGGAGAGTCGTCTGCAATCGCAGATGGATCTTCAGGAGAAGACGGGCAGAGCGAGCTACGTCATTGACAACAGCAGGGATCTTGAGCATACTGAGGCCCAGGTTCTTGCTTTGTGGGACAGGCTGGGGTTGTCATGAGCTGGCTGCGCAAAAAAAGAGTCCTGCTACTCCTGTTCATCGGCTTTACAGCGATACTGTTCCTCAGCACGAACTGGATGTCGTGGTTTTATCCGATTCAATATAAAGAAGAGATCCGTGAGCACAGCACGACCTACGAGATTGATCCGTTCCTTGTAGCGGCGATTATCCGGGTGGAGACAAACTTCAAGACTGGAAAAGAGTCGAAAAAAGGGGCGATTGGTCTTATGCAATTGATGCCGGATACGGCTAAATGGGCCATGGAAAAGGCCAAGCTCCCCGATGTCTCGCTGGATCGACTGAAGCATGAGCCGTCCGTCAATATTGAGCTGGGGACTTGGTATCTATCCTCGCTGTCCCGTCAGTTTGACGGCAATCTTACGGCGGTCATCGCTGCTTATAATGCCGGTCCGGGTAACGTCCAGAACTGGCTGAAGCAAGGGACCTGGGACGGCACGGAGGAGAATGTGAAGGATATCCCGTTTGGAGAGACGCGTCATTATGTGCAGCGGGTGATTTATTATCATAACCAGTACATGGATATCTACAAGGGATTTTAGCTATATATATCAAAAGAAGTATTAAACAGCCCGTGAGCCGTTTAATACTTCTTTAGTCAAGCTATAGGCAGATTAGTGAACTTGACCTGCCAGTTGTTGTTCAGCCAGAGTTACAAGACGTTTAGTGATGTAACCACCGATCGAACCGTTTTCGTAAGAAGTTTTATTGCCATTGTATCCGTCTGCAGAAAGCGTGATACCCAATTCTTGAGCAACTTCGTATTTCAATTGTTCCAAAGCTGCACGGGAATTAGGAACTACCAGGTTGTTGGAGTTGTTGTTTTGGCCCATTGCTGTTCACCTCCTATCGGTTGGTAACTGTATTATGTGCCGGACTTGGCATATTCATAACATCAAACAAACGGTGATTTATGGAAAAAAGTATCGGGCTCTAATTAGCCAGATGTGTACCGGAACGGGACGCACACTATTTTGCAAAAGGAAGTGATTAAGCTTATGAAATGCCCTTACTGCGATCATACAAATACCAAGGTGCTTGATTCACGTCCGGCCAACGAGAATAAGTCCATCCGCCGTAGGCGAGAGTGTGAGCGCTGTAGCAAGCGTTTCACAACGTTTGAGATGATCGAAGAGACTCCACTCATCGTGATTAAGAAGGGTGGCAGCCGCGAGGAATTCAGCCGTGATAAAATCCTCCGCGGATTGATTCGCGCCTGTGAGAAGCGCCCTGTGCCTGTAGAGCGCCTGGAGGTCATCGTATCAGAGGTTGAGAAGACTCTGCGCGGCATCGCCCTGGCCGAAATCGAGAGCCGCCAGATCGGTGAGCTCGTGATGGAGCAGCTCTATCCGGTCGATGAAGTAGCATATGTCCGCTTTGCCTCCGTGTACCGTCAGTTCAAGGATATCAATATGTTTATGAAGGAACTGAAGGGCCTGCTCTCCAAGACTACGGGTGAGTTGGATAGCATCTAGGCATATAGGGGGAGTCTTGCGGAATCGCTGCTTAATTGGAGATAACTTCTGCAGGCTTTAGGAGCGACTAAGATGTTAGATAATTGGAAAAATAGCCCGCCACATTAACTTGTGGCGGGCTATTTGGTTTTTTCACCAATGAAAGATAAATTCAATTATTGAGCGTACATGTTATTCCTCGGACATCGGAGTATGGTAAATGTGGAGACTAATTCGGGTCATCTCGCTGGTGGATTTTGCGAAGTCGGACCCAATCCATTTGGCGAGAGCATTATATAGCGCCCCGGCTTTAAAGTATATACGGTACTTATTTTCGTCGGTTGTGTCATGCGCGTTAGACAGCATCATTTCATTCAAGCAATCTAAAATGATGTAATCTAACTTGGCACTTTGAAGGGCTCTGTAGATATTGCGTTGCTCATAAATCACTTCAAAAAGCACGCTGATAAACTTCTCAGGTTCTTTGGCTTTTCCTGTTAATTCATTGGTGTAAGGCAAGAGCTTTTGATTAATCTCAAAAATAAGCGAATCGACTAAATCCACCAAGATATCCTGTTTGGAGGAATAATTGTTGTAGTAGGCCGTTCGAGAGACCCCGGCGCGCTTCACAATGTCAGTGATGCTGATTTTGCTAAAGGGCTGCTCCTGGATCAAGAAGACTAATGCTGTGCAGATGGCTTCTCTGGTCAAGCGATTGGTTTCTTTATTGGAAGAATGCTTAGATGTGTTCGGACTGTATAATTCATGATTTGCGATGACATTTCCCCTCCATTTGTACGTTCTGGCGTTACTTTTATTGTTTTTCATGATTCTTTTCAATATGCTTAAACCATATGGCGTTACAAATGTAATGTCAAAATTGTTGTTAGGTAAGCCTAGTGGGAGGAACTAACCCTAAAAAGCGAAGATGAGGGGCTCCCTCCTCAACTAACGGCATTTTTGCACCTTATTTTCCTTTGATATGGGCAAATGAGGGAAATAAGGGCATTTTTGCACCTTATTTTTCGGAAAAACACGCTGGAGAGGTACTTCTGGAAGATTTAAGGTGCAATATTGCACTTAATTTCCACTAACCCCTCGCTGCAGAGGATTTAAGGTGCAAAAATGCCCTTAATTACGCTTCGATCCGAACTTAAGATCCTCACTTAATTTTCGGTCGTCATTACGGTGAATATTTGGACTTCCGGTCGCTGTTTGTTGTCTTCAGATTTCTTCGATTAATCCGCTTCTAGCGGTTAAAATCTGGGCACGGCTGAGGCTGTCGACGGGAGCTTGGCGATCGCTTTCGCTCCTACATTTCCGACCATTCCACTTTGTTCCTTCTCGCTTTTTGTTACTTTCTTTTGTTTATCTTATATATGTTTGTTTTTTATGCGTTCTATATAGTTAAATTGGGAGGGCATCATGTTAATGAACTTATACAGACGAGGGTCAGCAGTGCTGCTGTTGATCCTGGCATTCTGTGCTACCGTATTTATAGGCAAAGAAACAGTAATCTCTATAACGACGATTATCATTTTGCTGGTTGAATTAGGCATTTCATATCTACTTCTAAAGAAACGTGAGAAGCTGCATGTGCTGGTGATCAGCGCCATAGTAACAGAAGGTTTATTTTTGCTGACCAAGGAGTTCTGGCTGCTTGCACTTTCTATCCTTCTGCTGATTGTGGCGGGCGTATGGAGAGGACTTTTAGGACAATCGGTAAGAAGAAGAGTCACTGCGTTTCTAGTAGTTCGAAAATTGTTATTTAGTGTTGTTGTTCTTATCGTTACTGCATTTTGGATTATTGGAATTTATGCGAAGCCTATTACTAAGCCTGTGGCATTAGCAGCGAATGTTACGGCCACCATTGACGAACATAAACTGGATTCGGCAGCAGTGATGCTACAGGATATTGAAATGATGAACTCCTTTGGAAGCCGTACCACCGGCTCAGAAGGTCACAATAAGTTTATTGCATGGCTGGAGCAGCAGGTAACGAATATGGGGCTGACCGTGTACCGTGATCAATATACTTTTGACCGATGGGAAGAAAAGAGCAGCTCTTTGCTTATTGATCAGCAGCCGATTCATGTCTCTTCAGCTTTTCCTTATTCCGGGGAGACGGACGAGAAGGGTGTGACGGGGGAACTGGTATACACGGAGCGTGGTGAGTATGAAGAGGCCAGCGGCAAAATTGCAGTCGTAGAAATCGAAAATCTGAAGGATTTTCCGATCGGTATTGTGATGAACATGCGGGAAACATCGCCACAGCAGAACAGAATCGCACCAAGCGAAGGCGATCTTGTTCTCACTACGGCCTTAAAAGGAGCTAAGTTGGAGCTAGCGAAAGAAATGGGCGTGAAAGCTGTTGTTTTAGTCTGGAAAGAGGTATCGGACGAGAAGGTTGAAAAGCAATATGTGCCTTTTACGGACGCCTATGCTGGAATCCCAGCGGTCTGGGTCAATGATTCAGAGGGGCAAAAGGTGATTAGCGCAGCTAAGGAGCATAAAGAAGGTACAGTGATTTTAGAAGCAGAGGAGCAAAAAAACGCACCGACGGAATCTTTTTATGTAAAAATTAACGGGAAAAATAAAGATGAAGCAATCATCATCAACACTCATACGGATGGTGTAAATGTCGTGGAGGAGAATGGCGCCGTAGGCATGCTGTCCATGATTCGTTACTTGCAGCAGGAGCAGCCGGAGCGAACGATGATCTTTGCTTTTGTGACCGGACATTTCCGGTTGCCGGAGTTCAAAGGGACTTCTCAGGCGACGTCCACCTGGATGGAGGGGCACCGTGAGCTGTGGGATGGCGAGAACGGCCATATGAAAGCTGTAGCCGGAATTACGGTCGAGCATCTAGGCAGCATGGAATGGAAGGACGACGACACGGGGCAGTATGGCCCGACGGGACGTATAAGTACAGAATATACCTATGCAGGTAATGAGATGATGGCGGCGATCTGGCAGAAGGCTGTTGAGCAGAGAGAGAATGCACGGACTGTAATTCTACGCGGACATAACAAGTTTGAATTCGGAGAGAGCCAACCTCTTTTTGAAGCAGGTATTCCTGTGCTTGGGTTCATTCCCATGCCGGATTATTTGCTGATGAATAGTGAGAACAGAGAGATGGACAAATTTGACGTGAAACTCATGCATTCACAAATTGTATCGCTGCTGAAAGCAGTTAAGCTGGTGGATGAGACGGAGGCAGACAAGCTTGGGGTGTCGGATGGGTATTCATTTTTCTATGGTCGAACTAAATGACTGTGGAGAATCGATTGAGGCAGGCTGGGATCGTGTTGCCTTCTGCGAGTGAACCTGCTGCTAAATACGCCAATTGTGTGTTGGTTAATGGATTTTTGTTTGTATCTGGTAAAGGACCTTCAAGCAAAGCTAAAGGGAAGTTAGGTCAGAAGTTCACAACAGAACAAGGATATAGGTATGCACGCGAGACTGGACTGGAGATTTTAGCTGTCGTCAAAGATTTTATCGGTTCGCTCGATAAGGTTAAACGGGTGGTGAAAATCCAAGGGTTTGTCAACGCAACGGGTGAATTTGAAGAACATCATAAGGTGTTGAATGGCTGTTCAGATCTTCTGAAAGGCATATCCCTTGCGGATATGTCTTTTGTGATTGAGTGTTCCAAACTATAGATGGTAAAATAATTATATGGAGTATTAAATTTGAAATAAGCATGAAGGGAGGATATTCCCATGCCACATAGAAACATTCGCTACGTGCTGCTGGTTGTTTTCCTTTTAAGTATGCTGATGCCGGCTACAGTCATTGCTAATGGAGGACCGTTATATTTTCCGGCTGATGGTTATGGTCTTCTGAGGCTGGATGAGCAGTCCAATATTAGCTTGGTTCGTGAGAAGATTGTTTATACGATGTCCAAAGGTTCCAATGACTATGGAAACAGTGCTGAAGTAAGCGTGGAATATGAACTCCATAATAAAAACGGTACAAACAAGGATATTGAAGTTTTATTTCTGACGCCATCTAGAGAGTCATTAACCGTATCAGAAGGAGACGAGCTTATTCCAACGAGTCTGGCACCTGAATTACGACCGGTAAACTGGAAGCCTCTGGTGAAAAATACAGTCATAGAGCCTTTAAGTGGCAAGGAATTAGTCCTATCTCGCTATGAGGGCGGTCATAGCCAGGCACAAGGAACACGGTTTCCCTTATCTTTCAAAGAGGGTGAGACAAAACATATCGTTGTTCGTTATGTGGAGCAAGGCGGCATGTATGATAAGGGCGTTATTAATATGATTTATTCGCACTTGTACTATTTGACGCCTGCTGAGTTTTGGGAAGGGAAGCCACAGGTCGAGCTGGAAGTGAAGCTGTATTCGCCTGACAGCAAGCTGCATTCGAATTTATTGATGGAGCAGACGGGGCCGACTACGTATAAAGCAGTTTTTAATGAACTGCCTAGTGAGGACTGGTATTTCTCATACATCGTCCCGAAACGCCTGCTTTTTCCTACGAACATAGAGAAGGACCACAATCTGATGGTGCTTGGCTCAGTCGTTTTGTTGACGGTGATAGCGGCAGTGCTTGCGCTTTATTTTAAGAAAAGTTTTCTGTTCACAATAGGGTCCATTTGCATTTTGTCATTCACGATCTATTATATATCCAAAATGGGCGGTTACCCATTTAACTTTATTTTTGTTACTTTTATCGATGTATTGGTGGGGGCAGGTCTTCTGACATGCCAGATTTGGATCTGGAAAAGGAATAAGCGTTAACTCCTGATTTCGTTAAAAGATGACAATGAAGCAGCATTGAACCAGGGTGTGCTATGAGGATCGGTGTAGTTTATTGTATTTGGTGGTAAAAACAGACCAGAGTCAGCGGGCTGCTTCTGGTCTGTAAGGCGCGTTACAACTGATGAGCTTTCACCCACGAAGCAAGAAACTTGAGCTTTCCGTCAAAATAACCATCATCCTGCCAGGCTCCCCATATAGCGCTTCGACTGGTATGCAGACCCATGAGCCATATTTGTCTAGCTGCGACAAACACGGGAATCATCGCAAGATCCTCCTCGCTTAAGGGACGTTCCTCGGTATAAGCTTCAAGGAATAGACGCCAGCATTCGTCCTCGTAGCTGCGGCTATCGGGATCGCCGTGGATGCGGTCCCATAAAAATACAGACAGATCATATGCGCGCCACCCAAATCCGCAGCAGTCAAAATCAAAATGGGTCAGGCTGCCGTCGGCTTCATAAAATACATTCCAGCCATGAAGATCACCATGGCATGCTCCCCAATCATAGCTTTGGCCTGAAGCAGCTGCCAGCCGAGCTTCCAATCGGCCAGAGATTTCCTGTACCAATTGCACGTCAGCCGGGCGATGCTGTAGAAATGGAAGCAGCTGCTTGAGCGGTTCGCTAAGCAAATGCTGTGCATTTAGCTGGAAGCGTTCATGCTTCGGCGTATAGTGATCCATCGCTTGATGAAGCTGAGCGACAGATTTTCCAAAGAGTACGCTGGTGGTAGGGTCAACCTTGCCTATCCCTTCCGCAAAGGTGAACAAAACTGCAAAACGCTGCCCCTCCGGCGCGTGAAGCTCTGTCAGCCAATGCCCGTCATGTCTGGCAATCGGATAGGAAATCGGGAGGCCGCATCCTTTTAAGTAAGTTAAAAGATCCAGTTCAAAGCGGATCTCTTCTTCAGTTCTCCATTGATGCTTATAAATGCGCAAAATATATTTTCCTTGTTCGGTGTCGACTGCATAAGTGTCATTCAGGCCGTTGGATAGGAAGCGGGTGTTTATTGGTTGTCCGATTGGGTATAAAGTGGCTATCGTTTCAAATAGCTGTTCTTTGTCAAATAGAGTGTGCAGGGGCGAAACATGAATCATAGGGCAATATAAAATAAAGAAATGATCCCAAGCCAATTTTGCTTGAGGGTCATTTCTTTGTCTTGATTATACTCGCCGTACAGAAAGCTTCCTCCAGCTCACCATTATGGCTAGCCTCGCACAGCTCCTCGATCGTGATCGGACCGGACGCTCAACAACCTCAAAGTTTCAATGACGAAGCAGTTGGATAATGGAATCGGGGGTAACAACGTTCGCGTATCGATTTTTTAGTACAACTGGTCGATTGCTATTAACAGTTATTACAGCACTTGCTATACGAATGCAGTAATAAAACTAAAACTGTATGCGATATCTGTCTAAAGTCTTGATTAGATTGTTCGTAAAAAAGAGAAGAGATGTTATACTATGTATCCATGGTACTACGGTGGGACTGTTGAATTTCGTAACTATGTTAAAATAAATACGTTGGATCTATAGTGAGAGGATTGAGTAAGTAGTGTTAAATAATTTTTGGCGTGATTTACCTCGGCCGTTTTTTATACTTGCACCAATGGAAGATGTAACGGATATTGTTTTTCGGCAGGTAGTAAGTAAAGCAGCTAGACCTGATGTATTTTTTACGGAATTTACAAACACGGAGAGCTATTGTCATCCTAAATTGCGTTATGGTGTACGGGGACGTTTAGCATTTACGGAAGATGAACAACCAATGGTGGCACATATTTGGGGGGACAAGCCTGAATATTTCAAGGAAATGAGTATTGATATGGCCAAGCTTGGTTTCAAAGGTGTGGATATCAATATGGGTTGCCCCGTGCACAATGTTGCCAGAAAAGGTAGGGGAAGCGGCCTTATTCTGCGTCCAGATCTTGCGGCAGATATTATTCAAGCTGCAAAAGCGGGAGGATTACCAGTCAGTGTAAAAACTAGGCTTGGCTACTACGATATAGAGGAATGGCGGGTTTGGCTAACCCATATTCTAAATCAAAATATTGCTAATCTGTCTATTCATCTGCGTACAAAAAAGGAAATGAGCTTAGCAGATGCACATTGGGAACTGATTCCGGAAATTAAGGAGCTTCGTGATCGCATAGCACCAGACACCCTTTTGACAATCAATGGGGATATTCCTGATCGAGAAACGGGCTTAAAGCTTGCTGAGCAATATGGTGTGGATGGGGTAATGATCGGGAGAGGTATTTTTCATAATCCGTTTGCTTTTGAACAAGAGCCGAGGGAACATAGCAGTGATGATTTGCTTGAGCTTCTAAGATTGCATCTGGATCTTCATGACAAATATGCACCAGAATTAACGTTACGTCCGTTTAGAGCACTTCTACGATTTTTTAAGATCTATGTCAAAGGATTCCGAGGGGCTAGTGAACTATGCAATCAATTGATGAGCACGAAGTCAACGGATGAAGTGCGTAAGCTTCTTAATGCTTTTGAAAAGAATGCTGATGCTTTGATTGAAGAGAATATAAATGAAGAAGTCACTAAGAACTAACACAAACGGCAGAAATGCCGTTTTTTTTATTTTCACAATTTCTTGAATGCGCATTATATCTTGTCTCACTTCACGTGGTCAGTTTAGGTGGCGATGTTTATTAGCCCTGCTTTTTTTGTTATTTCGACAGCACTCGATAATTTGTGAGAAATTTGTGAGAAGCGCTTGCTAGAATATATTGCGATAAAGAATAGGGAGGAATAGGACATGATGGTGATCTAGAGATGAACTTTTCTTATTTAGACGATCATCTCGATAATGTTGGAACAATGGCTGCGGGTATGAAGAAACTATCTATATGCAATCTCTTGGATCGAATGTGAGTTACATTACACGAAGCATGCTACAAGGAGGCAAAGAAATGCGACAAAAAGCAAAGCAAATTATAGCTTGTGTACTGGTGTTCCTGCTCATCGCGGAAATGCTGCCTGCACTGTCTGGCGAAAAAGCCCATGCTGCAAGTAGTGGCATCATCACTACAGTAGCGGGTAATGGTGAAACTAGCTATATGGGAGACGGAGTGGAAGCGAATTTACCTCTCGTCAGATTTTATAACCCACAAGGACTAGCTTTTGACAGCGCCGGGAATCTGTATATTGCAGACTCCCAAAATAATAGAGTCCGTAAAGTGGATAAATCAGGGATCATCAGTACGGTTGCGGGAACGGGTACCTCGGGCTATTCGGGAGACAATGGACCAGCGAAATCGGCCAAATTGAGCTATCCTACAGGTTTAGCTGTGGATAGCAGCGATAACCTGTATATTGCTGATACAAGTAACGAGCGAATTCGGAAAGTTGATAAGTCAGGGAATATCAGCACGGTAGCTGGTAATGGTTCTTTAGGCTATGCAGGAGACGGAGGGCTCGCGACCTCTGCCAAATTGAACGAGCCGCATGGATTAGCCTTTGACAGTAGCGGGAATCTGTACATAGCAGATACGTATAACCATCGAATTCGAAAAGTCGATAAATCAGGCGCAATGAGCACTGTTGCAGGTGCGGGAGAATACGATGGTTACAGCGACGTAGGCGATGGAGGAGATGCGATCTCTGCTAAATTAGCATATCCATATGGAATGACTTTTGATATCAATGACAATATGTATATCGCAGATAATAATACTTTTCGTATACGAAAGGTAGATACGTCGGGGAAGATCAGTACGGTAGCAGGCGATGGTACTAGTGCCAGTACGGGAGATGGTGGAGATGCGACGTTAGCCCAATTAGTAGGTCCCCGAGGAATTGCTAAGGATAGTAATGACAATCTGTACATCCTGGATGGAAATCAGGTTCGGAAAGTAGATGTGACATCCGGGAAGATCAGCACGATAGCAGGAGGTATTACGGGCGGCTATTCGGGAGACGGTGGACCGGCAACCTCTGCTAAATTATTTATACCGCAGGGCATAGCAGTGGACAAGAGTGGAACTGTTTACATTTCAGATACTTTAAACCAACGAATTCGAAAGGTGGCTGACGGCTACACCGTTAGCTTTAGTTCAAATGGAGGAACAGGCACAGTGCCTGATCCCATGACGGTGTCCCCAGGACAAGCTTCACCAGCGCTGCCGAATGGCACGGGATTAACCGGACCGGCAGGAAAGAAGAACTTTGACGGTTGGAGTACTAAAGCAGATGGAAGCGGAACTAGCTATGAAGCGAATGCAAGCATCAGCAACGTGACATCAGACATTAGACTGTATGCCAAGTTTAGCAATGCTTATACCGTCACCTTTGATTTAAATGGAGGAACAGGTACAGTACCGTCTTCCATAAAGATAGGCGACGAACCTATTTCACCACCGTTGCCAAATAACACGGGATTCACAGGACCGACAGGAAAGACCTTTGGCGGTTGGAGTACCAAGGAGGATGGAACCGGACAGCGGTATTCGCCAGGAGTTCGCATCCCCTATTTGACATCAAACATTACGTTATATGCCATGTGGTTCGAAGTGTATACCATCACTTTTGACTTGAATGGAGCCACGGGTACCGTTCCGCCTCCTATGACGGTGCTTAAAGGAGAAAAGTCATGGCCATTACCGGAAGGCACAGGAATTATTGCTCCACCAGGAAAAGAATTTGACGGTTGGAATGTGCAGGCGGATGGGCAGGGGAACCGATATGTACCAGGTTTAACAATCTCCGTCTTGTCTGATATGACGCTATATGTTGATTGGTTTTCGAAAAAACTGCCCACATACAACGTACATTTTGATTCGCAAGGTGGTTCTGCAGTAGCGGCTCTTAAGAAAGTGGTTGAAGGATCAACCATCAGTGCGCCGACAGTGCCGACCCGGACAGATTACACCTTTGGGGGCTGGTATAAGGAAGCAACGCTTGAGAATGCGTGGACTTTCGCTACAGATATTGTGACGGAAGATGTTACGTTATATGCAAAATGGACCAAAGAAGTGAAGGTGCCTGCACCAAGTTTTGAGCCTGTACCAGTTCCACGTCCAGGCACTGGGCCGGGGACAACAGGAATCCCAAATGTAACGCCAGGAACCGGGAATCATCTAGTGGTAAAAGTGTCCTCGACTATGATTGAAACGC